>NZ_JBQCWB010000005.1:0-157123 GCF_051957775.1 Neisseria sp. P0016.S008
GCCGCCCCGAGGCCGAACCGTTTGCCGGTTTGGGCTGACGGGCGGCTTTGTATGGGGCCGGGAATGAGAGCTTGGGCTAACGGGGCCATTGGGTAAAGGGATAAACGGATAGCCTCTTGTTGGATAGGGGGATAAAAGATAAAGGGAATAAAGATATGTACTCAAAGTCATTTGACGGAAAACGGAATAGGGCAACTGTACAGAGGGGCTATTCTTTGATACAGCTGTTGGTGGTGATATTGGTGGCTTCGATATTGGCGACGGCGGCATTTACGGCCTACCGGGAATCGGTTCGATCGGCCAACCTGCGCGCGGCGCATGCCGCCCTGCTGGAAAATGTGCGCTTTATGGAGCAGTTCTATACGAAAAAGGGCAGCTTTAAGCTGACGTCGACGAAGTGGCCGGAGCTGCCGGTGAAGGAGGCGGGCGGTTTCTGTATCAGGATGAGCGGTCAGGCTAAGGGGATCCTGGAAGGGAAGTTTACTTTGAAGGCGGTGGCGTTGGACAGGGAGGCGGAGCCGAGGATATTGCGCTTGAACGAGTCGCTGACGGCAGTGGTGTGCGGAAAGATGAAGGGGAAGGGCAGCTGTACGGACGGCGAGGAGATATTTAGGGGTAATGATGCGGAGTGCCGGCCTTTTACGGGGTAGAAACCTGATCGAAAGGGAGAATGCGGATAAAGAAAAAGGACGTGCTCAGGCACGTCCTTTGGGGGGAGGGGTTATTCGCTCCAGCTGACCCAGCCTAACATCCAAGTAAGGAGAATCAGACCACCGAATACGATGCGGTAGTAGGCAAAAGGCACATAGTTTTTACTGGAGACAAATTTCAGCAAAGCTTTTACTGCCAATAAACCGGCGATAAATGCTGCGATAAAACCGATGGCAATTTGTCCGACATCTTGCAAGGTAAAGAGTTTGTAGTTTTTTAAGATGTCGTAACCTGTTGCGGCAATCATCATCGGTACAGCAAGGAAGAATGAGAATTCAGTAGCTGTTTTACGTTCCAGCCCCCACAACATACCGCCCATGATCGTACTGCCTGAACGTGATGTACCAGGTATAAGGGCACAAATTTGGGCGCATCCTACAACAAATGCGTCGATTGGGCGTATATCATCTACATGATTGACTTTGGGTTTGACTGTTGCTTGGCGTTTTTCAACCCATAAAATGAAGAAACCACCCAGTACCAGCATGGTAGCAACGGTAATTGGGTTGAAAAGGTGTAATTTGATTTGTTTGCTGAACAATAGACCCACAACCGCAGCCGGTATGAATGCAATAAATAAATTCAGTACAAAGCGATTGGCTGTTCGTTCTTTACCCAGTCCTTTTATGATATGGGTAAATCGTTGGCGGTATTCAAATACGACGGCTAATACGGCACCAAGTTGAATAGCAATTTCAAATACTTTTCCGTTGCTTTGAAAGTTCATTAAGTCACCGAATACAATCAAGTGACCGGTACTGGAAATAGGGAGAAACTCGGTTAAACCTTCGATGATACCGAGAATTAGTGCTTTAAATAAAATCAGAATGTCCATAAGTTTTCAGACGGCCTTGAGGCCGTCTTTCTTTTGTTGAATAGTTAAAGTGGTTTTGAGGATTGTTCGCGGCGGACTTTGACGATGAGCTCGTCTATGGTTTTCATACCGGCTTTCCAGTCGGTACCGCTGAAATTGACTTTGTATTTACCACCGACGATGACAGTTGGTGTGTTTTCAATTCGATAAGTTTCCGTCAATTGCTGCATTTTTGCAGCAGCCGATGCGGCAGCAGGACTGTTGTAGGCTTGAAGCAGTTTTTTACTGTCAAAACCTGTTTGTTTGCCCACCCATGATCGGAATACATTGGTATCGGCCAGGTTGATTTTTTGTTCGTAAACTGCTTTGAAGATGACTGGATTGGCTTGATATTTCAAACCTGAAAGATTGACGGCTGCGGCCACCTTGGCCAAACCCAACATTTCAGGCATCCAAACGACGTGCTCTGTCCGTAAGGAAACATCTTTAGCGAAGGTTTTGCTGTGTTGCAACAAAACCGGATCGAGATGGTAACAATGAACGCAGAAGTAGCCGAAAAACTCAAGTACTTCAATTTTTCCGGCTTGTTGCTGCAGGATAGGACGACTAAGAACAGTATAGTCCACACCTTCGGTAGCAGCCTGCACACTCAGGCTGAGCAGGCTCAGGCTGAGTGCGGCAATGGTTTGTTTTATACGCTGCTTCATCAGTGATTCCATTATTTGCTAGAACGAATCAAGCTGTTGATATTATGGCCTTGCAGGTTTTTTTGCAGTTTTACAGCAGCTTCCTGCGGCATGGTGTTACTTTGAACTCGGTAAATGGTTTTGTTGCCGTTTTGCGATTCCACCACTTTGGAAGATACACCTAAAATAGCCAGTTTTGCACGTTGTGAGTCTGCGCTGGAGCGGTCTGCATATGAACCAAGCTGCAGGAATGCTTTTTTACCGCTGTTGGCAGCTGCTTCGGCTTTTTCTGCTGACTGTTTACTTGCAGCGTTACTGCTTTCTTTTGTTGCAGAGGCATTTGCTGCTTTACGTGCTTTTTCGATGCTGCCGCTGTTGAGGATTTGCTCAGGTGTCGGCTTGTTTTGTTTCTTGGCTTCGGCCGCTTTTTTCTCGGCCAGTTTGCGCTCGGCACGCTCTTTTTGTTTGGCTGTCAGCTGGTCGGCTGCTTTTTTGTCTTTAGCAGCTTTATCGGCAACTTCATTTTCTGCTTTGGCTTTTTCTGCGCGTTTTTTCTCTAACTCGGCTTTTTTCTCGGCCAGTTTTTTCTTAGTAGCTTCTTTTTCTGCTTCAGCTTTCGCAGCTTTTTCCTTAGCTTCGCGTTCGGCTTTGTCGGCAGCAGTTTTGTCTGCTCTTTCTTTGGCTTCACGTTCGGCTTTATCGGCGGCAGCTTTTTCAGCTTTTTCTTTAGCTTCGCGTTCGGCTTTATCAGCAGCGGCTTGCTCTGTTTTTTCTTTGGCTTCACGTTCTGCTTGTTCGGCTTTTTCCTGAGCTTCTTTTTCTGCTTGAGCTTTTTCTTCAGCTTCTTTGGCGGCCTTTTCAGCCTCTTCTTTAGCTTTGGCTTCTTTCTCTGCCGCTTCTTTTTCTGCTTTGGCTTTTTCTTCATCTGCTTGGGTAGATGAAGTGTCGGTAGCTGGGCGTTTCTCTGCTTTGTCCTGAGGTTTCAGGATTTCAGGTTCTTCGCTTTGTTTAGGCTGAGTCAGCTCTTTGAAAACGTTTTGGTTGCCTTGGTTCAAGAAGAACAAAATACCGGCAATAATACCTGTTGCCAGTATCAGGCCGAAAAAGAAACCGGCCAAGCCTTTACCATATTGTGTAGATTTTTTCATGACTTACCTTGTAATAATGTGTTCAGATGGCCTGAAAGGAGACTGTCTGAGTTTGGATTCGATATTTTATCAATAACCGTTATAGACGGCAAAATCCTGATGCTTTGTTTACTCTAGTTTTACTTAAACATAAAGATTCAGGCCGTCTGAAAAGTTAAAGGGCGCGACGGAAGCCGATGGCTTTCATCACATGGGTTTTGCTGACTTCTTCGTCGCCTGCCAAATCGGCCAGCGTACGGGCGACGCGCATGATGCGGTGGAAACTTCGTGCGGAAAGGGACAGTTTTTCGAGCATGGTTCCCAAGGCTTCTTGCGCTTCTTTTTGGATGCGGGCTTTGCCATCAAGCTCGCCGACACTCAGTTCTGCATTGACTTTGCCTTGTCTGTTGTATTGGATTTTACGTGCGGCGGTAACGCGTTCCAATACGGTGGCACTGGATTCGCCTGCTTCTTGTTGCATCAACTCGGCAGCAGAAAGGCTGGGTACTTCGATGGTTAAATCAATACGGTCGAGCAATGGCCCTGAAATTTTGTTGCGGTAGCGGGCAACGCTTTCAGGCGTGCAACGGCAAGGTTTGGACGGATGACCAAGATAGCCGCAAGGGCAGGGGTTCATGGCGGCGACAAGTTGGAATTTGGCTGGATAAACTGCTTGGCGTGCGGCGCGGGAAATATGGATTTCGCCGTTTTCCAAAGGTTCGCGCAATACTTCTAATACTTTACGGTCAAACTCGGGCAATTCGTCTAAAAACAACACACCGTGGTGCGCCAATGAAATTTCGCCCGGACGTGGGTCTGAACCGCCACCCACCATGGCAGCCGAGCTGGCGCTGTGATGAGGGCTGCGGAAAGGACGGTTGCTGTCGAGTTGCTGTTGATGGTTGGGCAGAAGCGAACGCAAAGCCCATACTTCGACCAATTCGTCTTCGGTCAAAGGCGGAAGGATTCCGGGTAAACGTTGCGAAAGCATGGACTTGCCCGTACCCGGAGGGCCCATCATCAACAGGCTGTGTCCGCCTGCCGCTGCGATTTCCAAAGCAAGGCGGGCGGTATGTTGGCCTTTGACATCGGCTAAATCAGGAATTTTACTTTGTTCAGACGGCCTTTGCGTCAGCTTGCATTCAGTTTGTATCAACGGTTCGATACCGTTTAAATGTGCGGCCACTTCGCCTAAAGAACGCGCACCATAAACCGCGATACCGCGCATGACGGCAGCCTGTTCGGCATTTTCTTGCGGCAAGACGAACGAACGGCCTGCCTGCATTCCCTGCCATGCCATGGCCAGCGCGCCGCGTACGGGACGCAGCAGGCCGGACAGCGCCAATTCTCCGGCAAACTCATATTGCGAGAGCTTTTCAGGGTTGATTTGTCCCGATGCGGCAAGAATGCCTAAGGCAATTGGCAAATCGAAACGGCCTGATTCTTTTGGGAGGTCGGCCGGTGCGAGGTTGACGGTAATTTTCTTGGCGGGAAAGTCGAAGCCGCTTTGGATGATGGCGGCACGCACACGGTCGCGGCTTTCTTTGACTTCAGTATCAGGCAAACCGACGATATTGAAATGTGGCAAACCGTTGGCAAGGTGGGCTTCCACTTCGACCAACGGCGCATTCATGCCGCTTAAGGCGCGGCTGTAAACCAAAGCAAGCGACATGTTTCAGACGGCCTTATTCGGCAGCTTCGGTTTGTTGTTTGATTTCGGCAACAGCTTCTTCCGCAGCGGCTTCAGCAGCTTTCAAAGCAGCTTCTTCAGGCTCTTGAGCAGCTTCGAGTTTGGCCAAACGGGCTTCCAATTCAGCCAGTTTGGTACGGGTTTTAATCAAAACCTGTTGTTGGATGTCGAATTCTTCGCGGGTCACCAAATCCATGCGGTTGAACGCGCTGCCGAGCATGGCTTTAACGTTTTTTTCCATGTCTTTGGCAGGGCTGTTGGCGATGGTTTCGCTGATTTTGGAGCTGACTTCTTCAAAAAGTTGTTTGCCGAACATAATCCGTATCCTTTATTCAGAATGTATATAGAAATTCAAGTGGCTATTGTATAAGGAAAAAGGCCGTCTGAAAACGAGAATTTTTGAGACGGCTTTTGCTTTCTGCCGTAAATATTCAACGTGTTTTAACGCTCAATACGGGTTTCAAAAATAGGCATCAGCCACGCGCCGCCTGCAAAGCCTTTGCATGAACCGGTGGTGTGTTCCTCATTACGGACAAAGGTTTTTCCGTCCCATACAGCCGTATTGCCAGACCAGCAATCGCCTATGCCGCGGCCTTTGAAGCTGCCGCTGAGTGTGGCTGTTTTTTCATCAAATCCGCCATGACCGCCGTATGTCATTGGCGGTAGCACTTGTTCGATCTTGGTCAGTTCTTTGTTGGCAATGGCATAGTAACCACTGGTTTGATAAGCGCCGCCGATACAGGTGGCCTCTACCAATACTTGTTGTTTGTTGAGCGGATAAATACTTAGGCTGCGGTTCCAATGCATTTGCTCTTTATTGTGCAGGGCATAACAGTAATTATCGTCGCTTTCGGAAACGCGGTTGCTCTCGCTCAAGAGCTTCATGACGGCGCGGTGGCGCGGTGTGTCCTGTTCCAGCATATAGCTTGCTTTTTGTGGTACGGCAACGGCACGGATTACGGGTTTGGGCTGAGGATTTAATACGGCCTGACTGCTGTTGCCTTTGCGGATCAGCGCGGAGGGCGTATTCAGACGGCCTTGAAATTCGTCCGCTTTCAACATCGCCGCCGCTGCACCTTGGTCGGACAAGTGCCATTCATATTTTCCAGAGCGGATGCTGATTTTGCTCTCTTTTTTCAATGCTTCGAGTAAGGCGCTGGTTTGCGCGTTGCTCAATTTGCCTTGGCCTTTTTTATTGAACGCCAATTTGCCCAGTGATTTACCATTCAATACCAATTCGTTGTGTGCCGCAATGTTGGCAAGTTGTGCGTTATCGTCATTAAATGGCAGCAGGGAAACTTCGCCAATTACGGAGGCGTTCGCCCCTGCTTGTCGGGTAAACAGGATAGAAACCGGCGGTTCTGTTTCATCTGCCTGATATCCGGCAAGACGGCAGGTGCCGGTATTGTCGCAAGCAATGTCCCAGTCTTTGTAATTTTGATAAAAGCCTTGAGGCGGAGCAGCCAGTGCGGTGGCAGGCAAAACAGCCAGCAGCCATTTTTTCATGATGTATTCTTTCAATTTTATTTATGTAGATTCACAAAGACAGCATAGCAATCCAAAATTTCGTTGCACTGTTTTTATGAAAATATGATGTGTCGTCCGTAAAAAGGTTTTGAATATTTAGATGTAAAAAGGCCGTCTGAAACTCCCGTTCAGACGACCTTTATTATTTTTTTATACGCCTGCGGCTGCTTTCAATGCGGCTGCTTTGTCGGTGCGCTCCCAAGTAAATTCGGGCTCTTCGCGGCCAAAATGACCGTAGGCAGCGGATTTGCTGTAAATCGGGCGCAGCAGATCGAGCATTTGGACGATGCCTTTGGGGCGCAGGTCGAAATGTTCGCGAACCAGGGCAATCAGTTTTTCTTCGCTGATTTTGCCGGTGCCGAAAGTATCGATGGAAATCGAAGTCGGTTCGGCAACGCCGATGGCGTAGGAAACTTGGATTTGGCATTGGGTTGCCAAACCGGCGGCTACGATATTTTTCGCAACATAGCGACAGGCGTAAGCGGCGGAACGGTCCACTTTGGACGGGTCTTTGCCGGAGAATGCGCCGCCGCCGTGCGGAGCTGCGCCGCCATAGGTATCGACGATGATTTTACGGCCGGTCAAACCGCAGTCGCCTTGCGGGCCGCCGATAACGAAGCGGCCAGTCGGGTTGATCAGGTATTTAGTTTCGGCAGTCAGCATTTCAGACGGCAGAACTGGTTTGATGATGTGTTCGATCACGGCGTTTTTCAGCTCTTCGTAACCGATAGACGGATCGTGCTGGGTGGACAGGACGACGGTGTCGATGCGTTTTACTTTGCCGGTTTCGCTGTCGTAAACCACGGTTAGTTGCGCTTTGGCATCAGGACGCAGCCAAGGCAGGCGGCCGTCTTTGCGCAATTCGCTTTGGCGCTGCATCAGGCGGTGGCTGTAATAGATGGCAAACGGCATCAGGGTAGGGGTTTCGTCACAGGCATAGCCGAACATCAAACCTTGGTCGCCCGCGCCTTGGTTTAAGTCGATGCCTTCGCCTTCGTTCACGCCTTGGGCGATGTCGGGGGATTGTTGGTCGTAGTACACGCCGACTGCGCAGCCGTTGGCGTCAAAGCCCAGCTCGGAGGAGTTGTAGCCGATGCGTTTGATGGTTTCGCGTGCGACTTTGATGTAGTCCACTTGGGCAGTGGTGGTGATTTCGCCTGCCAATACGCATAAGCCTGTGTTGACCAAGGTTTCTGCGGCGACACGCGCTTTTGGGTCTTGCGCCAAGATGGCATCCAAAATCGCATCGGATACTTGGTCGGCAACTTTATCCGGATGGCCTTCGGATACCGATTCGGAAGTAAACAGATATTCGCTCATTGCTATTCTTTCATTAAAAACAGGCTGCTGTGTTTTCAGACGGCCTTTTATTTCGGACAGCGGAAATCATAACAAAAACTCCGCTTTTTCTCTATACAAGTGAGAAACATTCGCACTTGCCTGCTGTTTCGGAATCCTGTTGCGCGTTTCTTACAGGCAAAAAAATTCCCGCATTAAGCGGGTTTGGATTGCTCTGGCGAGCCACATCGGTTTTTCAACCGTCCACCTTACCTTTCCGTTTGAAAAGCAGGTTGGCATGGAATTCCCAACTCTTAATGCAGCGCGGATAGTAGCAGAAAAGCAGGTGTGCCGCAATATATTTGCCCGAAGTCTGTTTTGTTCAGACGGCCTGTTTCGTTTACAATCTGTCCACTTCATTTTGGTAAAACCTTATGCAAACGCTTGTTACCTTTGTTTTTAAATTTTTGGCCGCGCTGCCTTTGGCTTGGTTGCACAAATTAGGCAATCTGCTCGGCAGTTTGGGTTTCCGCGTGCTGTCGAAAGATCGCCGGCGTGTTTTCGAAAACATGAAACTTGCCGGTTTGAACCCGACGGACGAGGCGGTGAAAAAAGTTTTCCGTGAAACGGCAAAAGGCGGCTTGGAATTGCCGGTGGCGTTTTTCAGACGGCCTGAGGAAATTGAAAACCTGTTTGTCAGCGTCAACGGTTGGGAACATGTTCAGACGGCCTTGAGTGCGGGCGAAGGTTTGCTGTTTATCACGCCGCACATCGGCAGCTATGATTTGGCCGGCCGCTACATCAGCCAGCAACTGCCGTTTCCGCTGACAGCGATGTACAAGCCGCCGAAAATTAAGGCATTTGATGCGGTGATGCAGGCAGGGCGCGTGCGCGGCAAAGGCAAGACTGCGCCGACCAGTATTCAGGGCGTCAAACAAATTATCAAGGCCCTGCGCGGCGGCGAAGCGACCATTGTGTTGCCGGACCATGTACCGTCTCCCGAAGAAGGTGGCGACGGCGTGTGGGTGGACTTTTTCGGCAAACCTGCCTACACCATGACGTTGGCGGGCAAGCTGGCGCAAGTCAAAGGCGTGAAGGCTTTGTTTTTCTGCGGCGAGCGTTTGCCCGACGGTAAAGGCTTTGTCTTGCACATCGAGCCTTTGCGCGGCGAATTGAACGGCGATAAGGAGAACGACGCGCGCGTGATCAATGAAAATACCGAATATTGGATACGCCGTTTTCCGGAACAATATTTGTTTATGTACAACCGCTACAAACATCCCGAAGGCGCGCCGTTGCCGCCTGCTTGAGTCAGATAGATTCAAAACCTGCTTTGAGGGAAGCAGGTTTTTATTTTGTGTGGGAATTAAGATCGAATAAAGCCGAAGTTCAAAAAGAAATACATCAAAGCCCAGCGTTTGCGCTGTCCACGATATTTAAACGGCAAAGGCCGTCTGAAAAGCGATTTCAGACGGCCTTTACCGTAATCTTTTGCCTTTTATTTTCATACGCTGCTGAACCGTTTGCCCTGATGGCATTATAATGCGCGTAATTGTTTTTTTGATGGCATGTCATGTTTTATCTCTTTCAATCCGACCGTTTGGAATCGCTTGCCGAAATGTGCGCGCGTATTCATCAGGCTTCGCCCTTGGACTCTGTATTGGCGCAGGAAGAAGTGGTGGTACAGAGCCAGGGTATGCGGCGTTATCTGAATGTGTTTTTTGCGCGCGAACTCGGCGTGGCGGCGAATTTGAAGTTCAGCCTGCCTGCCGGTTTGGCGTGGCAGCTGATGCGCAAATTGGTTCCCGATGTGCCGCCGCTCAGTCCGTTTTCGCCTGAAGTCATGCGCTGGCGTTTGCTGGATTTGTTCCGCAGCGAAGCGTTTCAGACAGCCCCGGAATACGAAAACGTGCGCCTGAAGCTGGAAAGTTATTTGCATAGCTCGGCATCGGCGGATTATCAGCTTGCCGGACAGATGGCGGATATTTTCGACCAATATTTGGTGTACCGACCGGATTGGATTGATGCGTGGCAGGCTGGGAAGCTGCTGGGTTTGGGCGATGATGAGGATTGGCAGGCGCGGCTGTGGCGTTATTTGGACGACGGCAGCCAATCTGCGCCGCACCGCGTGGCCTTGTGGGAAAAGCTGTTGGCGCAGTTGGATAAATCGGTCTTGCCGCAAAGGTTGTTCGTATTCGGCATTTCGACAATGGCGCCGATGTATCTGCAACTGTTGCACCAAATTTCCAAGCATTGCGATGTGTTTGTGTTTGCACTCAACCCGAGCAGCCAATATTGGGGCGAAGTTATCGACGAGGCGCAGATTTTGAAAAGGGGTGATGAGGCGGACTTGTCGCAGGCAGGGCATCCGCTGTTGGCTTCTTTGGGCAAGCAGGGGCGCGATTTCTTTGATTTTCTGTCGGAAGTGGAAACCGAGCAGGATATTCAGGTTTATGAAGAGGGAAAAGACGATACCTTGTTGCATTGCCTGCAAAACGATATTCAAAACTTAATCATGCCGTCTGAACGCTTGTATCAACAGGAAGAAGGCGAAGCAGGCGGGCAACCGGCTTTGGTTCAAGTTCACGATGCGGACGGCAATCCAGTGTGTGTTGAGCCGGACGAACTGCTGAATGATGGCTCCATTAAAATCGTTGCAGCACACAGCCCTTTGCGCGAATTGCAGATTTTGAAAGAAGAGCTGTCGCTGGTGTTGCAAAAAAATCCCGACTGGCAACCGCACGATATTGCCGTGTTGACGCCGAACATCGAGCCGTACAGCCCGTTTATCGAAGCCGTTTTTGGACAGGAACAGGCAGGCAGCCAGGCTTTGCCGTATTCGATTTCGGATGTGAAGCTCAGCCGCAGCCAGCCGTTGCTGTATGCTTTGGCGCAAACTTTGGACTTGCTGGAGAGCCGGTTTGAAGTGGACAAGGTGTTGCCTTTGCTGGAAAGCCGGTTGGTGCTGCAACGCTTCGGTTTGAGCGAGGAAGATGTGCCGCTGCTGCATGAGACTGTTGCCGGATTGAATGTGCATTGGGGTTTGGACCAAACCATGCGCGAGGGCAAAGACAACCTCTTTACTTGGCAGCAGGCGGTAGAGCGTTTGGCCTTGGGCTGGATGTTGCCCGAAGGCGGCAACGGCATGTGGCAGGGCGTGAGCGCGTGGCATAGCAATGTCAACCAGCTGGACGTGTTCAGCGGTTTTGCCGAATTTATCCGTACCTTGGCCGATATGGCGGCGCAATGGCAAGCGCCTGCCAATGTGGAAGGCTGGGTGCTGCGTTGCCGTGATTTGCTGGAGAAACTGTTTGCTCCGGATACGGACGACCAATACGCTAAGCAGCAGTTTGAGCAGTCTTTGGCGAAATGGCAGGAAGAGGCGCAGTTGGCCGGATTTGACGGATTGTTGCCGTGTAAAACCGTTATCCGCCATATCCGCCGCTTTTTGGACAGCGAAAGCCAAGCCGGATTTTTGAGCGGCGGCATTACTTTTTGCAGTATGGTGCCGATGCGCAGCCTGCCATTTAAAATGGTTTGCCTGTTGGGTCTGAATGACGGCGATTTTCCGCGCAATACCAAAGCGGCGGTGTTCGACCTGATTGCCAAACATCCGAAAAAAGGCGACCGCGCCCGCCGCGACGACGACCGTTATCTCTTCCTCGAAGCCTTAATCAGCGCACGCGAAATGCTGTATTTGTCTTATGTCGGCCGCGATATACGCAATGATGCCGAGTTCGCGCCGTCTTCTTTAATCAGCGAGCTGCTGGATACCATTGCCGCCATGACGGGGAAAAGCGGGCGCGAGTTGTCGGAGAAATGGGTAAAACATCATCCTTTGCAGGCGTTCTCACGCCGTTATTTCCAAAAGGACGCGCTTTCAGATGGCCTCTTCAGTACGCGCCAAGATTACGCCGATGCGTTGAATCAACCGCAAGCGGAAGCGCAGCCGTTTTTCCTTGAGGCCTTAAGTCAGGAAGAGCCGGGCAAAGCCATTCATCAGGGTGAGCTCGTCAGTTTTTGGCGCAACCCTGTCAAAGTTTGGCTGAAGAAAAATTTAAGCTGGGATCAGCCGTATCTGGACGGTGCATGGGAATCTGCCGAACCGTTTGAGCCGCAACATGAAGGTCGGATTGCCGATGCCTATTTGGATGCGCGGCGCAAAGGGGAAGATTTTGAAGATACGGCCATTCGGCTGAATGCCGAAAGCCTGATGCCGGTAGGCGAATTGGGCAGTTTATGGCAGAAGCAGTATCAAATATCTGCAAAAAACGTAGATGCCGAGCTGATACGCAGTAACAAAAGGCCGTCTGAACCTTATGAGGCACACTTTGACGACTTGGTTTTACAAGGCAGCATTGGTAATCTTTATGAATGCGGCCGCATTGTGTTCCTAAATCAGAAAGACAATGCGCCCAACCGCATTGCCCGTTTGTTGGAGCATTTGATTTTTTGCGCCGTCGCCCCTAAATCCGTTGCAAACCGACAAACCTATATTGTCAGCTTGGGGCAGACTGAAACCTATGCCGCCATCGAGCAACAAACAGCAAAAGAACTTTTGAAAGAATGGCTGGTATATTTCCGAATCGGACAAAATACCCCCTTGCCGTTTTTTGCCAAAACCAGCCTTGCTGCTGCGGAGGAGTACAACAAGAAAGAGGATTGGGATGCTGCCTTGAGAAAAGCCCATGAGGTTTTTAACGGCAACAAAATGAGCAAAGGGCAGAAAGAATATACCGAAGTGAAGCTGGTGTTTGGCCATTCGGAAGAATCACCTCTTGATGAGCCGCTATTTGAAAACCTCGTCGTCAATCTGCTTGTTCCGCTTTTGACCGGCGTGGCAGGAAAAACCGATACAACAGAACAGGAGTAAAGTATGGCCACTTATGCAGAATATTTGGATTTTGATACCGAAGAAGATAAATTGAAACAACAGCAGCTCTATCAGGCGACCGAGCTGTCGGCGCAAACGGTGGCGGCGGTTAAAAAGATCAGCCGTCCGCAAAACTGGCTGCTTGCCGCTGCGCCGTATTGCCCGGATTGCCGCGTGTTTGTGCCGTTTATTCAAAAAATGGCGGAGTTGAACCCCAATATCTGCGTCAACTATATTGCCCGCAACGATTTTGACGACAGCAGCCGTTTTGAGAATCCGCGCCAACAGGAAATCGTCCGTGCCAACCAAAAAATTCCTGCGCTGTTTTTGATGGGGCATGAAGAGGACGGGCCTGTGTTTAACGAATTTCCGCAAGTGGTATTGAACCAAATTGCGGCAGATGAAACCCGTCGCACAGAATTGCGCGATGCGTACCGTGCCGGCGAATTTAATGCCGATATCGAGGCGCAGATTGTGGCGGCGTTGGCATGGGCAGAGCAGCGTTGTTGAGCAGATATTGTCGGAGTGTAAGGCTGTGTTTTGAGTCGCTTTGATATTTTGCTTCGTAATAAAAAGGCCGTCTGAAAAGATTTCAGACAGCCTTTTTTGATGCTTAACGCTTTATCAAATCTCGATTTTATTCGGCGTAAAGGTTTGCCATTTGTTGCAGGCTGGGCAGTGCCAGAAGAAGACTTGGGATTTGAAGTGGCAGTTGCGGCAGCGGTACATGACGCTTTTTTGCAGCTGGCGGCCGATAATGGAACGAATCATATCGGCATCGGCTTTCCACTCCGGATTCATATTGCTGAGTTTCAAACCAAGCAGGCGGTACACGCCGTTGAGGTCGGGTTTTTGGCGGACGAGTTCGACAGCGATTTGCGCCGCTTCGGTTTCGCCTTTGAGCAACAGGGCCTTCTCATAGATGACATTGATCAGGTCAAGATCGGGAAAGGTTTGCATATAGCCGATGAGGCGGTTGAGGCCTTCTTCCTGTTTGCCTTGCGCTGCATAGGCTTCATAGAGTTTCTCGCCGACCATGCTCAGATAGGCGTGGTTTTGCTGCTCGATGGCGGAATACGCTTCCACTGCGGCAGGGAAGTTGCCCTGACGGTATTCGATGTCGCCGAGGATGATGTTGGCGCGCGTACATTTTTTGTTGGCTTCGAGTGCTTTGCCGATGTTGTAGCGGGCGGCGTCGAAGTTGGATTTGAACAGCGCGGCTTGGGCGATTTCGCAATAGAACTGGGCAATTTCAAACTGATAGGTTTGTTCGTCATGGCTCAAGAGCTGCGCCATTTCGATGGCTTTTTCCCAGTCGCGATCTTGTTGGTAGATGCTCAAAAGGTGTTGGCGGGCTTCGCGTGCCATATCGCCTTCCTGCAAGCCGAGGAAGATTTGTTCGGCACGGTCGACCAAGCCTGCGCTTTGGTAGTTTTGCGCCAATTCAAAAAGCACGCGCGCGCGTTTTTCGTTGACTGTGTCAGGCGAATCAAGCAGGGCGCGGTGCATATTGATGGCTTTGTCGTTTTCGCCGCGTTGGCGGTAGAGTTTGCCCAAAGTCAGGTTCAGGTCGTATGACTGCGGCTGTTGGTCGATTACTTCCGCCAATTCGCGCGCGGCGCGGCCGCTGTTGCGGTCAACGAGGGCGTCAAGGCTTTTGTAAAACCCTGCCGGTATGCTTTTGGCCTGTTTCAGGACGGTCTTCATATCGACGCGCGCGGCAAACCAGCCCATAGCGAAGAAAACGGGGAGGAGGACGATGGGCAGTAAGATGACCCACAATTCGTTGTCCATGGTATTCCTTTATTGATTGGTGGCGTTACGCTTTGGGAGTGGCTTCGGAAGTCGTTGCCGGTGTTTCGGTTTTGACTGGAGTCAGGTCTTTTTCGGAAAGGTGGGCATGTTTTTTCACTTCGGCGCGCAGGCGGTTGTTTTCGCTGCGCAGGGACAGCAGACGGCCGAGGAGGGCAAACATACCGAACACGATGCCGATAATAAATGCACCGAAAAGCACGACAATCAGCGGCAGATTGATGTTTTGGCCGGGCAGGTAGAAGAAGGATACGGTGTGGGTATTGGCGATGGCCAGCAGGAGGAAAACAAGAAGAATCAAGATTTTGATGATGGTAGAGATGAGTTTCATGGGTTACTCCGAGTTGGCCGCGGTTGGGGCAGGCCGTCTGAAAAATGGTATCAGTTTAAACGATTTGCCGGATTTCGGATAGGACGGCATGTTTCAGACGGCAGGGGGACGGTGTCTTTATGCTGACGGGTACTTGTCAAACCTATATTGAAAGGCGTATTGTTCAGTCTTTAATTAATTTATTTTGCACATCAGAATAAGAAAGGCAATCATCATGAGCAGACCAGTTCCAGCCGTATTCGGCAGCGTTTTTCACGCTGAAATGCCCGTTATCGCTTATCGTGAAGGTAAATGGCAGCCGGTAGAATGGCAATCTTCCAAAGACCTGACAATCGCCCCCGGCGCGCATGCCTTGCATTACGGCAGCGAATGTTTTGAGGGCTTGAAGGCATTTCGTCAGGCAAACGGCAAAATCGTGATGTTCCGCCCGACCGCCAATATCGCGCGTATGCAGCAAAGTGCGGATATTCTGCATCTGCCGCGCCCTGAAACTGAGGCTTATTTGGATGCTTTGATTGAATTGGTCAAACGCTCTGCCGAAGAAATTCCTGATGCGCCAGCAGCTCTTTACCTGCGTCCGACTTTGATCGGTACCGACCCTGTGATCGGTAAAGCCGGTTCTCCTTCTGAAACTGCTTTGCTGTACATTTTGGCTTCTCCTGTCGGCGACTATTTCAAAGCCGGTTCGCCCGTTAAAATCTTGGTGGAAACCGAACATATCCGTTGCGCTCCACATATGGGCCGTGTGAAATGCGGCGGCAACTACGCTTCCGCCATGCCTTGGGTGTTGAAAGCCAAAGCCGAATATGGCGCAAACCAAGTGTTGTTCTGTCCGAATGGCGACGTTCAGGAAACCGGCGCGTCTAACTTTATCCTGATTAACGGCGATGAAATCATTACCAAACCGTTGACAGACGAATTCCTGCACGGAGTTACCCGCGATTCCGTACTGACAGTTGCCAAAGATTTGGGCTACACCATTACCGAGCGCAACTTTACCGTTGATGAGCTGAAAGCAGCTGTGGAAAATGGCGCAGAGGCAATTCTGACCGGTACGGCTGCGGTCATTTCTCCGGTAACTTCTTTCGTGATTGATGGCAAAGAAATCGAAGTGAAGAGCCAAGAGCGCGGTTACGCAATCCGTAAGGCGATTACCGACATTCAATACGGTTTGACAGAAGATAAACACGGCTGGTTGGTCGAAGTCTGTTAAATAGAGCACATGTAATAAAAAGGCCGTCTGAAATATTTTTTCAGACGGCCTTTTTTTATTGGTTTTTAGATGGTGAAAGCAATAATAAAATACTAATTTTTGTAAATAAACGGTAGTATTTTAAGATAATCGGTATATAATGCGCAATTATGTTGTAAAAATACATATTGAAAATATCGAATTTTATAGATTTTTCGATGAAGTTAAAAACATTTATAGATATTTATTTTGTATATTTTGTAAATTTAGTTAAATTGGGAATGCTAAAGGCATGTTGTGTTAGAATTTCCCTCCTTTTTGGCTTCGCGGGGTTAACTCTGTCACGCCAAAAAGGAAAGTAATACAAGATAAAACCATTTTTATTTTGCTATAAAAATCAAAAATAACTTAACTTTGGATGAACTAATCAATTAAAAAGGGACTCTGATACATTTCCGTCAAAAATAACCGGATACATGGTACGCGGACAGATTGCCTATAAAAGTCATCCAAGGGTTCTGTCCATACACCATTACCGTTTCCAATCAGAAAACCGGCAGAAGGGGAAACGCTGCCGAGTTTCTCAAAGTGGCCAGCTTCAGTTTGGCCTTTATACAGGCAATTGCTGTTACGACAGAATCCGTCTTACCTCTTTATTCAATCGAACTTTTTTGTTGCACGCTTGTGCGGTGGGAAAGGACGATATTTGATACAAGGAAATACGCTGATTATGTCACATAAACTTGCTCCTCTTGGCCGTACCCATATTCGTCACGGCTCCTCAACTCCTGAAACCACTTCCGAATCATCTTCTCCTCTAAAAGAATGGATACACACTCAAAATTGGGGGGATAGTCCGTCGGTTTTTCCAGAACCCAAGCAATTAAGCGGTAAAAATACTGTAACGAGAGAGGCGGTGCATGTAGCTGAGGCTGCAAGATTGGACAGCACTTCATCATCTTCAGACGGCCTTGTGACAAAAATGCATATCGCACGGGCCAGCGTTGCTTCTGCAAGCAGCGTTTCCAGTAAAAACACCATTGCGCCTAAAGTAACAAATAAACCTGCCGCTACCGATAAAGTAACGGCAGCCAAACCAGTCAATAAATCGATGGAAAAAGTCCTGGCTGAAAGGCAAAAAATTTACGAAGAGGCTAAAGCAAAAAAAATAGCCGAAGCCGCAGCAGCCAAAGCGCAGGCAGTTGAACGCGCAAAAGAAGCGCATAAAGCAGCAGTCGAAAAAGCGATTGCAGAGCGTAAAGCCAAACAAGAAGCTGCCCGCAAAGAGAAAGAGGCGGAAGACAGAATTGCCGAAGGAAAAGAAACCATCGAAATTGCGCATAAAAAGAATTTGAACGATTCAGACGGCCATAACAAAATCACGAGCGTTTCTGCCGGCAAAAAAAACTCCATGAGTCACGATATGAGTCACGATAGCCACCTCAGTTCGGGCAAAGAAAACAAAATTGACGATCATGCCGAAAGCAGGGCCGGTGTATCTGGAAAATACCGCGTGTATCAATCTAAAGAGTACGGTAATTATGTTCGTGTGAATGATTTTGGTGCCGATGCGCAGGGTAAAAAAGACAGCCTTCAGGCATTTAAAGCGGCTTTAGAGGCGGCTCATAAAGAAAAAGCCATGGTCTTTTTGGATGGTACTTACTATATTTCCAACCAGATTGTGATGGATAAAACTGTTTCCGGTGCGCGCGGTTTGTTTGGTTCGGGCATGGGCAAAACCAAAGTAACGTTTGATAAGGCGCAAACAGGCGTGTTCAATCCGGATACCAACCATAACGATATCCGCGAATTTGCCGGTATTTTGGTTGATGGACAAAACAATAAAACCATTGCCGACTTGTCGGTTCAATATACCAACCCTGATTTTTACCGCAAAGGCTTAAGCTATTTTGGCAAGGTAAACGGCATTTTGGTGAACGATGCGGACAATACTTTAATCAGCAAAGTAGAGGTTTCCGGAGCCAATCGTGCTGGTGTGATGTTTACGTCGACCGCTTCTTTGGAAACGGAAAACGGTCAAAAGCTGACCTTTAAAGCGCGCGTACAAAGCGGCGAAATTGATGAAAAATATGAAGCGCTGCCTTTGGGTGAAAACAACCGTATTGTTGATTCGTATCTGCACCACAACCGCGTTGCCGGTGCGCTGATCGGTTTCCAACAAAACTTTATCGGCGAGGGCAACCGTTTGGATTGGAACGGCCACGAAGCGGACGGCGGTACCGGCTACGGTATGGCTGTGGCTGCGGGTAGCTACAATTACGGCATCACATACCGTAAAAACACAACCGACCACAACTACCGCAAAGGCTTGGATGTGCATGATGGTACAGGCATTGTCATTGAAGACAATGTGTTAACGGGTGACCGGCTGTATGGCATCGTTGCCTACAACCGCCAGTTTTCTATGGATAAAGTCAAAATTACCGGCAATACCATTATCCAAGACCCGAGCTTCCGTTTGAATGTTGATGATGACTTAGGCAAGTACTACCACATGTATTCAGGGATTCAGGTGCAAACCAATACCCAATACAAAGATTTGCACTCGGCTGATAAAGGTTATTTCGATATTAGCGATAATGTCATTAAAAATCTGACGGTTTATCAAAACAATATTCAGACCTACGCGATTGAGTTCCGTAACCATGAAAGCAAAATGGATTACACGCTCAATATGGCAAACAACAAGATCAGCGGTGAATCCACCAAATATCTGATTGCCGTCATCAACGATACCTACGACCGCGTTTTATCTAAAAACGGCATTGGCAGCGGTACCATTACCATCAGCGGCAACGATGCCGATATTGGCAAGATTATGAAAGGCGCGGTACCGGTTTATGTGGAAGAACACCATGGCAATGTCGCGATGCATGGTGCGGTGACGATTCACGACAACAAAATTTCCGTACATGAAAAATCGGACGGCTATGTCGAATTTGCTTATTTGAAAAGCAATGCCAAAGAGTACAACATCACCAATAACACATTGAAACTTGGTGGTACTCTGAATGATGCTTTGGTAGACGTACACAGTACCAACCCTAAGGGCAAAGCATCTTTAAATGTAGCCAACAATAAAATCATGACGGACATCAAAGGCGAACTGTATGATTCATGGCTGCGCTTTGAAAACGACATCAAAACGTATTCTGAAGGCAATAGCCATAACGGCGAAGCACTGAAAAAGGTGAATACGACCGGCAGTAAAGTTGCATTGAGCGATATCTTGTCAGAAGCCAACCATATTGTTGAAACGACTAAAGAGACTGTGTATCACCATACTAAGAACGTTTATACATCAGGAGTGGAAGAACATCATACAACGACAGGGATTTTGTAAGTTGTTGAAGCCTTAATCTTTATGGTTTAAATATCGATAAATAAAAAAAGGCCGTCTGAAAATTTTCAGACGGCCTTTTCATCTAACTCACATTATTTAGCCAGTTCGGCACGCAGTTTGTGGGTTACGTTCATCATCACTTGGAGTTGTTCCAAAGTTTCTTTCCAGCCACGTGTTTTCAGGCCGCAGTCTGGGTTAACCCACAGACGTTCAACCGGTACAACCTCGATGGCTTTGCGCAACAGATGCTCAACTTCAGCTTCAGTCGGTACGCGTGGGCTGTGGATGTCGTAAACACCTGGGCCGATGTCGTTCGGGTATTTGAACTCGCCGAACGCGGTCAAGAGCTCCATATCGGAACGTGAAGTTTCGATGGTAATGACGTCAGCGTCCATAGCGGCGATGGCTGGCAGGATGTCGTTGAACTCAGAGTAGCACATATGAGTGTGGATTTGAGTGCTGTCTTCGCAACCGGTAGAGGACAGGCGGAAAGATTCGCCGGCCCAGTTCAGGTAGGCATCCCAATCGGCACGTTTCAAAGGCAGACCTTCGCGGATGGCAGGTTCGTCGATTTGGATGACTTTGATGCCGGCTTTTTCCAGATCCAATACTTCGTCGTTCAGGGCCAGTGCGATTTGTTTGCACACGGTAGAACGAGGAATATCGTTGCGGACGAAAGACCATTGCAGAATGGTTACAGGTCCGGTCAACATACCTTTCATCGGGCGTTTGGTCAGGCTTTGTGCGTAAGTAGACCAAGCCACGGTCATGGCTTCAGGGCGGCTTACGTCACCGAAGATGATAGGTGGTTTAACGCAGCGTGAGCCGTAGCTTTGTACCCAGCCGTATTGGGTGAATGCAAAACCGCTCAACAATTCGCCGAAGTATTCAACCATGTCGTTACGCTCGGCTTCGCCGTGTACCAGTACGTCCAAGTCCAGTTTTTCTTGCTCTTCAACCACCAAGGCGATTTCTTTTTTCATCGCGGCTTCGTAATCGGCGGCAGACAGTTCGCCTTTTTTGAAGGCGGCGCGTGCTTGACGGATTTCGGTAGTTTGTGGGAAAGAACCGATGTTGGTAGTCGGCAGCAGAGGCAGGTTCAACCATGCTTGTTGCGCTTTGATACGGTCGGCAAATGGAGATTTGCGTTGGTCTGCGTTAGCAGGCAAATCGGCCAGGCGTTTGGCAACGTCTGCACGGTGGATTTCGCTGCTGTTGGCACGGGAGTCGGCAGCAGCTTGGCTGGCGGCCAGTTCTTCGGCAACAGAATCACGACCTTCGTTCAATGCGGCTTTCAGAACGCGCAATTCTTGAGTTTTTTGCAGGGTGAATGCCAACCAAGAGTACAGGTCAGGTTTGTTGGCTTTCAGTTTTTCTTCAACTGACAAGTCAAATGGAGTGTGCAGCAGAGAGCAAGAGCTGGAGATCCACAAGCGGTCGCCCAGTTTGGCTTGCAGAGGCTCGACAGTTTCCAAAACTTTGTTCAGGTTGGCGCGCCAAATGTTGCGGCCGTCGATAACGCCGGCAGACAGAACTTTGTCGTAGTCGGCAAATGCGTCCAGCTGTTCAGGAGCTCGTACTAAGTCGATGTGCAGGCCGTCAACAGGCAGGGATTTCAGCAAAGCAGCGTGTTCGGCAACAGAACCGAAGTAAGTGCTTAACAGGATTTTGGCACTTACTTTGCTCAAAGTAGCGTAAACGTCTTTGTATGCTTCTACCCATTCTTTAGGCAGGTCAACAGTCAAAGCAGGCTCGTCGATTTGAATCCACTCGGCACCGGCTTCAACCAAAGCAGTCAGGATTTCAACGTAAACAGGCAACAGTTTAGGCAACAGGCTCAGACGGTCGAATTCAACAGCGCCTTTTTCTTTACCAACCCACAGGAAAGTCAACGGACCAACAACGGTCGGTTTGGCTTTCAGACCCAAAGCTTGGGCTTCTTGCAGTTGTTGAACGTAGTGTTTGGCGTTGGCTTTGAATTCGGTATCGGCGTGGAATTCAGGCACCAAGTAGTGGTAGTTGGTGTCGAACCATTTGGTCATTTCGATAGCGAATTGGTCTTTGTTACCGCGGGCCAGTTGGAAGAATTGTTCCAAAGACAGGTTTTGGCTGTCGAAGCCGAAACGGGCAGGGATGGCACCGGTAGCAACTTGCAGGTCGAGGATGTGGTCGTAGAAAGTGAAATCGCCTACAGCAACGTAATCAGCGTTGGCGGCAGCTTGGTGTTTCCAGTTTTTCTCGCGCAAGTCTTTAGCAACAGCCAGCAATTCTTGCTCGCTGATTTCTTTGCGCCAGTATTTTTCTTGTGCGAATTTCAATTCGCGGAAGGCACCGACGCGCGGGAAGCCTGAAAAATGTAATGTTGTCATGTTAACTCTCCTAGTTGGAATTTTGAATCAGGCCGGTATGGCCTGAATGTTCGATATTGTAAATCAGAATGGGGAGGCCGTCTGTTTTATTAACGGGGGCGTACACCCAAAATATGGCAGATGGCGTAAGTCAGTTCGCTGCGGTTGAGGGTGTAGAAGTGGAAGTCTTTGACACCTTCGCGAGAGAGGACTTTGACCATGTCGATGGCGATGCTGGCGGCAACAAGGTTGCGTGTGCCTTGGTCGTCATCCAAACCTTCGTACATTTTAGACAGCCAGCTTGGGATTTTGACGTTGGTCACTTGGGCCATTTTGGTCAATTGTTTGAAATTGGTTACAGGCAGGATGCCGGGAACGATTTCAACGTCGATGCCCATCATCACGCAACGGTCGCGGAAGCGCAGATAGCTTTCCACGTCGAAGAAGAATTGGGTAATGACGTGGTTTGCACCCGCATCGATTTTGCGTTTCAGATTGATCAAGTCGGCTTGAGCGGATTTGGCTTCCGGGTGTACCTCAGGATAGGCTGCTACGGAAATGTCAAAGTCGGCAACGGAGCGCAACAGTTTGACCAAATCTTCGGCATAGAAAGGTTTTTTCTCGTAGCCGGGCGGCTCGTCGCCACGCAGGGCAACGATGCGGCGGATGCCGCTGTCCCAATAGTCTTTGGCAATTTGACGCAACTCGTCAGGGCTGGCATCAATACCGGTCAAGTGAGGGGCGGCTTCAAGGCCGGTTTCTTGTTGGATGCGTTTAACGATGCTGTGAGTGCGGTCGCGCTCGCCTGAGTTTGCACCGTAAGTTACGGAAACAAATTTCGGGTGCAAGGTTTGCAGGCGATGGATGGAATCCCACAGCATGGTTTCCATTTGTTCGTTTTTCGGCGGGAAAAATTCGAATGAAACGTTGATATCGCCTTTCAAATCGGAAAGGCTGTGATTTAATGCGTTAATTTCTCGAGCGTGATTCATGGTTATGCACCTTCTGCATATCTTTTATTCGTTGTCAGACTGCATAATAAATTTGAGGTTGGTATGAGTCAATTTCGAAATTTTCCGAAATTGTATGAATAGATTTAATAAAGGCCTCAGGCCGTCTGAAAAACAGCCTGAGGTCTTTTTTGATAGAAAAGGAAGGAAAGATTATTCTGCTTCATCTATCCATGCTTGTTGCACGGCTTCGAGAATACGCTCGCCGCAACGTGCTGGGTCATCGTCAAATTCAGGTAAAGCCATAATTAAATCACGCAGTTGGGTAAAGCGTACGGTTTTCGGATCGATGCTGTCGCCGTGTAGGTCGTAGAGTTCTTCGGCGATGCGTTGGGTATCTGTCCATTTCATGATGTGTTCCTTTTTTGGGTTTGGGCTATTGGTAATTATTTTAATCAAGAAGTAGGCGGACTGCCAGAATGTTTTACTGCAGGTGCGGATATAAATAATGTGGGTATTTTTTTAACAAAATAGCATATTTGCGTTAAAATACGGCACGACACTTAAAAACTACGGCACATTCGCTTTGAATCTGCCGTTTTATATATTTTATTCCGTTTTGAATGATGGTTTGCACATGAATAATTTACATTATCCCAATGCAACCAAATCATCTGGAACGGCTCTTAATACGAAATCCATCACGTAAAAATAAAAGGAAAAAAGATGAATAACGCACTCAACGCCAAGCTGTCCAAACTGATTTACGCGCTTGCTTCTGATGATCCGGAGTATCTGTCTAAAGCAGGTGCATTCGACCGTGTGCTGTTGTTGGTTCGCGAACTTTATCGGATGCTGGACGAAACAGAAGGTTTGAAGCAGCTGGTGTTCCGTCTGTATTACGGCAAGCATTATGGCTTAATTAAACTGGATGCCGTTTCACCCAATGATGATGCAGGAGCATTGAGGTTGAAACGTTGGATGGTTTATTCGCGTATCGCAGAGCGTATCGAAAATTGCGGCAAGCATTTGTCGGTTGTGCTTGAAGATGCGGTGTTGGAAAATGGCGCGGACAAATCTCATTATATAGATGAAGCCAATGCCATCATCGAGCGTTTCGGTTTGGCAAGAGATGAGGCTGCACTTTCGGCCATCGAGGCAGAGGAAGCGTTGAAAACAGAGCAAGAGTTACAGGCGACAAGCGAGCCTCAAAAATCTGCTCCTAAGCATAACGGCAATCTGCATCAAATCAGAATGCAAGAAAAAATCGAAAATTACTCCGCCACGCAGAAAGTGGCTGCTATGCAGATTTCGCGTATGCGTTTTATTTTTCCTCATATCAAATAATTTACTGCATAACCAAAAGGCCGTCTGAAAACCATAAATTTGTGGTTTCAGACGGCCTTTTTCATTAAATCTCGTTTTAATGGTCTTCGCGAGCGTGGTTGATGGTGTATTTGGGGATTTCTACGACCAAATCTTCATCGGCAACGACTGCCTGACAGCTCAAGCGTGAATCGGCTTCCAAGCCCCATGCTTGGTCGAGCAGGTCTTCTTCCAATTCGGTCGGTTCTTCCAGGCTGTCAAAACCTTTGCGGATAATCACGTGGCAGGTGGTGCAGGCGCAGGATTTTTCGCAGGCATGATCGACTTCGATGTCGTGGTCGAGTAGTACGTCAAGGACGGTTTGGCCTTCCAGTGCATCTTCGATAACCGCGCCTTCGGGGCATAATGTCGCGTGTGGGAGTACGGTAATTTTTGGCATTTTTATTGTCTCGGTTGTTTAAGAGTGGTTGTGGTTAAAGTGGTTTTAGACGGCCTTAGGTATTTAATATTCAGGCCGTCTGAAAAATGGGTTTATAACATGATGCCTTTACTTCTTAAATTTTCCAGACATTCGTCCAAGTAGGCATCATCATGTTCGGCATAAATCGGCGAAGTGGCTGTTTCAGCCGCGTGTGTGTGGTATGGGGCAACGGCTTTGCCGCGATACAACGGGTCTTTCCATAAAGCATCAGGTTTGTAACCGCGCTGTTCCATCTCTTCCATAATCAACGCGTGATATAGATAGAGTTTGTAGGGAGAATGGGTAAAAACGTAATTAACCGTCGCATGCGGCCTGCACCAACCTGCCCCGCGAAGCGCGGCGCATTCGCGATGCTGCCCTAAAAGTTGGGCGCGGGGGAGTAGCGGGATAAGGATTTGATGCCAGAGTCTCATGTTTCGCGGAGTAGTTCAAGTATCTCGATAGTCAAGGGAAGTAGGGTAAAGTCTAGGGCGATCAGTTTTTGCGTTGTTTAGTTATTCTCGCTTGCTTGGCTGCCGCCTGAATTTCTCTGTCGCGTCGCCACAGGCGGTAAAAAGGAGGTGCTAAGGTTAAGAGTAAGACAATTAAGGCAACTTTTATTCCTGCCGATAGTCGTCGGTCAAGCGTATCTAATGTATAAGATAAAGGTTCTGCACGTCCTTCTGTCAAACGGTAGTGATTGGTTTGTGTTTTAAATAAATCATAAAAAATGAACTTGTATTCTTGAGAGTTTATCTGTTGTAAATCACAACCGCTTTTCGTATGTGGGAGGCAATTCAGGTCTTTAAGGCTTTTTGTGCAAATCTTGTCCTTCTTGGCGTCGAACTCATTCCATCGCTTCACGGTACAACTACTGTCGCCGGTTGTGAGGACGGGTATTTGAAACGAGGGGTTTACTTTGCTGCCTTGAGTATAAGTTTCGCGTTCAGGTGGTAAAAAATGAAACACAGCTTTTCCGACTAGAATAGATACGGTCAGTCGCCAAACGAGAAACCAAACGACACTCAGTATTCTTAGTATTATTAGTCGAAATCGATTGGACATTTTTTACTATTCTTTCTTTTCAGACGGCCTCTCTATTTCCAAAGGCCGTCTGAAACTATTCACCATCAAATATTATCAACGCTTTGTCCGGTAAGCGCGCGTTGGATATTGCGGTTCATGCGTTTGGCGGCGAAGTTGTCGGTACTGTGGCTGAGTTTGGCGACGGCGGCGCGGATGTCTTCGGCTTTGCCGTCTTTCAGACGGCCTTGCAAAGCAGCAATGTCTTGTTGAATCTGTTGCAATTCTTCGGCTTCCAACAAATCGCTATCTAACTCAAGGGCGGCGTTGACGGCATCGGTCAGGCTTTCGGCTTCGACTACGGCTTCGGCGCGTGCGCGTGCGGCCATGTCTTCGGCGGCGTTGCTCATGCTGTCTTTGAGCATTTGGGTGATGGTGCTGTCGTCCAAGCCGTAGGAAGGTTTGACTTCGATTTGCGCCTGTACGCCGGTGCTTTGTTCTTGGGCGGAAACGGACAGCAATCCGTCGGCATCAACTTGGAAGGTCACGCGGATACGTGCTGCGCCTGCTGCCATCGGCGGAATGCCGCGCAGGGTAAATTTGGCAAGGCTGCGGCAGTCGGAAACGAGTTCGCGCTCGCCTTGTACGACGTGTATCGTCATAGCGGTTTGACCGTCTTTGAAAGTGGTAAAGTCCTGCGCACGCGCAGTAGGAATGGTGGAGTTGCGCGGGATGATTTTTTCGGCAAGGCCGCCATAAGTTTCTAGACCGAGCGATAAAGGTGTAACGTCAAGCAGCAGCCATTCGCCGTCGGTTTTGTTGCCGGCAAGGACGTTTGCCTGTATGGCGGCACCGAGTGCGACCACTTCGTCAGGATTGAGGTTATTCAGAGGAGTTTGACCAAAGAATGTGGCAACTGCTTGTTGAACGTGCAACATACGGGTAGAGCCGCCAACCATAATCACACCCTTGACATCGGCCTTGGTTACGCCGGCATCTTTCAAAGCCTGTTTGACAGGCTCGATGGTTTTTTGTACCAGATTTTGGGTCAGATTGTGAAACTCTTGGCGGGTAATGACGGTATGAATTTTATGGCCGTCTGAAAGTGTGGTTTCGATGACGGCTTCGGTTTGAGTGGTCAGTTTTTCTTTGGCGCTACGGACAAGGGAAAGCAGAAGCTGGCTGTCTTGTTCGTTGAGTTTGGAAAGGTCGTTTTGTTCGAGCAGGTAGCAGAATAAACGATGGTCGAAATCGTCGCCACCCAATGCGCTGTTGCCGCCGGTGGCTTTTACTTCAAACAGGCCTTTGGTTAGTTGCAATACGGATACGTCGAATGTGCCACCGCCTAAATCGTAAACGACAAACGTGCCTTCTGAAGCGTTGTCCAGTCCGTAGGCGATTGCGGCGGCAGTCGGTTCGTTAAGGAGGCGCAAGACATTCAAACCTGCCAAGCGCGCGGCATCTTTGGTGGCTTGCCGTTGGGCATCGTCAAAATAAGCGGGTACGGTGATGACGGCACCAACCAAATCGCCGCCCAATGTTTCTTCGGCACGCAATTTGAGGGCTTTGAGGATTTCTGCCGATACTTCGATAGGCGTTTTCGCGCCTTGACGGGTGTTTAACTCGACCACGCGCTCATTGGGTGTAAATCGATAGGGCAGGTATTGCGCCTCTTGTGCGAGGTCGGTAAGGGTGCGGCCGATTAAGCGTTTGGCGGAGCTGATTGTATTTAGCGGATCGGTTTTTTGGGCGGAAAGGGCATTTTTGCCGACTTCAACTTCGCCATCCAAATAACGAACAACCGAAGGCAGGGTGGCGCGGCCGTCTGAATCGGGCAGGCAGACTGCGCTGCCGCTGCGGACGGTGGCAACCAAGCTGTTGGTTGTACCTAAATCAATGCCTACGGCGAGGCGGTGTTGATGGGGGGCGGCGGACATGCCGGGTTCTGAAATCTGCAAAAGAGCCATGATTGTGTGCCTTCTGATGCTGTATTTATTAGGATGGGCAGATTTTAGCAGATTTTTGGCAGATAGTTGAGTGGTTTGCTAGGAAATAACCATAAGGCCTATTGTTGTTTTTTAATTGAAAAGAAAGTAGATTTTGAATTCAGACTTGTATTCTTTAAGAAATGCGGATAAAATTCAGCCTCTTTGCCTTGCCTTTTACTTCGCATGGTGAAAGGCTGTTTTTAATCATCCATAAGGAGATAACATGCGTCATTACGAGATCGTGTTTATCGTTCATCCTGATCAAAGCGAGCAAGTGCCTGCTATGGTTGAGCGTTACAAAACCATGATTACTGAAGCCAGCGGTAAAATCCACCGTTTGGAAGACTGGGGCCGTCGTCAATTGGCTTACCCAATCAACAAAATCCACAAAGCACACTATGTTTTGATGAATATCGAAACTACTCCTGAAGTGGTTGAAGAGCTGGAAACTGCTTTCCGCTTCAATGATGCCGTACTGCGTCACCTGACCATCAAAACAAAACACGCTGTAACTGAAGCTTCCCCAATGCTGGGCGGCGAAAAAGCAAAAAACTTGCTGAACGGTGCAGCTGAAGAAGTTGCAGCAGCCGAATAAGATTGAATAATCTGATTAAGCTTACCGCCCGTATCTTGCAGGTTCAGCCTTTGAGATATACGCCGGCAGGAATTCCTGTTTTAGATATTGTGTTACAACATGAGTCTTGGCAGGAAGAAAACGGACAGAAATGTCTGGTCAAATTTGAAATTCCCGCGCGGATTTTAGGTAAGCAGGCTGAAGAATGGCAGTATCGGCAAGATGCCGTCATCGAGTCGGAAGGTTTTTTGGCGCAACGCAGCCAACGCTTCCCCAAGCCGGTACTACGCATACAGAACATTAAAGAATATAAAGGTTAAACGACAATGGCTCGTCAATCATTCAAACGTAGAAAATTCTGCCGCTTTACGGCTGAAAAAATCCAAGAAGTTGATTACAAACAAGTTGATTTGTTGAAAGACTTCATCTCTGAAAACGGCAAAATCATCCCTGCCCGCATTACTGGTACTAAAGCACACTACCAACGTCAGTTGGCTACCGCTGTGAAACGTGCCCGTTTCCTGGCTCTGTTGCCTTACACCGATCAACACAAATAATTTTGGAGTTTAAATCATGCAAATTATTCTGTTAGAAAAAATCGGCGGTCTGGGTAACTTGGGTGACATCGTTACCGTTAAAAACGGTTACGCACGCAACTTCCTGATCCCTGCCGGTAAAGCAAAACGTGCAACCGAAGCCAACATGAAAGAATTCGAAGCACGTCGCGCTGAATTGGAAGCCAAACAAGCTGAAATCTTGGCTGATGCTAAAGCACGTCAAGAAAAACTGGAAGGCCAAACCATTACTGTTGCTCAAAAAGCCGGTGTTGATGGTCGTCTGTTCGGTTCTGTTACCAATGCTGACATCGCTGAAGCGATTGTTGCTGCCGGTATCCAAGCTGCTAAAGCAAACGTACGTCTGCCTAACGGTCCTTTGAAAGCTGTTGGCGAATACGAAGTTGAAGTGGCTCTGCACACTGACGCTGTTGCTAAAATTACCGTTGCTGTTGTTGCAGCCGCTGAGTAATTGATTCATTCAAGGCCGTCTGAAAATCAAGGGTTTCCTTGGATTTCAGACGGCCTTGTCTATGTGCTTGAGCCAAAGCAAATCAGTGCCGAGTTGTTTATATTTTTGGCTGGTTAAAAGTATGGCAGTTGGCATAGAGAGATGATGTGTTGGACGAATATTCTTTCGTATTCGGATTTATCATAGTATTTTAATAAAGAGATTATTTATGAATAAAATCAAAATCTTTGGGATGGGTCTGGCTGCTTTGGCTCTGGCTTCATGTAGTACACCGCAAAAGCCTGCTGTTGATACGGCAAAACCGGTTGAGCCTGTTTCCTCTGTAAAGCGTCCTGTATTTGATGCTGCGGCTGAATCTGTTGCCAGCAGCGGTTTTAATGAGAACGTCAATGTTCAGCAGTTTATCCAATATGAAGTGAAAAACCGCCGTTTCAGTGCGGAAGAATTGCGCAATTTCTTTAATGGCGTGGTGTATAAAGGCAACATTATTACCATTATGTACCGCCCAAGCACTTCGCGTCCTTGGTATGAATTCCGTACCGGTAACTCTGGTGCGGTCAAATTTAATGGCGGCAGACAATTCTATGCGGCAAACCGTGCCGTAATCGATGATGTGGCACGCAAATACGGCGTACCTGCCGAATTGATTGTGGCGATTCTCGGTATCGAAACCAATTACGGCAAAAATACGGGCAGCTTCCGCGTTGCCGATGCCTTGAGTACATTGGCCTTTGATTATCCTCGCCGTGCCGAGTTTTTCCAAAACGAGTTGAGCGAACTTTTGCAGATGGCAAAAGAAGAAAAAGAAAATGTCTTTGACTTCAAAGGCAGCTATGCCGGTGCGATGGGTATGCCGCAATTTATGCCTTCAAGCTACCGTAAATGGGCGGTAGACTATGATGGTGATGGTCATCGCGATATTTGGAATAATGTCGGCGATGTGGCGGCTTCTGTCGCCAATTATATGAAACAGCATGGCTGGCAGACAGGCGGCAAGATGGTTGTGCCGGTAAGTCTGACGATTACTCCGCACTTGCAGGCGATTATCGATGAGAAAACAGCTTTGACACGCACTGTCGCAGATTTCAAAGCTTTGGGTGTGGTGCCTCAAGCTGCTGTTGCGGATAATGAAAAGGCTGTGTTGTATGCTTTGGAAACGAGTCCAGGCGTATTTGAATACTATTTGGGTCTGAATAACTTCTACACAGTATGGCAATACAACCACAGCCGTATGTATGTAACAGCAGTACGCGATATTGCGAATGCAATCAATAACAATGGCCTGTAAGCCATAAGAAAACCACCCTTCGGGGTGGTTTTTAAGTATTTATGACTTTACAGAATAATTTAAGCTGTCAGTCTGATTTTCATGGCGTAACGTTTTTTGCTGTGCCCTGAAACAAATTGTCCGCCTCGGGCGGGGGATAAAAACGCATTGCCTTCTGCGGTTGGCTCTGCACAAGTATATTGGCCGTTTCGATCGCTCCAGAGGGCATACACAGGCAGATTGTGGGTGCGGATATCCAGTTTCAAGCCGTCAAATGCAACGTGTGCATCCTGGTCGGAGGAAACAAATTCGGTATGGGAGATATAGTCGGCATCGTATGGGGCGCCGTTGAAATCAAATTGTGTACCGGCGGCGGTAAAGTAGGGGTGGAATCCCGGGGATGTGCGGACGGGCGATTCGCCGTAATTGCAGACGGTTAGGATGGCGATGGCTTCATTTTCGTTAGGCAGACTGTAATCAAGCAACCATTCGACGTGTTCATAGCCTCTTTCTGTGCTGATTAATTTCAAACCGATATCCGATTCATTTTGATGGCGGATTTCCCAGTCTGAAGTTCTGCCGAAACCATGTTGGGCCAGATGATTTTTGCTGTCCGGTCCGAATTGGGGCAAGCAGACGTGCATGCCGCCGCGTAATTTTGTGTCATCGCTCACTTGAACGCTGGTTTTCGGAAATAAGACTTCCCGTCCTTTTAGAGTCAGGGAGTCAATATACCCGCCCATCGTATTGACTCGCATAGTGGCTGATTGATTGCGTAGTATGATTTCAGACATAATGATTTGAGCTTCAAATTGTTTATCATTTGTGTAGCATTCTAACATTGCGATGACATGCTGTCGCCGTCGGCTTGATAGAAAATCCTTAATAAAAATCAAAAAAATGCTAGAATATACGCCATTTTCTGAGGCCGTCTGAAAAGCGGATAATTCTTTTCAGACGGCCTTCCGATTTATTTCCCGTAGAGAAACAACATGGCTTATCAAGTTCTTGCACGAAAATGGCGTCCGAAAACCTTTGCCGATTTGGTCGGTCAGGAACACGTCGTCAAAGCCCTGCGCAACGCGCTGGACGAAGGCCGTCTGCACCATGCCTATCTGCTGACAGGAACGCGCGGTGTGGGCAAGACCACGATTGCCAGGATTTTGGCCAAGAGCTTGAACTGCGAAAATGCCGTGCATGGCGAGCCATGCGGTCAGTGTGAAAGCTGTACGCAAATCGACAGCGGCCGTTATGTGGATTTATTGGAAATCGACGCGGCATCGAATACCGGTATCGACAATATCCGCGAAGTGTTGGAAAACGCACAATACGCGCCGACTGCGGGTAAATACAAAGTCTATATCATCGACGAAGTGCATATGCTTTCCAAAAGCGCGTTCAATGCCATGCTGAAGACTTTGGAAGAACCACCTGAACACGTTAAATTCATTTTGGCGACCACCGATCCGCACAAAGTCCCCATTACCGTATTGAGCCGCTGTTTGCAGTTTGTGTTGCGCAACATGACAACCCAACAGGTTGCCGAGCATTTGGCACATGTCCTGGACCGTGAAAATGTACCTTATCAGCCGCAGGCTTTGCAGCTTTTAGGCCGCGCCGCCGCCGGTTCGATGCGCGATGCGTTGAGCCTTTTGGATCAGGCGATTGCCATGGGTTCGGGTAAAGTGGCCGAACAAGATGTCCGTCAGATGATCGGAGCGGTCGATAAACAATATTTGTTTGAATTGCTTGAAGGAATCATCAATCAAAACGGTGAGGCCTTGCTGGAAAAAGCTCAGGAAATGTCTGCCCGTGCGATTGGTTTTGACAGCGCATTGGCAGAATTGGCCATGCTGTTGCAACGTTTGGCTTTGATTCAAACCATTCCTTCCGCCTTAGCGAATGACGACCCTGAACGTGAAACTTTGCTGCGATTAAGTCAGGCTTTGAGTGGCGAGCAGATTCAGCTTTATTATCAATGTGCTATTCATGGCAAACAGGATTTGCCTCTGGCTCCGGACGAGTATGCCGGTTTTGTCATGACGCTTTTGCGCATGCTTGCATTTGCGCCGTTGGCCGCTTCGGGTTGCGATACGCAAAGTCAGATTGAACACACGGATTTGCATTCCGATCATCAGAAAGCTGAGGCCGAAAAAAAGCCTTTTCAGCTGCCGAAATCTGAGCCGATAGCAGCACCGGCGGTTGAGAAAGAGGCTGCTCCTGCCAAGCAGGATACTGTTGAAAGGCCGTCTGAAGAAACCGTTCAGTCTGCCCAGCAGCAGGCGGATGTGCCGCCTTGGGAGGAAATGCCGAGCCAAGTATCGGCTGAGCCGCCTCAAACTCAAACGGCGCAAATGCAAGAAACTGCGGAGCCATTGCCTGTTGCAAAAGTTCAGACGGCCCCTGCGCCGGAAGAATATCCGCACATGGATGAGGAAATTCCACCTCCGTATTTTGATGAAGCATATACATATGAAGATTCACACCGTGCTGATGTGATGGAAGTACCGCAGCCGGTTGCGTCTACTGAGTCTGAAGAAGAGGAGGGAGATGAAGAAGAGCTTCAGTTCGCTCCTTTGCCTGAGTTTAAAACAGAGAATTGGCACAGCATTATCGAACGCTTTGCCCGTAAATTAGGCGCAGCGCAGATGTTGGCACAAAATGCGGCATGGACGAGTTATGATGCGGAAGCAGGATTAATCATGCTGTCTTTGACGGATGAAGCCAAAGCGACTGCCAATAAAGAGCGCTTGGATAAAATCTGCCAGACGTTGAGCGAGGCCTACCATCTTGGCAATATAAGGCTGCAAACCGAGCCTTGGCAGGATGATAAAGGCTGGGAAACGCCGGTCATGCGCCGCAAACGTATTCAAGAAGAAGGGCGGCAGCAGGCGCAAGATTTGCTGGAAGCGGATACAACGGCGCAGAAAATCTTGCAAACCTTTGAAGCACAATGGCTGCCGGATTCTTTAGAGTTGGCAGGACATTCTTAAAATACCGATATACAAGGCCGTCTGAAAGGCAATAGCGTTTTTCAGACGGCATGAGTGAAATCCATTTATTCAAACCCATAGGAGTAAAACATGTTCGGAAAAGCCGGATTAGGCGGCCTGATGAAACAGGCGCAACAAATGCAGGAAAACATGAAAAAAGCACAAGCCAAGCTGGCTGAAACCGAAGTGGAAGGCGAAGCAGGCAATGGTTTGGTGAAAGTTGTGATGACGTGTTCGCACGTTGTCCGCAAACTTGAAATCAGCCCTGATTTGATTCAAGAAGCCGCTGACGACAAAGAAATGCTGGAAGATTTGGTATTGGCCGCCATCAATGCCGCTTCTGAAAAAGCCGAAGAAACCACCAACAAAACCATGGGTGCGTTTACCCAAGGCCTGCCAGCAGGCATGGGCGATTTCTTCCGTTGATTTAAAAACAAATAAAAGGCCGTCTGAAACCAGATTTGGGTTTCAGACGGCCTTTTTTATTATGAGGGTTCATGGAGTTTTTTAGAAAAGAACAGTCGTTCCTTATTGATGTAAAAAAGCCTGAACAGAAGTTCAGGCTTTTTAAATTTGGCTCCCCGACCTGGGCTCGAACCAGGGACCTGCGGATTAACAGTCCGTCGCTCTACCGACTGAGCTATCGGGGAATGGGGCGTATTATAATGGCTGGAAAAAATGTGTCAATCAGTATTTTCAAGAAAATGGTGCAAAATATTTCAAATGTTTGAATGTTAAAAATATTTTGTAATCAAGTTTCACATGCTTTCCAGCCGTTTCAGACGGCCTTTAGTATTTGGCGTTAACCAATTTGCCGTTTTGGAATACTTGCTGCTGCATCACCGTGCCGTTGTAGGCGTAAGTGGTCAGCGAGCCGTTGCTTGGCGTGGCGCGGAACTGCATCAGTTGATTGCGGTTGAGGACATAGGGATCCGTGCGTTTTTGGCTGTTGTCGCTGTAAAAGTCTTGGACGACATATTCGTTGTTGCGTTTGCTGATCAGTTGGCGATGGAAGCCACCTTTGACTGCGCTGTTGCTGGGTGTGCCGTGTGCATCGAAATAGGTTACGATTTGTTCTTCTGAGATACGGATGCCGTCTGAATCCGTGCCTTTGGTGGTTTTGGTTTTGTCTAAGCCGACAGGGATATTGATGGATGTACCCAAGCCGACGTGGCGGCCGATGCTGGTGCCGACGCCTAAGCCGACGGAAACTCCGGGCGTGCCGACTGTACATGCGCTGAGTGAAGCGGCCAAAAGGGCAGGTAAGAGAACTTTTTTCATAATGTGTATCCTTGTAATAAGAAATGTTTGTAATGTGGGAAGTATAGTATTTTTGTAGGGTGGCTGGTGTTAGTATTGGTAAAAGGGCGCAAGGCCGTCTGAAGAACAAGATAGAAACGGATATATCATTCTGGTGTAGAATGTGCCGAAATAATGATTTAATAAGAATGTGAATGAATAATGAAAACTTTGAAATTTACGAAGATGCACGGCTTGGGTAATGATTTTATGGTGGTCAATGCCATCAATCAGGACTTTGATCCGTTGGCTGCGCCGCTTGCCCAATGGGCAGACCGCTATCGCGGCGTGGGTTTTGATCAGTTTTTGGTAGTGGAGAAGCCTTCTTCTGAAGCGGTCGATTTTCGGTACCGCATTTTCAATGCCGATGGTCGGGAAGTAGAGCAGTGCGGCAATGGCGCGCGTTGTTTTGCGCGTTTTGTCGCGGATAAGGGTTTGACGGATAAAACGGAAATCTTGGTCGAAACGGCCAAAGGGATTATTGTGCCGAAGCTGTTGGATAACGGTTTGGTTACCGTCAATATGGGTAAACCGCGTTTCATGCCGTCTGAAATTCCGTTTGTGCCTGCACATGGTGAAAATGAAGATGCGCTGACACATATTGTCTTGGTCGGTTTGGAATCTGTACCGGTAAGCTGCGTGAATATGGGTAATCCGCATGCGGTAATTTTGGTTGATGATGTTGAAACTGCGCCGGTGGAGCATTGGGGCAGTGCTATTGAATCGCACGAGCAGTTCCCTGAACGGGTCAATGTCGGCTTTTTGCAGGTCGAAGATGAATTGTCAGTCCGCCTGCGCGTGTTTGAACGCGGAGTGGGGGAAACTCAGGCTTGCGGCACTGGAGCGTGTGCGGCCGTGGTGGCAGGCGTGCGTAATGGCTTGCTGAAAGCGGGTGTGCCTGTGCGTGTTACTCTGCCTGGCGGCGAATTGTTTATCAGTTGGGAGGAAGGTGGCGATGTGCAAATGACCGGCCCTGCTGAAACCGTTTTTGAAGGCGAGTTGCAGTATTCATGATGGTTTCTTTGGATTTTTGGTTTGCCGTCGCGTATGCTGTGGTATCGTTGGCGTTTATTTTTCGCGCGCAGCGGTTTCAATGGCTTTGGGCTGCGGTATTGTTGTGGCTGGGGATTTCGGCACTAGGCGCGCGCTTGCTGCCCGGAATGTGGGGCTTTACGCATACAGGCCCTTTGTTTATCCCTCATTTTTATCTGACAATCGCTAGTATTTTCTTCTTTATCGATGACTGCAGTAAAACGGAAGACAAAAAGTTTTGGTCGGCAGGCGAATATGCCGGTTTGACCTTATTTGCGGTTTCCAATGTTGTCATGACTTTGGCTTTTGTTTTTTTGGCAGGCGTGGTTTATTTCATCTTGCCATTGGCAGGCGCAGTTTTTGCATGGGTGGCCTTGCTGAAAATTTATGCCTTGAAACCGATTTATTGGTTTGTTTTGCAGGGCGTGTTGATGCTGGTGTTTTATCTGCACCGCGTGGTCGTGTGCAAGCAGTCGGCGGCTTTGTTTAGTGCTACTCAGCTGCAAATGGGTTGGCTGGTTGCGGTTGTCATGCAGGCTGTGGTTGCCATGGCTTTGATTTTTGAACGGGGCGGATATTAATTTATCCAAACTAAAAGTTATAATGAAAGAAATTTTCGATATTGGTTTTTCAGACGGCCTGAGTTTAATATGCAGGCTATATCACATCTAAATCTGGAGCAGGAAATGAAAATTGCAAATAATATTACCGAGCTGATCGGCAACACCCCTTTGGTGAAATTGAACCGTCTGACCGAAGGTTTGAAAGCGCAAATCGCCGTTAAACTTGAATTTTTCAATCCGGGCAGCAGCGTGAAAGACCGTATTGCCGAAGCCATGATTGAAGCGGCGGAGCAGGCCGGTAAAATCAATAAAGATACCGTTATCGTTGAGGCGACCAGCGGCAATACCGGTATCGGTTTGGCAATGGTGTGTGCGGCCCGCGGTTATAAATTGGCGATTACTATGCCTGAAAGCATGAGTAAAGAACGCAAAATGCTGCTGCGTGCATTCGGTGCAGAGCTGATTTTGACACCAGCTGCCGAAGGTATGGCTGGCGCTATCGCTAAAGCCCAGTCTTTGGTGGACGAACATCCAGATACTTACTTTATGCCGCGCCAATTTGATAATGAGGCCAATCCTGAAGTTCACCGCAAAACCACTGCCGAAGAAATTTGGCGTGATACAGACGGCCAAGTTGATATTTTCGTGGCCGGTGTGGGTACAGGCGGTACGATTACCGGCGTGGGCGAAGTATTGAAAAAACACAAACCCGAAGTTCAAATCGTGGCCGTCGAGCCTGAAGCTTCCCCAGTATTGAGTGGTGGCGAAAAAGGCCCGCATCCGATTCAAGGTTTGGGCGCAGGCTTTATCCCCAGTGTTTTGAATACGGCTATTTACGACAGCATTGTCAAAGTACCTAACGAAGCAGCGTTTGAAACTGCGCGCGCTATGGCTGAAAAAGAAGGCATTTTGGTAGGTATTTCTTCCGGTGCTGCGGTATGGAGCGCATTGCAACTGGCTAAAAAACCTGAAAACGAAGGCAAGCTGATTGTTGTCTTGTTGCCATCGTATGGCGAACGCTATCTTTCTACGCCTCTGTTTGCTGATTTGGCATAATATAGGATTGTTGTTAAAAGGCCGTTTTCAGACGGCCTTTTTTGCGTATGGGCTTGAGATATCATATGAAATCTGTTGTAATTCAGTTAATGAGCTTTGAATACCGTTATTCAAAAGTTGGTTTCTTCAACGAATCATGCTTATAATGCGCATTATGAAAAAATACATTCTTCCTATCCTTGCTGTGGCGGCACTTGCCGGTTGTGAATCGATTTATGTTCCAACATTGAAAGAAGTGCCAGTTCGACCAACCAACGTCAAGAAACCTAAGGCTGATTCACAAGTTTCAGCTACCGGTTATCATTTGGCTCCTTCGCATTGGGCAGATGTTTCCAAGATTCATGATGAAGCACGTCGCTTGAGTACCCAAGTGAGCCAAGGTAGTCTGACCAAAGTCCAGGCTGCCCAATATTTGAACCGCTTCCGTATCCAACAAGTAGGACGCAACTCCGTCGATGACAGTATGTACGAAGTTTATCTGCGTTCTGCCGTTGATAGCCAACGTGGTGAAATTACTACCGAGCAATCCAAACAATACATCCAAGGCGCTTTGCGCGGTTGGCAGCAACGTTGGAAAAACATGGATACCAAACCAAGCAATCCTGCGTTTACTAACTTCCTGATGGAAGTTATGGGTATGCAGCCTTTGAAATAAAAAAGTCATAAACCGAGAAGGCCGTCTGAATATTCAGACGGCCTTCTTCTTGTATTTATATATGTGTAGTCGAACTTTATCCAATTAAGAACCAAACAGCTTGTCAGCCGCTTGACGGGCTTTTTCTTGAATATCTTCGGTCAGGTAGTTTTTCATTTGAGAATAAACCAACGCAATGACGGCAATGTCATCACTGAAGCCAAATGGAATCAGAAGGTCGGGAATGCTGTCGATAGGGCTGAGGAAATAAACCAGTGCGCCGACAATAATCATTTTGGCCCGTTTGGGCGTATGTTCGGATTCCCAAAGGTAATAAAGTGCATAAAGTTGACGGACGACAGGTTTGCCCAGGCGGCCGGCAAAACGTCCGAGTTTTTTCATAAAACCGGATGTGTCCAAGTTTCGACGGCGGAAGGAGGGGATGTAGTCCTCCGGATTGGGAGTGTTTTGATGAGGGGAGTGTGTCATGATGCAGCCTCCTTATAAGGTATGGAAACATTATTGGTATTGCACTGTATTTTAGTCCATCTAGGGATGAATGAAATGCCTTTGAATGTATAACTATGTAAGAGTAGTGGTGATAATGCAGTGGTAATAAGTTAGGAATGGCTTATGCCTTTGTAAAGATTAGGTATCAAGAATGAGAATTTATCTCGCAATAGATACAATTCTCAAATCATAATGATGTTATCGTAAGTGCTTTGATGGGGAGATGGCTTAATTGCAGGAAAGTAACAAAAAAGGCTAAGCACACAAAAAAAAATCTAAGAATGATTGTTTGATTTTATTAGTTTTTTGGTAAAAATCATTAGAGCATTTATAAATTGCACTGTTCAAAATGAGATAAAACAGGTAAATTATGGTTTATGTAGCTTATTGTAGTGCTGAGCTATAGGTTTTGAGCTGATAATAAATCTAGAGGAACTGACCATGTCCGCCAAATCACGCCCGGTATTTTTGGAAATTCCGAATATCCGATTGCCCATACCGGGGATTGTATCTATTCTTCACCGTATCAGCGGCGTCGGCTTGTTTGTGATGCTGCCTGTTCTCTTGTATTTCTTCTCCGGAACGCTGGATCGCGAAGCGTCGTTCGAAGCATATCGTTCTGCTATCTCCAATCCGTTTGTGAAGCTGATTCTTATCGGTCTGTTGTGGGCATATCTGCACCACTTTTTGGCCGGTATCCGCTTTCTGTTTTTGGATGTGCATAAAGGCTTGGAATTAAATACTGCCCGTGCTACTGCTAAAGTTGTATTTGCTTCTGCTTTGATTCTGACCGTCGTTTTGGGAGCTTTGTTATGGTAGAACGTAAATTGACAGGTGCGCATTACGGTTTGCGCGATTGGGCAATGCAACGTGCAACTGCGGTCATCATGCTGGTGTACACCGTGGTTCTTTTGGTTGTTTTGTTCACATTGCCTAAAGAATATTCGGCATGGCAGGCATTTTTTGATCAAACTTGGGTGAAAGTGTTTACCCAAGTGAGCTTTTTGGCCGTATTCCTGCATGCATGGGTAGGTATCCGCGATTTGTGGATGGACTACATTAAGCCTTTCGGCCTGCGTTTGTTTTTACAAGTTGCCACCATCGTTTGGTTGGTAGGCTGCTTGGTGTATTCAGTTAAAGTAATTTGGGGGTAAATATGGGTTTTCCTGTTCGCAAGTTTGATGCCGTGATTGTTGGCGGTGGTGGTGCAGGTTTACGCGCAGCCCTCCAATTGTCTAAATCCGGTCTGAATTGTGCTGTTTTGTCTAAAGTATTTCCAACCCGTTCTCATACTGTAGCAGCTCAAGGCGGTATTTCTGCTTCATTGGGTAATGTGCAGGAAGACCGTTGGGATTGGCATATGTACGATACTGTGAAAGGTTCCGACTGGTTGGGCGACCAAGATGCGATTGAGTTTATGTGTCGCGCCGCGCCTGAAGCTGTAATTGAGTTGGAACACATGGGTATGCCTTTTGACCGTGTGGAAAGCGGTAAAATCTACCAACGTCCTTTCGGCGGCCATACTGCCGAACACGGTAAACGTGCGGTAGAACGTGCATGTGCGGTTGCCGACCGTACCGGTCATGCGATGTTGCATACTTTGTACCAACAAAATGTCCGTGCCAATACACAATTCTTTGTGGAATGGACAGCGCAAGATTTGATTCGTGATGAAAACGGCGACGTAGTCGGTGTAACCGCCATGGAAATGGAAACTGGCGAAGTTTATATTTTCCACGCTAAAGCTGTGATGTTTGCTACCGGTGGTGGCGGTCGTATTTATGCTTCTTCTACCAATGCTTATATGAATACCGGTGATGGTTTGGGTATTTGTGCTCGTGCAGGTATTCCGTTGGAAGACATGGAGTTCTGGCAATTCCACCCGACCGGTGTGGCCGGTGCCGGTGTATTGATTACCGAGGGTGTGCGTGGTGAGGGCGGTATTCTGTTGAATGCCGATGGCGAACGCTTTATGGAACGTTACGCTCCGACTGTAAAAGACTTGGCTTCCCGTGACGTGGTTTCCCGTGCGATGGCAATGGAAATTTACGAAGGTCGCGGCTGCGGTAAAAACAAAGACCACGTTTTGCTGAAAATCGACCATATCGGTGCCGAAAAAATTATGGAAAAACTGCCGGGCATCCGCGAGATTTCCATTCAGTTTGCCGGTATCGACCCGATTAAAGACCCGATTCCCGTCGTGCCGACTACCCACTACATGATGGGCGGTATTCCGACCAACTATCACGGCGAAGTTGTTGTGCCGCAAGGCGACGAATATGAAGTGCCGGTGAAAGGTCTGTATGCGGCAGGTGAGTGCGCATGTGCTTCCGTACATGGTGCAAACCGCTTGGGTACTAACTCCCTGTTGGACTTGGTGGTATTCGGTAAAGCTGCCGGCGACAGCATGATTAAATTCATCAAAGAGCAAAGCGACTGGAAACCTCTGCCTGCTAATGCAGGTGAGTTGACTCGTCAACGTATCGAGCGTTTGGACAACCAAACCGGTGGCGAAAACGTTGATGCATTGCGTCGCGAACTGCAACGCTCCGTACAACTGCACGCCGGTGTGTTCCGTACCGATGAGATTCTGAGCAAAGGCGTTCGAGAAATCATGGAGATTGCCGAGCGCGTGAAACGTACTGAAATCAAAGACAAGAGCAAAGTGTGGAATACCGCGCGTATCGAAGCTTTGGAATTGGATAATCTGATTGAAGTAGCGAAAGCGACTTTGGTGTCCGCCGAAGCGCGTAAAGAATCGCGTGGCGCACACGCTTCAGACGACCATCCTGAGCGCGATGACGAAAACTGGATGAAACATACCCTGTATCATTCAGATACCAATACTTTGTCTTACAAACCGGTACATACCAAGCCTTTGAGCGTGGAATACATCAAACCGGCTAAACGCGTTTATTGATGAGTTTTCAGACGGCCTTTATCTTAAAGGCCGTCTGAAACCTAACCATACCCACATTGAACTGCTTGAATTCATAATACAAAATCATTGGGCAGTTTATGAGAAAAGGAACACTTCTCATGGAAAAAATGAGTTTTGAAATTTACCGTTACAACCCGGACGTTGATGCTAAACCTTATATGCAACGTTACGAGTTGGAATTGGAACCAACCGACGTTAAACTTTTGGACGCTTTAGTGCGCCTGAAAGCACAAGACGATACATTGTCTTTCCGCCGTTCTTGCCGCGAAGGTATTTGCGGTTCTGACGGTATGAACATCAACGGCAAAAACGGCTTGGCATGTCTGACCGATCTGCGCGGCCTGAAACAGCCGGTTAAAATCCGTCCTCTGCCAGGTCTGCCTGTTATCCGCGACCTGATTGTAGATATGACCCAATTCTTCAAACAATATCACTCCATCAAACCTTACGTTGTCAACGATAACCCTATCGATGCGGACAAAGAGCGTCTGCAAACTCAGGAAGAGCGTAAAGAGTTGGACGGTTTGTACGAATGTATTTTGTGCGCCTGCTGTTCGACTGCCTGCCCGTCATTCTGGTGGAACCCTGATAAATTCGTTGGCCCGTCCGGCTTGTTGAATGCTTACCGTTTCATTGCGGATAGCCGTGATACCATCACTAATGAGCGTTTGGATAATCTGAACGACCCATACCGTTTGTTCCGTTGCCACACCATTATGAACTGCGTAGACGTATGTCCTAAACACTTGAATCCGACCCGAGCCATCGGTAAGATTAAAGAGATTATGTTGAAACGAGCCGTTTAAGAAATGATGGTTTTTGACGATATTGCCAAACGGAAAATCCGTTTTCAAACCCGCCGGGGATTGTTGGAATTAGACTTAATCTTCGGCAGGTTTATGGAAAAAGAATTCGAGCACCTGAGTGATCAGGAGTTGTCCGAATTTTCCGAAATCCTCGAGTTTCAAGACCAAGAGTTGCTTGCCTTGATTAACGGACATTCGGCGACGGACAAGAAACACCTGATTCCCATGCTTGAAAAAATCAGACAGGCATGACGTATTATAGAGCTTGTTTGCGATACCAATCCGAACAAGCTCTTTCCATACTGAGGCCGTCTGAAAAAAAGGACCGTGCCGCTTGGGCGGCAACGAAAGCCCCAACTTACAAAGGAGTTTAAGAATGTCTAAATCAGTCAAGCTCACCACCCCAAATCAAGAGACCTTGGAACTGCCAGTATTGGAAGCAAGTATCGGCCATGATGTGGTTGATATCCGTGCGTTGACAAAAAATACAGGTCTGTTTTCCTTCGACCCAGGATTCGTGTCGACTGCAAGTTGCGAATCCAAAATCACTTATATTGATGGCGATGAAGGTCTGTTGTATTACCGTGGTTATCCTATCGAGCAGCTGGCCGAAAAATCCGATTATTTGGAAGTTTGCTATCTGTTGATTTACGGCGAACTGCCAACCCCTGAACAGAAAAAAGAATTTGATGCCACAGTCAGCCGCCATACTATGCTGCATGAGCAGTTGACTTGGTTCTTCCGCGGTTTCCGTCGCGATGCGCACCCGATGGCGATGATGGTTGGTGTGGTTGGCGCTTTGTCTGCTTTCTACCAAGACAGCTTGGATATTGCCAATCCGGAACACCGCAAAATTGCGATTTACCGCTTGATCTCCAAAATCCCGACAATTGCGGCAATGTGTTACCGTTATTCCAACGGTCTGCCGTTCAATTATCCAAAAAATAACCTTTCCTATGCTGAAAACTTCTTACACATGATGTTTGCGACACCATGTGAAGAATACAAACCTAATCCAATATTGGCTCGCGCGCTCGACCGCATCTTTATTTTGCATGCCGACCACGAGCAAAACGCTTCTACTTCGACTGTACGCTTGGCAGGTTCTTCAGGTGCAAACCCATTTGCCTGTATCGCTGCCGGTATCGCCTGTCTGTGGGGTGCTTCACACGGCGGTGCAAACGAAGCTGTGTTGAAAATGCTGGACGAAATCGGCGATGTATCTAATGTTGCCGCATACATGGAAGGTGTGAAACAACGCAAATACCGTCTGATGGGCTTTGGTCACCGCGTATACCGCAATATGGATCCACGAGCCAACATCATGCGCGAAACCTGTTATGAAGTCTTGAAAGAATTGGGCTTGGAAGACAGTCCTAAATTTAAGCTGGCGATGGAATTGGAACAAATTGCACTGAAAGATCCGTTCTTTGTTGAACGCAAGCTGTATCCAAACGTCGATTTCTACTCCGGTATCGTCTTGTCCGCATTGGGCATTCCAACTGAAATGTTTACCGTTATCTTCGCATTGTCGCGCAGTGTAGGTTGGATTTCTCATTGGCATGAAATGATTAGCGATCCGGCACTGAAAATCGGCCGCCCACGTCAACTGTATACCGGTGCAGAGCGTCGCGATTACGTTCCGGTAGATAAACGCTAATAGACAATACATTAATATATTGTTGAAAAGTCGTTTGAAAAAATCGAATTGCCGTTTTCAATGAGGTTGGTCGTAATTAATTAAGTTGATAGCAGGTAATTTGATTTGAAATAGGGTAGAATAAAGTGTCATTTCAGACGGCCTGAATTCCGTTCGGAGAACACGGGATTCTACCCTTTGTTTATATTTTAAAGAAAAGAGCTCACGCCATGATGGACGAAAAACTCAATTTCTCTTATCTGTTTGGTTCTAATGCGCCATACATCGAGGAGTTGTATGAAAAGTTTCTGGATAATCCGGAATCTGTCGATGAAAAATGGAAACAGTACTTTACCGATTTGAGTAAGCAGCCGGGCGCAGTCGCTGTCGATGTTGCCCATACACCGATTCGTGAATCATTTGCCACTTTGGCTAAAAAGAAAATTGCCGCAGCCGTCGCAGGCGGTGTAGATGAGGCAATGATGAAAAAGCAAGTCAGCGTTTTGCGACTGATTTCTGCCTATCGTATCCAAGGCGTGGGCGCAGCCCAACTTGATCCGCTCAAACGTATTCCTCCTCAAAATATCGAAGCGCTCGATCCTAAATTCCACGGTCTGTCAGATGCCGATATGGCGCTTCAGTTCAATATGGGCGAGGGCGATTTTTCCGGTCAGAGCAAACTGCCTCTGTCCCAAATCATCAGCAACCTCAAACAAACCTACTGCGGCCATATCGCGGTAGAGTACATCTACATTCCAAATACCGAAGAGCGTCGCTGGGTTCGCAATTATTTTGAAAGCGTACTGTCTACGCCAAGCTACAACGTTGAACAGAAACGCCGTATCTTGAAAGAAATGACTGCTGCCGAAACTCTGGAACGCTACTTGCATACCAAATATGTCGGTCAAAAACGCTTTGGTGTAGAAGGCGGCGAAAGCGCGATTGCCGGTTTGAACTACCTGATTCAAAATGCCGGTAAAGACGGTGTGGAAGAAGTCATCATCGGTATGGCACACCGTGGCCGTCTGAATGTTTTGGTGAACATTCTGGGTAAAAAACCCAGCGATTTGTTCGCTGAGTTTGAAGGCCGTGCCGAAATCAAATTGCCTAGCGGCGACGTGAAATACCACATGGGCTTCAGCTCCGACATCGCTACGCCACACGGCCCGATGCACGTTTCTTTGGCATTTAACCCGTCACACTTGGAAATTGTTAACCCGGTAGTGGAAGGTTCTGCACGCGCCAAACAAAAACGTTTGGGCGAAAACGGCCGCGATAAAGTCTTGCCGGTATTGATTCACGGTGACTCCGCATTTATTGGTTTGGGTGTTAACCAAGCAACATTCAACCTGTCTAAAACACGCGGTTATACCACCGGTGGTACTGTTCACATCGTGATCAACAACCAAATCGGCTTTACGACTTCCGATACCCGCGATACCCGTTCTACCGTACATTGTACCGATATCGCGAAAATGGTTTCCGCTCCGGTTATCCATGTTAACGGCGATGATCCTGAACGCGTTTGCTTTGCCATCCAAGCTGCCTTGGATTACCGCAAAAAATTCCATAAAGACATCGTGGTCGACGTTGTTTGCTACCGTAAATGGGGCCACAACGAGGGCGATGATCCGACCTTAACCCAACCGATGATGTACAAAAAAGTATCACAACACCCAGGTGCGCGTGCTTTGTACACCGAGCAACTGATTGCCGAAGGCGTGGTAACTCAAGCTGAAGCTGACGGTTACATCCAAGCCTACCGTGATGCTTTGGACAAAGGCGAACATGTTGAACAAACAACTTTGAGCAACTTTCAACGCACACAAATCGACTGGAGCAAATACCAAGGCAAAGATTGGCGCGAACACATCGAAACCGGTTTGCCTGCCGCAGATATTGAGCGTCTTACCGAGAAGTTTACCGCTGTACCGGAAGGCTTTGCCCTGCATCCGACTGCGAAACGTGTGATTGAAGCGCGTAAAGCCATGGCATCCGGCAAACAAGCCATCGATTGGGGTATGGCCGAAACCTTGGCATACGCAAGCCTGCTGACTAAAGGTCATGGCGTACGTATTTCCGGTGAGGACTCCGGTCGCGGTACATTCTCACATCGCCATGCAGTATTGCACGATCAAAACCGTGAAAAATGGGACGACGGTACTTATGTTCCTCTGCGTCATATGGGCGAAGGCATGGGTGAGTTCCTGGTTATCGACTCCATTTTGAACGAAGAAGCCGTGATGGCGTTCGAGTACGGCTTTGCCTGCTCCGCTCCTGACAAGCTGACCATTTGGGAAGCTCAATTCGGTGACTTCGCCAACGGCGCACAAGTGACTATTGACCAATTCCTGTCTTCAGGCGAAACCAAGTGGGGTCGTTTGTGCGGTCTGACCACCATCCTGCCGCACGGCTACGACGGTCAAGGCCCTGAGCACTCTTCTGCACGCGTAGAACGTTGGTTGCAACTGTGTTCCGAGAACAATATGCAAGTCATCATGCCGTCTGAAGCGTCGCAAATGTTCCACATCTTGCAACGTCAAGTCTTGGGTTCATACCGCAAACCGCTGGTGATTTTCATGTCCAAACGCCTGTTGCGCTTCAAAGGTGCAATGAGCCCGCTGGAAAACTTCACCGAAGGTTCGACTTTCCGTCCGGTTATCGGCGATACTGCTGAACGCGCAAGCAACGACAGCGTGAAACGCGTGGTATTGTGTGCCGGTCAGGTTTACTATGACTTGGAAGCTGGTCGTGCTGAGCGTAAACTGGAAGATGATGTTGCTATCGTCCGCGTTGAGCAGCTGTATCCGTTCCCATACGACGAGGTTAAAGCTGAACTGGCGAAATATCCGAACGCAAAATCTGTGGTTTGGGCACAAGAAGAGCCGAAAAACCAAGGCGCGTTCTACCAAATCCGCCACCGCATCGAGGACGTTATCAGCGAAGAGCAAAAACTGTCTTATGCCGGTCGTCCAAGCAGCGCATCGCCTGCAGTGGGCTACTCAAGCAAACACATTGCTCAATTGAAACAATTGGTTGAAGACGCTTTGGCGTTGTAAACCAAGTGGCATTCCGTCTGAGGCTGCTCAGGCGGAATGCCCATATGCAGAATTAAAAACACACAACAGGCCGTCTGAAAGGGCCATTGGAGACACAAAATGATTATTGATGTAAAAGTACCTATGCTGTCTGAAAGCGTATCTGAAGGCACGCTCTTGGAATGGAAGAAAAAAGTTGGCGAAGCAGTTGCCCGTGACGAAATCCTGATCGATATCGAAACTGACAAAGTGGTTTTGGAAGTACCTTCTCCACAAGCCGGCGTATTGGTTGAAATCGTAGCGCAAGACGGTGAAACCGTTGTTGCTGATCAAGTTTTGGCACGCATCGATACAGCTGCTACTGCCACCGCCGAAGCTCCAGCCGCTGCGCCTGCCGAAGCAGCCCCAGCCGCCGCTCCTGCTGCTGCACAAAACAACGCCGCTATGCCTGCCGCCGCCAAACTGGCTGCCGAGACCGGTGTTGATGTGAACGCATTGCAAGGTTCCGGCCGTGACGGTCGCGTATTGAAAGAAGACGTACAAAATGCTGCTGCCAAACCTGCCGCAGCCGCTGCTCCTGCTGTTGCACTTCCTGTAGGCGCACGTCCTGAAGAACGCGTACCGATGAGCCGCCTGCGTGCCCGTGTTGCCGAACGCCTCCTGGCTTCTCAACAAGAAAACGCCATTCTGACTACATTCAACGAAGTCAACATGAAACCAATCATGGACTTGCGTGCGAAGTACAAAGATAAATTCGAGAAAGAACACGGCGTGAAACTGGGCTTTATGTCCTTCTTCGTTAAAGCCGCTGTTGCCGCCCTGAAAAAATACCCGGTTGTGAATGCTTCTGTTGACGGCAAAGACATCGTGTACCACGGCTACTTCGACATCGGTATCGCAATTGGCAGCCCACGCGGTCTGGTTGTACCAATTCTGCGCGATGCAGACCAAATGAGCATTGCTGACATCGAACAAGCAATTGTTGATTACGCGAAAAAAGCCAAAGACGGCAAAATCGCTATCGAAGATTTGACCGGCGGTACATTCAGTATTACCAACGGCGGTACCTTCGGTTCTATGATGTCTACCCCGATCATCAACCCACCTCAATCTGCGATTTTGGGTATGCACGCCACTAAAGAGCGCGCCGTGGTTGAAAACGGTCAAGTTGTTGTCCGTCCGATGATGTATCTGGCCCTGTCTTACGACCACCGTATCATCGACGGCCGCGAAGCTGTATTGACCTTGGTAGCCATTAAAGACGCGTTGGAAGACCCAGCTCGCCTGTTGTTGGATCTGTAATCGTTTCAGACGGCCTTTTATTTGTTAATGAAAAGGCCGTCTGAATTTTTATTTAGATGTAGCGTAATGTAGTATCGTGCTACAATAGGCTCAACAAACGATTGAGGCCGTCTGAAACATTTGATTCGAATGAATCGGCAGATATGGACTTTCAGACGGCCTTTTCTTAAAACCATCAAAACGCAGTCATTCAAAATAAAAAAGAAACAAAAAGTATCGTTTTTATTTTGAGATACTGCAAAAGCAAAGGATGACACGATGTCTCAATATGATGTAGTAGTGATTGGTGCAGGCCCGGGCGGATACGTTGCCGCCATCCGTGCCGCGCAACTGGGTTTTAAAACCGCTTGCGTCGATGCAGGCGTTAACAAAGCAGGCAATGCCCCTGCATTGGGCGGTACTTGCTTGAACGTGGGCTGTATCCCTTCCAAAGCCCTGTTGCAATCCAGCGAACATTTCCACGCTGCGCAACACGAGTTTGCCGAACACGGTATCACTGTCGGCGACGTAAAATTCGACGCGGCCAAAATGATTGAGCGCAAAGATGCCATCGTAACCAAGCTGACCGGCGGCGTGAAATTCCTGTTCCAAAAAAACAAAGTAACCAGCCTGTTCGGTACTGCTTCCTTTGCCGGTAAAAATGGCGATGCTTACCAAATCGAAGTCGATAACAAAGGCGAGAAAACCGTTATCGAAGCCAAACACGTCATCGTAGCAACCGGTTCCGTACCGCGTCCGCTGCCACAAGTCGCTATCGACAACGTGAACGTTTTGGACAACGAAGGCGCATTGAACCTGACCGAAGTGCCTGCCAAACTCGGCGTGATCGGTTCCGGCGTGATTGGTCTGGAAATGGGTTCCGTATGGAACCGCGTGGGTGCAGAAGTTACCATTCTTGAAGCTGCGCCGACCTTCCTGGCTGCTGCCGACCAACAAATCGCCAAAGAAGCCTTCAAATACTTCACTAAAGAGCAAGGCTTGAGCATTGAATTGGGCGTGAAAATCGGCGACATCAAATCTGAAGGCAAAGGCGTTTCCGTTGCTTACGAAACAGCTGCCGGTGAAGCCAAAACCGAAGTATTCGACAAACTGATCGTTGCTATTGGCCGTATTCCAAACACCAAAGGCCTGAACGCCGAAGCCGTAGGCTTGGAAAAAGACGAGCGCGGCTTTATCAAGGTAGATGGCGAATGCCGTACCAACCTGCCTAACGTATGGGCAATCGGCGACGTGGTTCGCGGCCCGATGTTGGCACACAAAGCCATGGACGAAGGCGTTGCCGTTGCCGAGCGCATTGCCGGTCAAAAACCGCATATCGACTTCAACAACGTACCGTTTGTTATTTACACCGACCCTGAAATCGCTTGGGTGGGTAAAACCGAAGAGCAGCTCAAAGCCGAAGGCGTAGAGTACAAAAAAGGTACTTCAGGTTTCGGTGCAAACGGTCGCGCATTGGCAATGGGCAAAGCCAAAGGTACGGTTAAAGTGTTGGCAGATGCCAAAACCGACCGTATCTTGGGCGTACACATGATCGGCCCGGTTGTCAGCGAATTGGTTGCCGAAGGCGTGACTGCGCTCGAATTCTTCGCCAGCAGCGAAGACATCGCCCGCATTATCCATGCCCACCCAACCTTGTCCGAAGTGGTTCACGAAGCTGCATTGGCGGCCGACAAACGCGCTTTGCACGGTTGATAGACATTAAGGCCGTCTGAAATTTTTCAGACGGCCTTAAGGCCTTCGACAAATTGAATGTTTCGAGAGCTTCGTTTTCTGATTTATAATTCCGTCAGACAAACACACAGCATTTACATTCATTATGAACAAAGAAATAGTCGGTATTTTCTTTATACCGATGGGCATCATCAGCATGTGTATGGCCGCATTGTGGCAGATGTATGTGATGATGACCGAAACTTATACGCTCAACCGTTTCAAAGATAAAGAATTGGTTTGGCGCGTGGCATTGTTGTTTATCAGTTTCAGCCTTGCCGTTTATCTGCTCTGCCCGAATTCGCGTAAAAAAGGCATCGTCTTTTTTATTCTCGGGGGAGGCGGTGCAGCCATGTATCTGCTGGCGCGGATGTGGTTGCCCTTCAGTAAATAGTAGGGCCGTCTGAAAATATGGGATTGGCCGCAGGGCGATTCCTAAAACCCACTCACCTTAAGGAGAAATCCATGAATTTACACGAGTATCAGGCTAAAGAACTGCTGGCTAGCTACGGTTTGCCCGTACAAGGCGGTATTTTGGCACACAACGGCGAAGAAGCCGCTGCAGCTTACGACAAATTGGGCGGCAAATTCGCTGTTGTCAAAGCACAAGTACACGCCGGCGGCCGCGGTAAAGCGGGCGGCGTAAAAGTCGTTAAAAGCCGCGAAGAAGCTAAAGAAGTGGCTGAAAGCCTGATTGGCACCAACTTGGTAACTTACCAAACCGATGCCAACGGCCAACCTGTCAACAGCGTTTTGGTTTGCGAAGATATGTATCCGGTTCAAACTGAGCTGTACTTGGGCGCAGTGGTTGACCGTTCTACCCGCCGCGTTACATTCATGGCTTCTACCGAAGGTGGCGTGGAAATCGAAAAAGTTGCTGCCGAAACTCCAGAAAAAATCTTCAAAGTAACCGTTGATCCGCTGGTTGGCCTGCAACCTTGCCAAGCTCGCGAAGTTGCCTTCCAACTGGGCTTGAAAGACAAACAAATCAACGAGTTCGTCAAACTGATGACCGGCGCGTACAAAGCGTTTATCGAAAACGACTTCGCCCTGTTTGAAGTAAACCCATTGGCAGTTCGCGAAAACGGCGCGCTGGCTTGCGTAGATGGCAAAATCGGTATCGACAGCAACGCGCTCTACCGCCTGCCGAAAATTGCCGCTTTGCGCGACAAATCTCAAGAAAACGAACGTGAGCTGAAAGCTTCCGAATTCGACCTGAACTATGTTGCCCTGGAAGGCAACATCGGCTGTATGGTTAATGGTGCAGGTTTGGCGATGGCTACTATGGACATCATCAAACTGAAAGGTGGCCAACCTGCCAACTTCTTGGACGTTGGTGGCGGCGCAACCAAAGACCGCGTGGTTGAAGCGTTCAAACTGATTTTGGAAGACAAATCCGTTAAAGGCGTATTGATCAACATCTTCGGCGGTATCGTACGTTGCGACATGATTGCGGAAGCCATCGTGGCAGCCGTTAAAGAAATCAACGTCAACGTTCCTGTCGTTGTTCGTTTGGAAGGTAACAACGCCGAACTCGGCGCGAAAATCCTGAACGAATCAGGTCTGAAACTGACTTCTGCAGACGGCCTGAATGACGCAGCCGAAAAAATTGTTGCAGCCGTAAACGCCTAAGGAGAAAAGAATGAGCGTATTGATTAATAAAGACACCAAAGTATTGGTTCAAGGTTTCACCGGTAAAAACGGTACTTTCCACTCCGAACAAGCTCTGGCTTACGGCACTAAAGTTGTCGGCGGCGTTACCCCAGGCAAAGGCGGTCAAACCCATCTGGACCTGCCTGTATTCAACACCATGAAAGAAGCCGTTAAAGAAACCGGCGCTGACGCATCTGTAATTTACGTTCCAGCTCCGTTTGTTTTGGATTCTATCGTTGAAGCCGTTGATTCAGGCGTAGGCTTGGTCGTTGTGATTACCGAAGGCGTGCCTACTTTGGACATGCTCAAAGCCAAACGTTACTTGGAAACCAACGGCAACGGTACCCGCTTGGTCGGCCCTAACTGCCCGGGCGTGATTACTCCGGGTGAGTGCAAAATCGGTATTATGCCGGGCCACATCCACACTCCAGGTCGCATCGGTATTATTTCCCGTTCCGGTACATTGACTTACGAAGCTGTGGCACAAACCACCAAACTCGGCTTGGGTCAATCAACCTGTATCGGTATCGGCGGTGACCCGATTCCTGGCATGAACCAAATCGACGCACTGAAACTCTTCCAAGAAGACCCAGATACCGACGCCATCATCATGATCGGTGAAATCGGCGGTACTGCGGAAGAAGAAGCAGCCGAATACATCCAATCCAACGTAACCAAACCTGTTGTAGGTTACATTGCTGGTGTTACCGCTCCTAAAGGCAAACGTATGGGCCACGCTGGTGCGATTATTTCCGGCGGTAAAGGTACTGCCGAAGAAAAATTCGCCGCTTTCGAAAAAGCCGGTATCGCTTACACCCGCAGTCCTGCCGAGTTGGGTACTACTATGCTGGAAGTGTTGAAAGCAAAAGGTTTGGCATAAGACTTAAGTCTTTAAGCTGAATTGAAAAGGCCGTCTGAAGTTTTCAGACGGCCTTTTTTAAATTTTATTTGCTTGTTTTCAGAATAAGCACTTAATTTAATTTAAATTAACGTTTATTTGGAAATAAACGGTTATAATTTATTAACAGATAAATAGTCTGTAACCATATCAACCTATATCAAGGAGAAAAGCATGAAAAAACACGATTTTGAAGCACGTCGCGAGGCTTTGCTGAAAGACATCCGAGAAGTGATGGATGATGTGGAAGAGTTGTACCGCAATGGTGTTGAAGCCGGTTCGGAAGAGGGCAGCAAAGCCCGAGCCAAATTGGAGGAAAAATTGGCTGTGGCCAAAGAGCGTTTGAGCCGTTTTGAAGAAGAAGCCGGCGAGCGTCTGCGCCATCATGCCGAGCGTGCGCGTGAAAAATACGAGCAGTTTGAAGAAGCGGCTCAGGAGCGTTTGAAAGAAGGCAAAGAGCTTTTTTCCGAATTAGAATCAGATGCTGGTGCGCGCTTGAAACGCGGTGCCAAACACGCTGATGAAGTGGTGCATGAAAAACCATACTATGCGATGGGTTTTGCCGCATTGGCCGGTTTGGTTGTCGGTGTGTTGTTGAACCGCCGTTAATGCGAATATGTTAAGGCCGTCTGAACAGGCGTGCACATGAAATCATGGATTTCATTGCGCCGTGCAGACGGCCTCTGCCTTATGTTTTCCTGAAAAAAAGGATAGTTAAGATGGGAATTCGCCAACGTTTTGAACATGGCAAGGCTTTGTTGAATCAGGGCGCGGATTTGCTGCTGCTGCGTTTGCAGGTATTGAGCTTGGATTTGACGCGTCAGGCGGAGAATGTGTTCCGATTGGCGATTTGGCTGGTATTGTCCGGCGCGCTGTTGATGGTGGGCTTGGTCGGTTTGCTGTTCGGCTTGAACCGCGTGCTGACGGATGTGGCCGCTTTGTGGGTATTTTTCGGCATTTTCTTCGTGAGCCTGCTGATTATTGCCGTATTGTTCCGCAAAGTATCGGCAGATTATCGGGAGCAGGGCAGTCGCGTGGCTGAAACCTTGCAGGATATTCGGTCGGATATTGCGTATTTGCGTGGTGAGATAGATAAGGATGCGGACGATGAAGCAACAGGAGTATGAAGAAGCGCGCGAGCTGCTGCTTTTGGAAGCCAAGCTGGTGCGGCTGCGGATTGAAGCGGAAAATTTGAAACTGCGTAAAGCGGAAGAAAGCAAAACACGACAGGGCAATCAGTTGATTAAGCTCGCAGATGTGGCGTATCAGTTGAGCCAAACGCGTTTGCTGTCTCAACGCTCTTTGTTTTCTACATCGCGCCGTCGGCATTGGATCTGGCTAGTGTTGGCGGTCATACTGGGTTTGTCGAGATAATCGAGGGCGGAGGTTTGGTCAAAATGATATTTGCGGCGAGTTGTTAGCTCATGTGAGTCGCTTGTTGAGGACGCTGCGTCATTGTGTTGCCGAAACTGAAACTTTATCTATGTTGAGTATTTTTTACAAAAGACACCGGCCGTCTGAACATTTCAGACGGCCTCAATGTTTGGAGTTTCAGATATAATGGCGGCAATTTTGAAATTATTAAATGAAGGATAAGTGATGAACCGTTTGTATCCCCACCCGATTATCGCCCGTGAGGGCTGGCCGATTATCGGCGGCGGTTTGGCTTTGAGCCTGCTGGTGTCGATGTGCGGCGGCTGGTGGTCTTTGCCGTTTTGGGTGTTTACCGTATTTGCACTGCAGTTTTTCCGCGACCCTGCGCGTGAAATTCCGCAAAATCCTGAGGCGGTGTTGAGTCCGGTTGACGGCCGTATCGTGGTGGTCGAGCGCGCACGCGATCCGTATCGTGATGTCGATGCTTTGAAAATCAGTATTTTTATGAACGTGTTCAACGTGCATTCGCAAAAATCGCCTGCCGATTGTACGGTAACGAAAGTGGTCTATAACAAAGGCAAATTCGTGAATGCGGATTTGGACAAGGCCAGCACGGAAAACGAACGTAATGCGGTGTTGGCGACTACGGCTTCTGGTCGTGAAATTACTTTTGTTCAAGTGGCCGGTTTGGTGGCGCGCCGTATTTTGTGCTACACCCAAGCAGGCGCGAAACTGTCTCGCGGCGAACGCTATGGCTTTATCCGCTTTGGTTCGCGCGTGGATATGTATCTGCCTGTCGATGCGCAGGCGCAAGTGGCGATTGGTGATAAAGTTACCGGCGTCAGCACTGTATTGGCGCGTTTGCCGCTGACTGCGCCGCAAACTGAATCTGAGCCTAAAGCCGCAGCTCCACAAGCCGCGCCAGTTTCACAAGCTACTCCGGCTTCACAAGCTGCTCCGGTTGAGACAGTGGCAAACCAATCTACCGAACAGCAGCAAATCGAAGCGGCGGCGGCTAAAATTCAAGCGGCTGTGCAAGATGTATTGAAAGATTAATAGTCAGTTTTAAATGATTGGTTAAAACAAGAAAAAGGTTTTCAGACGGCCGTCTGAAAACCTTTTTTGTTTGCCTGTCCGATTTTAAAACTTCACGTTCACGCCGCCGGTAAAGCTGCGCCCCATTTGCGGCGTATCAGAGAGGAAGCTGCTGTGGGCGTAAACGGATTGGTTGAGCAGGTTGTCGGCTTTGACGTACCAATTCCACTCGCCATAGCGCGTATTGCGGCGGTAGTTTGCGCCGAGGTTGAGCATATGGTGTCCGGGCGTACGCGTTTCGTAGCGGGCGAGTTTGTTTTGGGCGAACACGCGGTAGTAGTCCAAATTGGCATCGATACGGTTGGTCAGCGAGGCTTTCAGGTGGAAGCCGAGGCGCGCAGCTGGAACGCGAGGCGCGTTTTGGTCGTCCTGTGCGATGAAAGGACGGTTACCGTAAGCATCTTCCCTACCGGGCAAGGAAGGCAGGTTTTTCAGACGGCCTCGTACATAGTCGCCGGAAACGCCGATGCGGTAGCGCGGTGTCGGTTTGAAGTAGATTTCGCCTTCTGCGCCGTAGAAGTCGGCGCCGGATTGGTTGTAGCGCACGAGCTTCATTTCGCTGTCGTCTTCGATGGATTTGGGACCGCGTCCGTCGTTTAAGGTTTGGGCGTAAATGTAGTTGCCGAAACGGTTGCGGTAGAGTGCCAGATTGTATTGCCAGCGGTCGCCTTCGTAGCCCAGCGCGAGTTCGATGTTGTTGGAACGCTCTTTGTTGAGGTGTTTGTTGCCGACTTCAAAGGTGTTGGTGGCGACGTGTTTGCCGTGTGCGTACAGTTCTTGCGTTGACGGTAGGCGTTCCTGATGAGAGGCGGTCAGGCTGAGTTTGTGGTGTGGCGTGAAATACCAGTTGCCTGAAAGTGCGAACGAGCGGGCGGTTTGGCGGTGTGCGCCGAGGTCGGGCAGGGGTTGGTTGTAGTAGTTTTCCCGATCAATCAATGCTTTGTCGTACTGGATGGAGGCTTTTTGTTTTTCCACGCGTACGCCGCCTTCAAGCGTGAAGTTGTCCCAGTTTGCCTGTTCTACACCGAAAAAGCTGTAATGGCGCACATTGTTGCCAATCAACATCGGTTGTTGGACGGTCTCGGGGATGGCGGAAAGCGCGCTGGATTTTTGTCCCAAATATTGCACGCCCCAGCTGCCTTTCAGACGGCCTATGGGTTGGTGGCGCAACTCGATACGGGCGTTGTGTGTTTTGTTGTTGAAGAAGTTTTCTACTGCATCGCCTGCTTTTTCGTCGTGGTGGTAGTCGTTGCGGTTCAGGTGTACGCGCAGGGCTTCAAAACCGGGGAATGGCTGCCTCCATTCGGCGCGGAGTTCGTAGCGTTTGTTGCGCAGGTTTATCCAAGGTTTGCCGTTGTGGGCATGGGCGTGTGCATTATCGTCGTCGTGAAAGCCGCAGCTCAAGCCCGGATTGTCGTAATCAACGTCTTCTTCGGTCAACAAGTGCGGATAAAGCTGCAAATAGCGTTTGTTGATCAAGCTCTTTTGCCAGATGATGTCGGCGTGGCAGTCGTCGTAGAGATGGCTGTGGGCAGGCAGGCCGTAGCGGTCGCGACGGTCGCTGTACGCTACGCCGATGAAACCTTTATCCCCAACCCAAGACAGGCCGATGCTGCCTGTTTTTGAATCGGCATGGCTGTTGGGCAGTCGTTTCAGACGGCCTTCTTCTTTTTGATAGCGCGGTACGGCGTAATCGCCCGATTTGCGGTACAAGCCTTCGGTATGCAGCACAAAGTTGTTACCCAAGCCGATATTGATGCCTACGGATGTCAGTTTTTCCAAATTGCCGCTGCTCAAACGCAATCCGGCTTCACCCGATACGTCGTTTTCAGGCATTTTTTCGGGGATTTTTCCATCGGCAACATCGACCAAGCCGGCTACATTGCCCGAGCTGTATAAGAGCGTAACCGGGCCGCGCAGGATTTCGACCTGTTGCGACAAGGCGCTGTCCACCATCAAGGCATGGTCGGGCGAGAAGTCCGCCATGTCGCCGGTTTCGCCGTGATGGTTCAACACTTTAATCCGTCTGCCTGTTTGACCGCGAATAACGGGAGCGGACGCGCCGCCGCCGTATTGCGAGGCATGAATGCCCGGTACGCCGTCCAAAGCATCGCCTAGGTTGACGGCTTTTTGGCGCAAGGTATCGCCGGAGATGATTTTGTCGGAGGCGGTCGAAGTGTGCAACAGCCCCGACGTGGCGCGCGGACGGCTTTTGCCGACGACGGTAACCTCTTCCAAGTCAACCGACTGCTCGGTTTCATGCGCTTGGGAGAGAATCGGGGCGCTGATTAAAAGAATAGATAAAACAATGGGTTTGAGTGTGGTTTGTGTCATTTTAGTTTCTCATCATATTTTGAAAGGCTGTTATTATATAACATTTCATTATTTATATGATAAGACTTTTGAGAAAAAAAGGCCGTCTGAAAACGAAGCGTGGTTTTCAGACGGCCTTTAGCTTGTATGTGGGTTTAAATAAAAACGGAACAATCTCTCTGCTGCCGGGTTTGGGTAAGGCAGAAAGTCATGGCAGATGGTTTGCTTTCATTGAAAGCATTACTTGGTTTCGGCGGCTTTAGCGCCAGCGGTCTCGGCAATCAGATCCAAGAATACCAACGGCTTTTTGCCGATATTTTTGAGTGCATGGGACTGACCGGGGCGGGCGATGGTAATGTCGCCGGCGCCGACTTCGATTTGTTTGCCTTCGCTATCGGTAAACATGCCTTTGCCGGATACGATGATGTAAACGTCTTCATTGCCGGTATGTTTGTGTTGGCCGATGGAAGCGCCCGGCGGTAATGTGAGCCAGCCGATTTCTTTGAATGCGTCTTGGTCGGCGGTTTGATGGCGCGTGAAGGCAAAGCTGCCGAGCAGCGGGCCTTGACCTCCGGCTGCGTTTTCGCGGTTCCATTCTGCTAAGTCGGCTTTTTTGTACACTTGGATGCTGCGGTCGGTGGGGGTGGTTTGTTCGGCAGCTTGAGCATTTATGGATGTGCCGAGCAGAAGGGCGGCAGATAATGCGGCAAATAGTGGTTTCATGGTGGTTCTCCGTTTGTCAGGTTGAGTCAGATAATGCGGATTCCGTTTTCAGACGGCCTGCGGGGTTGAAACGATTAACCCCGCAGGCTTCCCCCAAGATTTATTTCACATTGCGCAGATAGTTCAACAATAAAGGAACAGGGCGCCCGGTCGCGCCTTTTTCACCGCCGGATTTCCATGCGGTACCTGCGATGTCGAGGTGTGCCCATGGATAGTCTTCGGTAAAGTAAGACAAGAATGTTGCGGCGGTAATCGTGCCTGCACCCGGCGTGCCGATGTTGGGGATGTCGGCAAAGTTGGATTTGAGTTGGTCTTTGTAGGTTTCAAAGAGCGGCAGTTGCCATGCTTTGTCGTCCACGTTGTGGGAAGCGGCCAGCAGACTGTCGACCAAATCTTGGTTGTTGCCCATCACGCCGCTGACGTCATGACCCAAGGCGATGATGCACGCGCCGGTCAGGGTGGCGACGTCGATAACGGCTTTAGGTTTGAATTGTTCGGCGTAAGTGAGCGCGTCACACAAAATCAGACGGCCTTCGGCATCGGTGTTCAACACTTCGATGGTCAAGCCTTTCATGCTTTTTACGACATCGCCCGGTTTGTTGGCCGCGCCGGAAGGCATGTTTTCACAAGTGGCGACGACGGCGATGAGGTTGATCGGCAGTTGCAGTTTGACGGCGGCGCAGAAGGTGCTAATGACGGTTGCCGCGCCGCACATGTCGAACTTCATTTCGTCCATGTTCAGGCCGGGTTTGAGGGAAATGCCGCCGGTGTCGAAGGTAATGCCTTTGCCGACCAATACCACAGGCGCGGCTTCTTTATCGGCTGCACCGAAATAGCTCAGTTCGACCAAATATGGGTCTTCGACGCTGCCTTTGGCGACAGACCAGAATGAACCCATGTTTTCTTTGATGTAGTCTTTTTCAATGATTTTAGCGTGTGCGCCCAATTTTTCGGCTTCGGCTTTGGCTGTACGCGCGAGGAATTCAGGCGTGCATTCGTTAGGCGCGGCATTGCCCAAGTCGCGGCAGAGGCTTTGTCCGTAAACCTGCGCTTCGGCAACACGCAGGGCTTCTTTGACGGCGGCTTCGTGTGCGCTGTGGAACACGGCTTCTGCAAATTTGGCCGGTTTGGCTTCTTTTTTGTAGCGGTCGAAACGGTAGGCGGCATTGCCGAACGCTATCGCAAACGCTTCGGCAACGGCTGCTGCTTGCGCTTCATCGAAAGCATGAACGTCCACATTGACCGTTTCTTGATTTTGCGCCCATTTGGCGGCTTCGGCTGCGGCTTTGTTCAATGCGGCGCGGTCGGTTTTAGCGAGGCGTGCGACGGCAATGGCTTGCAAACCGTTGTCCGTCGGGATTTTGGTGTCGGCGAAATTTTGACCTTCTTCAAAGGAAGCGAAGAGGGCGAGGGCAGTCGGGTTGCTCAGTTGCGATGCTTCGGCGCAGACAAATAATTGCGCACCTGCCTGTTGAGCCTGCAAAGTTTCGGCTTTTGTGCTAAATTTCACGTTTATTCTCCTGATTGGAACGGTTGTCGGTTGTTCAGACGGCCTGTTGACCAACCGTCCGAACAGATGAAAATCATTGTACTCCATTTGTGTCATGCCGTCTGAAGCCTTATTAATAAATATAGGTTTCCCATAAACCGTATACCACGCTCAATCTTATGATTTACCAAAGAAACTTTATTAAAGAACTTTCCTTTACCGCCGTCGGCATCTTTGTCGTCCTCTTGGCGGTATTGGTGTCGACGCAGGCCATCAACCTGCTTGGCCGCGCAGCCGACGGGCGTGTCGCCATCGATGCCGTGTTGGCCTTAGTCGGCTTCTGGGTAATCGGCATGACCCCGCTTTTGCTGGTGTTGACCGCATTTATCAGTACGTTGACCGTATTGACCCGCTACTGGCGCGACAGCGAGATGTCGGTTTGGCTTTCCTGCGGATTGGCATTGAAACAATGGATACGCCCGGTCATGCAGTTTGCCGTGCCGTTTGCCATTTTGATTGCCGTCATGCAGCTTTGGGTAATGCCGTGGGCAGAGTTGCGCAGCCGCGAATATGCCGAAATCTTGAAACAGAAGCAGGAATTGTCTTTGGTGGAAGCCGGCGAGTTCAATAACTTGGGCAAGCGCAACGGCAGGGTTTATTTTGTCGAAACCTTCGATACCGAATCCGGCATCATGAAAAACCTCTTCCTGCGCGAGCAGGACAAAAACGGCAACGACAACATCGTTTTTGCCAAAGAGGGCAATTTTTCGCTGACCGACAACAAACGCACGCTTGAATTGCGTGACGGCTACCGTTACAGCGGTACGCCCGGCAAAGCCGATTACAACCGCGTTTCTTTTCAACACCTCAGCCTGATTATCAGCACCACGCCCAAACTCATCGACCCTGTTTCACACCGTCGTACCATTCCGACCGCCCAACTGATTGGCAGTAGCAATCCCCAACACCAAGCGGAGTTGATGTGGCGTATTTCCTTGACTGTCAGCGTTTTGCTGTTGTGCCTGCTTGCCGTGCCGCTTTCCTATTTCAATCCGCGCAGCGGCCATACCTACAATATCCTGATTGCCATCGGTCTATTTTTGGTTTACCAAAACGGGCTGACCTTCCTGCGCAATGCTGTGGAAGACGGCAAAATCCATTTCTGGCTCGGACTGCTGCCTATGCACATCATCATGTTTGTGATTGCCGTCGTCCTGTTGCGCGTGCGCAGTATGCCCAGCCAACCCTTCTGGCAGGCGGTTGCCAAAAGTTTGACATTGAAAGGCGGAAAATGAACCTGATTTCACGTTACATCATCCGTCAAATGGCGGTTATGGCGGTTTACGCCCTCCTTGCCTTCCTCGCTTTGTACAGCTTTTTTGAAATCATCAACGAAGTCGGCGATCTTGGAAAAGGCAGCTATAACGGTGCAAAATTGGGGCAGTATGTTTTAATGCAGATGCCTGCGCGCGCATATGAACTGATGCCGCTTGCCGTTTTGATCGGCGGCCTGATTTCCCTCAGCCAACTGGCTTCCGGTAGCGAGCTGACCGTTATCAAAGCCAGCGGCATGAGCACCAAAAAGCTGCTGTTGATTCTGTCGCAGTTCGGTTTGATTTTCGCCATTGCCACCGTTGCGCTCGGCGAATGGGTCGCCCCCACGTTGAGCCAAAAAGCCGAAAACATCAAAGCCGCGGCCATCAACGGCAAAATCAGTACCGGCAATACCGGCCTTTGGCTGAAAGAAAAAAACAGCATTATCAACGTGCGTGAAATGTTGCCCGACCATACGCTTTTGGGCATCAAAATTTGGCAGCGCAACGATAAAAATGAACTGATCCAAGCGGCGGAAGCCGAATCAGCCGTTTTGAATCCCGACGGCAGCTGGCAGCTGAAAAATATCCGCCGCAGCATATTGGGTGAAGATAAAGTCGAGGTTTCTACTACCTCCGAAGAAAACTGGCCGATTTCCGTCAAACGCAACCTGATGGATGTATTGCTCGTCAAGCCCGACCAAATGTCCGTCGGCGAATTGACCACCTACATCGACCATCTGGAAAAAAACAACCAAAATACCCAAGTCTACGCCATCGCCTGGTGGCGCAAATTGGTTTACCCCGTCGCCGCATGGGTGATGGCGCTCGTCGCCTTTGCCTTTACCCCGCAAACCACGCGCCACGGCAATATGGGCTTGAAACTTTTCGGCGGTATCTGCCTCGGTTTGCTGTTCCACTTTGCCGGACGGCTCTTCGGCTTTACCAGCCAGTTGTACGGCGTGCCGCCGTTTTTGGCGGGCGCATTGCCGACGGTTTTGTTTGCACTGTTGGCGGTGTATCTGATACGTCGTCAGGAAAAAAGATAAGGCAAAATAAACTTCAGGCCGTCTGAAAGGCAATCTTCAGACGGCCTGAGTATTTTGTGTGCAAAAAACAAAATGCTAAAGTAAAATAATACCTTTCCAAACCAATGCGGCTATTGAAAATGTCCCAAACCATCTGCTTGAATATGATTGTCAAAAATGAAGCGGCAATCATCGAAGAAACACTGGCCAACATCACCGACCACATCAAACTTGACTACTATGTCATCAGCGACACCGGCTCGACCGATGATACCGTCGGCGTGATCCGCCGCTTTTTCGATGCAAAGGGCATCGCGGGCGAGATTCATCATGATGGTTGGCAAAATTTTGCATACAACCGCAATCAGGCGTTGAAACACGCAAAAGGCAAAACTGATTACGTGTTGATTTTTGATGCGGACGACCGCTTTGAAGGCAAATTGGAATTGCCCGAGCTGACCGCCGACCGCTACCGCCTCCGCATGCGAAATGCCATGGGCAGCGTGGTTTATTACCGTCCGCTGTTGTTGCGCAATGACGGTACATTCTACTGGCGCGGCGTGTTGCACGAGTTTATCGAAACCGACAAACAAGATACCAGCGAAGCCACGCTTCATGGCGACTATACGGTCCTCAGCGGCCGTTTCGGCGCACGCAGCAATATGGCGAACAAATACCTGCTTGACGCCGTTTCTTTGGAAAAAGCGTTTTACAGCCCTGAAGATGAAGACCTGAAACCGCGTTACGCCTTTTATGCGGCACGTTCTTATTGGGATTCCGATATGCCCGAGCGCGCGAGCGAATGGTTTAAAAAACGCATCGAGTTGGGCGGTTGGATCGAGGAAGTGACGGTTTCTTACCAACAGCTGGGCGAGTGCTACAAATTAATGGGCAAACGCGATGAAGCCTTGGCGACTTGGTTGGCAGGCTACGATTACAATCCGCGCCGTGCCGAGTGTCTCTACCTTGCGCAAACCATGCTGCGTCAGGAAGGGAAATACCGCATTTCCCATGCGATCGGCCTGATGGCGAAACGCATTCCGTTCCCAACAGACGATATTCTTTTTGTCCAAAGCAATGTTTATCAGTTGGACATCGACTATGAATTGTCGGTTACCGCCTATGCGGCCGGTGATTTGCGCCAAGGCTACGAGTCTTGCCGCCACTTGCTCTTGCTTAATGTACGCGAGGAATTGACCACGGTAACCATGCAAAATATGTGGCTCTACCGCGAACACGCGCAAACCGAAACGCGCGAAGTGTTGGAGCAGCTGGTGGCCGTAATGCAGCCTTATGTCGCGCAGGGTGGACGTTTGGCAGAAGTGACCGAATATTTTGCCGATATTTTGAAAAACCGTTAATTAGCACTTTGACCCAGCCGTCAGGCCGTCTGAAAGGAAATTTTTTGAGCAAGCGCAATCTGTTTTCCGTCGATAAATCTTTGGATCAGCCCGAACGCGTCCTCTTGGTCGGCGTGATGCTGACGGCGGACTATTCTGGCGCAAACGAAACGCGCGAGCGCGGCTTTCAGACGGCCTTGACCGAAGCGGCAGAATTGGTGAGCGCGGCCGGCGGCGATTTGGTTTCTATCGAAACGTCACGCCGCGATAAACCGCATCCGGCTTTGTTTGTCGGTACGGGCAAGGTGGAAGAGTTGGCAGTAGTGGTCAAGCAGCATGATGTCGGGCTGGTTGTGTTCAACCACGAACTCACGCCGACACAAGAGCGTAATCTGGAAAAAGAGCTTCAATGCCGCGTACTCGACAGAGTGGGTTTGATTTTGGCGATTTTTGCCAAACGTGCCCAGTCGCAGGAAGGTAAGTTGCAGGTGGAGCTGGCTCAGTTGAACCATTTGAGCGGACGGCTGGTGCGCGGTTATGGACATTTGCAAAGTCAGAAGGGCGGTATCGGCTTGAAAGGGCCGGGCGAAACCCAGTTGGAAACCGACCGCCGTTTAATCGGACAAAAAATCACGGCATTGAAAAAACAGCTTGCCGATGTCCGCAAACAACGCGCCACGCGCCGCAAATCGCGTATGAGCGGCCGTCTGAAAACCTTTGCCATTGTCGGCTATACCAACGCCGGAAAATCCAGCCTGTTCAACCGTTTGACCAAAGCGGACGTATTGGCGAAAGACCAGTTGTTCGCCACTTTGGATACCACTGCGCGTCGGCTTTTCCTGTCGCACGAGGCGAGCGTGATTTTGACCGATACCGTCGGCTTCGTCCGCGATTTGCCGCACAAGCTGGTGTCGGCGTTTTCCGCTACTTTGGAAGAGACGGCGATGGCGGATGTGCTGCTGCACGTCGTTGATGCGTCCAATCCCGATTTTGAACGGCAGATGGACGATGTCAACGAAGTCTTGGAAGAAATCGGCGCGCATGAAATTCCGCAATTGGTGGTGTACAACAAAATCGATTTGCTGCCGTCGGGTATGCGTGAAGCAGGTATTTTGCGCGACAACTCCGGGCATGCCGTCGGCGTGAATGTTTCCGTTGCCGAAAGTTTGGGCTTGGATGGTTTGCGCGAAGCGATGATTGAATTGGCCGTACAGCCAAATGATTGATAGTATGGAATGAAACAAGGCCGTCTGAATGTTCAGACGGCCTTACCGTAAAATTTTAAATCCGAGGATTATGCCGACAGAGGGCTTTTCTTTTTGAACACGCTTTCGTAAAGCATCCAAGCGGCGAGGCTCAGGTATACGGTGCTGGACAAAATACCGATAACGGCAAAGATAGGCATAAGGCGATCAATCATGGTGAGGTTTCCCAATAAGTTAGTGTTATAAGTAAATGTGTGTTTTTTATTTCCGTCTTCGCGGAATGCCTAAAGTATGCTGCGTAAATGGATTGAGGTCAATAAAAAATGTATTGGGATTTTTAAAAAAGTTCCATTTTTACATTAAAATAATTGGAAGTTTTTAAAGATAAACGGTATTTATATGTTACCGTTCATCATATGATAAACGGTCAATACTTTGTTTTCCATATTTTTTATAAAATTCGACAGTCTATTAATTCAAAAGTAAATGAAATGAGGCGGAAAAACGCTTTTTGCTAAAATGTAACACCCTGAGATGATTGTTTCAGGCCGTCTGAAAAATAAATCGAACACATTATGACATCTTCCACACATCCCCAAAAAAACTGCTTTCATTGCGGACTTGAAGTCCCGGAGCATCTGCATCTGACGGTTCGTTTTGAAGACGAAGAACACGAAACTTGCTGCGCCGGTTGCCAAGCGGTGGCGCAGAGTATTATTGATGCCGGTTTGGGTAATTATTATAAACAGCGTACTGCAGATGCGGAAAAATCCGAATTGCCGCCGCCGGAAGTGTTGTCGCAATTAAAGCTATATGATTTGCCCGAAGTGCAGGCTGATTTTGTCGAGGTTGGCGCAGGGGATGAGCGCGAGGCGGTGTTGATGCTGGGCGGCATTACCTGCGCCGCGTGTGTGTGGCTGATTGAGCAGCAGTTGTTGCGCATGAAGGGCGTAGTGCGCGTGGATTTGAATTACAGTACCCACCGCTGCCGCGTGGTGTGGGACAGCGCCCACATTGAATTGTCGGACATTTTGCTGAAAATCCGCCAAACCGGTTATACCGCCGCGCCTTATGATGCGCAAAAAATTGAAGTGCAGGCGCAGAAGGAGCGCAAACAGTTTATCGTCAGATTGGCCGTGGCCGGTCTGGGTATGATGCAGACGATGATGTTCGCCCTGCCGACTTATTTTTACGGCGGCGACATCGAGCCGCTTTATTTGGAAATCCTGCATTGGGGCGGCTTTTTGATGGTATTGCCCGTTGTGTTTTACAGCGCGTTGCCGTTTTACCGCGGCGCATGGCGTGACTGGAAAAACCGCCGTGTCGGCATGGATACGCCGATAGCCATTGCCATTGTGATGACCTTTATCGCCGGTATTTACAGCCTGGCTACCAACGCAGGGCAGGGCATGTATTTTGAATCCATCGCCATGCTGCTGTTTTTCCTGTTGGGCGGGCGTTTCATGGAACAGATTGCCCGACGCAAAGCAGGCGATGCGGCGGAGCGGTTGGTCAAACTGGTTCCGGCATTCTGCCACCGTTTGCCGTCTTATCCTGAAAGCGATGCCATCGAGGAAGCTGCAGTCGTCCGCCTCAATATCGGCGATACGATTGTTGTGAAACCCGGCGAAGTCATTCCGGTGGACGGTACGGTTTTATCCGGCGAGAGCGAAGTTAACGAAGCCATGTTGACCGGCGAAAGCCTGCCCATCGTGAAAAGGCCGTCTGAAAAAGTAACCGCCGGTACGCTCAATACCAGCAGTCCTTTAATCATCCGCACCGACCATACCGGCGGCAACACGCGCCTGTCCCATATCGTTAAACTGCTCGACCGCGCGCTGGCGCAAAAACCGCGTGCCGCCGAGTTGGCCGAAAAATACGCGTCCAGTTTTGTGTTTGGCGAACTCTTGCTTGCGATTCCTGTTTTTATCGGTTGGGCTTGGTATGCTGATGCGCACACTGCCTTGTGGATTACCGTTGCCCTGCTGGTCATTACCTGCCCGTGTGCCTTGTCGCTTGCTACCCCGACCGCACTGGCCGCTTCAACTGGCGCACTTGCCAAAGACGGTATTCTTATCAGCGGCAAACAAAGCCTGGAAACGCTTGCCCAAATTGACGATGTCGTGTTCGATAAAACCGGTACGCTGACCAAAGGGCAGCTTTCCGTCAGCCGTATGTTGCACGCAGGCCGTCTGAACGAAGCCCAAGCCCTTGCTATCGCCCAAGCATTAGAACAGCAATCCGAACACCCCATCGCCCGTGCCATTTTGAACCATACCCTTTCAGACGGCCCTGTATTAGCGCTTGATGTGAAAGTGCAACAACGGGTCAACCGTATTGGGCATGGCGTCAGCGCGCAAATCGAATTTGATGGCGAAACCCAAGTTTGGGCTTTGGGTAAAGCGGCGTTTGTTTCGGAAATTGCCGGTCATCTGCCTGAAACATTTGCCCATATCGACCACACTGGCGGCATGATTTTCTTGGGCAATCAAAGCGGTTTTCAGACGGCCTTTTTGCTGGAAGATCAAATCAAAGACAGCGCCGCTGAAATGTTGCAAAACCTGAAACAGCACGGCATTCGTCTGCACCTTTTAAGCGGCGACCGTCAGGCTGCCGTAGCCCAAGTCGCGCAAGAACTGGGTTTGGATGCCTATCGTGCCGAAGCCACGCCTGAAGACAAGCTGGCTTATGTAGAAAATTTGCAAAAACAAGGGCGTAAAGTCATGATGATCGGCGACGGGATCAACGATGCCCCCGTCCTTGCCCAAGCAGACGTATCGGCAGCCGTGGCCACGAGTGCTGATGTGGCGCGAGATGGTGCGGATGTGGTTTTGCTCAATGATGATTTGAACGTTTTGCCCGTGATGATGGAACAGGCACGCCGCACTCATCAAATCATCCGCCAAAACCTGACTTGGGCGAGCGCATACAATCTGGTTGCCGTTCCGCTGGCCGTGTTTGGTTACGTTACCCCGTGGATTGCCGCGCTCGGCATGAGTTTCAGCTCGCTGCTGGTGTTGGGCAATGCCTTGAGATTGTTGAAAACCAAAAAGGCCGTCTGAAAACGGCAAATCCATTGCTCAAACGAAAGAATACGCCATGCCTAAAGCCACTTTTTATACACACGTCGCCCAGCCGGCCGCCTTTGCCTGCCGCCTGATTGCGCGCGCCATACGCGATGGCGGGCAGATTTTGGTGTGGTCGGATTCCGCTGCGGCAGTGCAGCAACTAGACGTTGATTTGTGGCAGCAGATTCCCGAAAGCTTTATTCCGCATGAAGTTTGGCTGCCTACCAACCCCATGCCGTCTGAAACGCCTGTATTGCTTGCGTTTGGAAACGCATTACCGAATATTCCGCAAGATTGCACGGTTTTAAACCTGTCTGCCGATTTTTGGAGCCAAGCCCCGGCGATTCCAAACCGTATCCTTGAAATTGTGGGCAACAGCTTGGAAGATTTGGCCGAAGCCCGAGACCGTTTTCGAGCTTATCGTCAGAGCGGATTTGAGATTGAGCATTTTTCGAGAGAAGGGAAGGATTGAGTGTTGAAAATATTCAAGGCCGTCTGAATATAAACAAAGGGACATTTTGATGATGTCCCTTTATTTTTTAGATTGATTATCGGAAGGCTTCGCGCCATATGCCATAAAATATGAGACAACAGCAGAAAGAGTAGAAATAGTGGAAAAAGCGTTCAAAAAGGGAGGTATTGGCAAGATACCATTGAACAGACTGATGGTGGTGTTGGGGATTTTTGAGGATTAAGTTGGGGAAACGGACAATCGAAGGTACGGCAAGCAAGTCAAACAGATTGAGGAAGACTGTAACCAATAATGAAAACCCGATTGCCTCATGAAATACGTCGAATGGCTGTAATGACCGGGTGTGTGCAAATAGGGAGGCTAGGGCAGGTTTGTTGGACATCCATAAATAAATCAGCCCACCGATAGACAGGTAAAGCGCCAACCGGGCCCATATGGACAGCTTGCGTGGCAAATAGAGGATAAAGAATAAGTTGAGCAGGATAAAGAAAATAGGAAAAACAGATTTCATGGGTTTGTTTGCTTACAGTTTGGTATTTAAAGCTGTTAAGGGAAACGCATTACTGCTTGTATGAAGGGCTGCCTTAGGAAAAGATAGTCTGAAAAGACCATTCTATTTTAGGCCGTCTGAAAAAGATTTGCGTAAGAGCAAGGGTTTCAGACGGCCTTAAGTCTTTTTGAAGTCAAAATCCGATGGTTCAGGATTCGGTTTTTGAGGCCGAGTTGGCGAAATAGCGGTTGGATACAGGGTTGAAGATAAGGAGCAGCAAAACAGGGTGGAGAATGGATTGAATAATGATTTGTTGAGAACTATAGCTCGCCATATCGCTATACACCATGATCAGTGAAGCGGCTGCCAGCACAACGGCCAGCCAACGGGCAGCACGGTTGCCTGAAAGCAGGCCGACGGCAATAAATACCGGCAAGGAAAGGAGGATGAAGTATAGAGGCATAGACAGCCACCAAGGCAGGAAAGGGAATGCTAAAGCTGCAACTTCTATCAGTAAATCGCCCGAATAAATCGCAAGAGCAACAGTGGTAAAGCAAGTAAGGGCAGTTAGGATGAAATAGAGAACTACGGCGACGGTAACAGGGACTGGACGTTTCATGTAATAAAAGCCTTGGAGGGGATATCGGGGATAAGGATTGAAATCGGCATCGGCCAAACCTTATTATTGAAGGCGATGGCCGTCTGAAAGCAGGCTATTCGTCTTTCTCAAATGAAGAAAGCTTGATAATGGCAGGCTGGAAGACTGCAACCAAATAGATCATGATAGGAAGGATGAGATACGTAAAAGGAATATCTGCGCGAAATAGTGCAATCAGAAAGGCAAGGTATAAGGTCAGCAGGGCGATGAAAATAACGCTCTTTTTCCATGTCGCCTGGCGGATTTCTTTTGCAGTCGGTTGCTTATAGCGGACTTTTTTGTGGCAGGTCGGACATTCTTTAATGCTCTTCAACCCTTTGAATGCACCGCTTCGAATCGGATTGGAGCAATGCGGACAAGAGAATGGGGACGGTTTCATTATTTTTTATTGGGCTGTATTAAGGTATTGCCCATCCGGGAAAATGGGTTGGATGGGCAATGTATATGTTTATTCGTCTTTTTCAAAAGATGAAAGTTTGTTTTGAATCGGGATAATGTAGTAGACGAGAAAGCCTATAACTAATGCCGTACTGATATATGGGGGAAATGTACCAAACAGGCTGATCAGTATTGCCGCTACGATGCAGACGACTACTACAAAAATAGCGAAAGGCTTTAGTAAAGCTTTGAAATATTCGCCAACAGGCGGTTTTTTAAATTTGACTTTTTTATGGCAGGAAGGGCATTCTTTAACTGCAGCCAATCCTTTAACCAATCCGCCTTGGATCGGGGCATGGCAGTGTGGGCAGGGGAGTGAAGGATTAAGATTGTTCATTTTATTCAACCTGACTTATGGTTTGGCAAGGTGATATCGATGTTGTCGATACCACCCACTATTTATTGGAAACGATAGGCTTATTGGGAGTATTTTTTGCCTAAAGCTTCGGCAGCTTTTTGTATTTCTTGATTGGCTGCACGCAGGGTTTCTTGCAGTTTTTGAGATTTTTCTTGGAAATCTTTGGCAAATTTGAGCGAATCTTTATCTTTGCCGTTGATAGTCAGCTCAGAAGCATGTTTGCCTGCATAAATCATCATGTTGTTGGCAGCACTGCTGACTTGTAATGCACGATCCAGAACTGCTTTGATTTCAGGATCTTTGATGTCGAGGGCAGCTGCGCTCTGATGGAATTGTTCCAGTGCAGCAGTCAGTTTGTTCATCTGCTCCAAAGCTTCTTTTTCTTTATTTTGGTTAGCCAAGTTTTGTAATTCTAGGCCTAGCTGAGTAATTTTTTGAGCTTCTTCACCAGTGGTAAAGTGAATGAATTTTTGCAATTCGGCAAGACCGTCTGGAGATTTTTTATCGGAAATGACGATAGGTTCGGCCAGTTTAGGATCTGCTTCCGGGAATTCGCTCAGGGCTTTTTCGTATTTATTGGCCGGGCTAGATTCGCTTTGGGTAACTTGTTCTGCCGGTTTGTCGCTGCTGCCTTTATTGCCGGAGTCGCCGCAAGCTGCCAGCAGGGAAGCGGTCAAGATTAGCATACCGAATTTGTTTAATACGTTCATATTAGGATTCCTTCTTAAGTTAGGGAGAAAATTGGGGGAAATTTGTTTTTATTGATGAGCGTAGATAATTATTTGTACTTTTGTTCTATTTTATTACAAATTTGTTTATTTTTCTCAAATTAGGTTAAGTGGTATGTTTTGGGAATTAAACGGCAAGGTGGGGTGGATATACTGTTTTGAGCAGAAGTGGATGTATTGTGCATCATAGAATTATTGATTGATATGATGGAAATAAAAAGGCCGTCTGAAATTTTATCGTTTCAGACGGCCTTTTGACTGGCTGGAATTAGTTGCCCAAGTCAAATGCTTTGTGCAGAACGCGGGTAGCCAGTTCCATGTATTTTTCGTCAATTAGGACGGATACTTTGATTTCGGAAGTTGAAATCATTTGGATGTTGATGCCTTCTTCTGCGAGAGTGCGGAAGATTTTGGCGGCTACGCCGACGTGTGAACGCATGCCCAAGCCGACTGCGGAGACTTTGCATACGGTGTCGTCGCCGTCGATGTAGGCGGCGCCGATGCTGTCTTGGCGTTGTTGCAGCAGTTCGATGGTTTGTTTGTAGTCGCCGCGTGGAACGGTGAAGGAGAAGTCGGTTGTGCCTTCGCTACCGACATTTTGGATGATCATGTCGACTTCGATGTTGGCATCGGCCACTGCGCCGAGGATTTGGTAGGCAACGCCGGGTTTGTCAGGTACGCCGCGTACGTTGATGCGTGCTTGGTTTTTGTCGAATGCGATACCGGTTACGGCTGCTCTTTCCATGTTGTCGTCCTCTTCAAAGGTAATCAGGGTGCCGTTGCCGCCATCTTGCAGGCTGCTGAGTACGCGCAGGCGCACTTTGTATTTTCCGGCGAATTCTACGGAGCGGATTTGTAAAACTTTTGAACCGAGGCTGGCCAGTTCGATCATTTCTTCAAAAGTGATCGTGTCCATGCGGCGCGCTTCGGGTACGACGCGCGGGTCGGTGGTGTAAACGCCGTCCACGTCGGTGTAAATTTGGCATTCGTCGGCTTTGAGGGCTGCGGCGATGGCAACGGCGGAGGTGTCCGAACCACCACGGCCTAGGGTTGAGATATTGCCTTCGCTGCTGATGCCTTGGAAACCGGCTACGATAACGACTTTTCCTGCGGCCAAATCGGCACGCATTTTCTCGTCGTCGATGTTTTCGATGCGGGCTTTGGTGTGGGAAGTGTCGGTTTGGAGTGCGACTTGCCAGCCGGTGTAGCTCTTGGCGTCAACGCCGATGTCTTTCAGGGCCATGGCCAGCAGGCCGATGGTCACTTGTTCGCCGGTAGCGAGAACGACGTCGAGTTCGCGCGGATCGGGATGCTCTTGCATTTCGTGCGCCAGTGCGACCAGTCGGTTGGTTTCGCCGCTCATGGCGGATACGACGACTACGATGTCGTGTCCTTCGGCGCGGGCTTTGGCGACACGTTTGGCTACGTTTTTGATGCGTTCGGGCGAGCCTACTGATGTGCCGCCGTATTTATGTACGATTAACGCCATGTTTCGTGCTTTCTTGTGGGGGTTGTCGGGCAGCTTGGTTTGCTGGAAAAAGGGTTATTATTACTATTTTTTACATGAAATTCAAGGATGGGACGCGCTTTTTTAAGTAAATGCGCATAAAGGGGTTGGGTTAAAAAAGGCCGTCTGAAAGTTTGCAGACGGCCTTGCTGATTATCGGGCCAAAAGGGCGGCCTGCTGGTGTTGGACTAATTCGGCAATGCCTTTGTGCGCGAGGGCAATGAGTTTGCCCAATTCTTCGATGCTGAACGGTGCGCCTTCGGCCGTACCTTGGATTTCGATGATTTTGCCAGATGCAGTCATGATGATGTTAACGTCGCTGTCGCAGCCTGAATCTTCGGGATAGTCCAAGTCCAAAAGCGGTACACCGCCCACCACGCCGGCGGAAACGGCGGCAACGGCTTCACGGATGGGGTTTTCGCTGATAAGGCCGTCTGAAAGGAGTTTGTCCACGGCGATTTGCAGGGCAACGTAGGCACCGGTAATGGAGGCGGTACGTGTGCCACCGTCGGCTTGGATAACGTCGCAGTCAATCAGGATTTGGCGTTCGCCGAGTTTTTCCATATCGACGACGGCGCGTAGCGAGCGGCCGATCAGGCGTTGGATTTCTTGTGTGCGGCCGGACTGTTTGCCTGCGGCGGCTTCACGGCGCATACGGGAGGCAGTGGATGCCGGCAACATGCCGTATTCGGCCGTTACCCAGCCTTGTTCTTTACCGCGTAGGAACGGTGGGACATTTTCGTCGATGGAAGCCGTGCAAATCACTTTGGTGTTGCCACACTCGATAAGGCAGGAGCCGTCGGCGTGTGGCAGGAAATTGGGGGTAATTTTAATGTCGCGCAGGCTGTCGGCGGCGCGGCCGGTGCGAGTGTAGTCGCTCATGATGGTCCTTTGGGGAGAATAAAAAACAGGTTGCCTTGAATTATAGAGGAATTTGGCACCAAAGGCCGTCTGAAAATCGTCGGTCGGGTGTGTTATAGTGTCCATACTTTCACTCGTATTTGGAAACGGAGTAAAACCATGGCTACAAGACGAACTATTCAAATTCACAGCATGACCGGCTTTGCCAATGCCGCAGGCGAATGCGGCGGCAAGCGGATTAATTTGGAAATCCGTGCGGTCAACCATCGTTATTTGGATGTCCAATTCCGTATGCCGGAAGAGTTGCGCTATTTGGAAGGCGCATTGCGCGAACAGATTGCTGCGGCTGTGGCACGCGGTAAATTGGAGTGCCGTGTTCAGCTGCAAGATGCGGCCTCTGGCGGACAGACTTTGGAGGTCAATCAGGACTTGGTTGCCCAACTGGCGCATTTGAACAAAGAATGGCGCAAGGAACACAATTTCGGCAAGCTGAGCGTGGCAGACGTTTTGCGTTTCCCCGGCGTTTTGGCAGGCCAGGGCGAAGATGCCGAGGCTTTGGCCAAAGGCGTTAAAGATTTATTGACCAGCGCTTTGAAAGAGTTTACAGCCGCCCGCAAACGCGAAGGCAAAAAACTGGGTGAGCACCTGCTGCAACGCCTGGATGGCATGGAAGAGATTGTGGACGCTTTGAACGAGCTGTTCCCAAGCCTGCTGCAGGCGCATATGGACAAAGTCAAAGCCCGTTTGGCAGAAGCCGTCGGCAATATCGACAACGACCGCCTGCAACAGGAATTTGCTTTGTTTATTCAAAAATCCGATGTGGATGAGGAGTTCAGCCGTTTGCGTACCCATATCGCCGAAGTGCGCCGCATTGTTACCGAAGGCAAGGGCAGCGCAGGCAAACGTTTGGATTTCTTGATGCAAGAGTTGAACCGTGAGGCCAACACTTTGGGCAGCAAAGCCATCGCCGCCGAATGTACGCAAGCGTCAGTTGAACTGAAAGTCTTAATCGAACAAATGCGCGAACAGGTTCAAAATATCGAATAAATCGATCATGAACGGATAAAACAAGGCCGTCTGAAAAGGTTCAGACGGCCTTTGTGTTGATATTGGGTGGAATCGGTGCGGTTTGTTTTTAAACATTATTGGATGGCGGATTTCCTGTTTCGTTACTGTAATTGCGTACAACAGTTAACATGTGTTAAATTATGGCAAATATTGTCATGATAAAAACATACAAAGGAGTAAAAACATGAACTTTCTGACCGCTGTCAGTCGGCAAATGACCCGCTTCACCGCCCTGATTATCGTCCTTGCCTCCATCATCGCCTTTATCGAACCTGCCACTTTTTCGTGGGTGAAAGGCGATACGCAAGTTGTCGTACTCGGCATTATCATGCTCGGTATGGGCATGACTTTGGGCAAAGAAGATTATCAAATTTTGGCACAACGTCCGCTCGATATTTTTATCGGCGCCATCGCCCAATACACGATTATGCCGCTGCTTGCCATCGGTATTGCCAAGGCCTTTGACCTTTCGCCCGGATTGACGCTGGGTTTGGTTTTGGTCGGTACCTGCCCGGGCGGTGTTTCGTCCAATATCATGAGTTTTTTGGCTAAAGGCGATGTTGCCTTTTCGGTTGGCATGACGACTGTTTCTACCGTCCTCGCGCCTGTGATGACGCCGCTGTGGATGACTTATTTGGTCGGACAAACCGTCGAAATGGACGGCTGGGGTATGTTCAAATTTATGCTGCTCGTTACCCTGTTGCCTGTCGTTATCGGCTCTGTTGCCAATATCTTGCTGCATAAAAAACACTGGTTTGAAGATGTGCGCGCGATTATGCCGGCCGTTGCCGTTATTGCATTTGCCTGTATTGTCGGCGGCGTTGCTGCTGTTCATGGCCACCGCTTTGCCGAATCCGCCTTCGTGATGGTACTTGCCATCGCTGCCCACAACATCGGCGGCTACATCCTCGGCTATTACAGCGGTGCGCTGACCGGCATGAACACCGCCAAAAAACGCACCCTTGCCATCGAAGTCGGCGTACAAAATGCCGGACTTGCCACCGGTTTGAGTGCTAAATTCTTCCCCGGTAATGCCGAGTCTGCCGTTGCCGCCGCCGTTGCCTGCGTTTGGCACTCTGTATCGGGAACGGTTTTGGGCAACTTGTTTGCATGGTGGGACAAGCGCAAGCAATAAGCTGTAAACATTGCCAGATAACAAAAGGCCGTCTGAAACATTTCAGACGGCCTTTTGATTGCCTTTTATCAATGCGCTTTATGTGTCGTGCTGTACACGATTTTGTCTGTTAAAGCCATGGCAAGGGCGGAAATCAGGAAGCAGATGTGGGTAATACATTGCCACATGATTTGTTTTTCCGACAGATTGTCGGCGTTGAGGAAGGTTTGCAGCAAATAGATGGAAGAGATGCTGATGATGGACATGGACAGTTTGACCTTTAAAACCGAAGCATTGACGTGGCTGAGCCATTCGGGTTGGTCGGGATGTTCGTCAACATGGAGGCGGGAAACGAAGGTCTCGTAGCCGCCGACGATGACCATCGTTAACAGGTTGGCAATCATCACGATATCGATCAGATTTAACACGGCAAGACGGTATTGTCATCCATAATGCCGAAGTTGGAGATCAAGTACCACAGGGATTTGAGGAACTTACAGGCATAAATGACTTAGGCGATAATCAAGCCTATATAAATCGGCAGTTGCAGCCAGCGGCTGGCGAAAATGAAATGCGTGAAGATGCCCATTCAGTCGTGGGCTGTGCGTTTGGTCGGGGTGGGGTGTTCCATATAATGGTTGTGTGTAGGAAAGATAAGGGGCGGCATTTTAATGGAAAAATTTTCAAGCCGCAATTTGAGCGGCTGAATTGAAAAAGAAAGGCCGTCTGAAAACAGAATATGGTTTCTTGTTTTCAGACGGCCTTGTAGGTTGTCAGGACAGGCAAACACGCGCAAAATCGCTTTGCTTTTTAGAGATGGACATTATGCTTGCAGATTCGTTTTTTTATTATCTGGTGTTGGTCGGCTTTGCCGCCGGGCTGATGGATGCAGCGGTTGGCGGCGGAGGGCTGTTGCAGATTCCCGGATTGTTCAACCTATTGCCAAACGCTACGCCTGTGGCCTCGGTGATGGGGGTCAATAAATTTGCTTCCTGCTGCGGCACGCTGACCGCGACGGGGCAATATCTGCGCCGAATCCCCGTGCCGTGGAAAATGCTGCTGCCTGCCGCGGCGTTGGCATTTGCCGCTTCATATTTGGGCGCGAAAACGGTGGTGTATTTCCCCGTGCAATATATGAAACCGGCAATGTTGGTCATCATGATTGCCATGTGTCTGTACACTTTTTTGAAAAAAGACTTGGGGCAGACGGTGCGCACTGAAAAGCTGACGCGCCGCGAAACTTTATGGGGCTTATTTTTCGGCGCGTTAATCGGCTTTTACGACGGCGTGTTCGGGCCGGGAACGGGCAGCCTGCTGGCTTTTGTGTTCGTCCGCTTTTACGGCTACGATTTTTTAGCGGCGAACGCCTCGGCAAAAGTCATCAATTCGACTACCAATCTTGCCGCGCTGACGTTTTTTATCCCGCAAGGCCATGTCGTGTGGGCATGGGCGATACCGTTGGCGGTGGCAAATTTATGCGGCGGAGTGGTCGGCGCGCGCTTGGCAATACGCGGCGGAACTAAGCTGCTGCGTTACGGATTTATGTTGCTGCTGTGTCTGACCATTGGGAAGTTCGCTTGGGATTTATTGGGTTGATATCGAATGAAAAAAAAGGCCGTCTGAATGTTTCAGACGGCCTTTGCGTTTTACAGTTTAACCGAATGTTCGCGTGTTTCGTGGAACACGATATCCGGCCAGCGTTCTTGTGTCAGATTCAGGTTGACGCGGTTAGGCGCGAGGTAGGCGAGGTTGCCGCCTGCGTCTATCGACAGATTGCCTGCATTGGCTTTTTCAAACTCCGCCAGCTTTTTCTTGTCTTCACACGATATCCAGCGTGCCGACCAGATGGATGCGCTGTCGAACACGGCTTCCACGCCGTATTCGTTGGCCAGCCGCGAGGTAACAACTTCAAACTGCAACACGCCGACCGCGCCCAAGATCAAATCTGCGCCGCTCATCGGTTTGAAGACCTGTACCGCGCCTTCTTCGCCAAGCTGTTGCAAACCTTTTTGCAGTTGTTTGATTTTCAGCGGGTTTTTGATGCGGACGCTGCGGAACAGTTCGGGTGCGAAGAAGGGGATGCCGGTAAACGCCAGTTGTTCGCCTTCGGAGAAGCTGTCGCCGATTTGGATGTTGCCGTGGTTCGGGATACCGATGATGTCGCCCGCGTAGGCTTCTTCCACCAGCTCGCGGTCGTGCGACATGAACGTCACCACGCTGGAGGCGGCGATTTCACGGTTGATGCGCAGGTGTTTCATCTTCATGCCACGCTCAAATTTGCCGGAGCAGACGCGCAAGAAGGCGATGCGGTCGCGGTGTTTCGGGTCCATATTGGCTTGGATTTTGAAGATAAATCCGGAGAATTTCGGCTCGTCCGGCTCGACCATGCGTACGGTCGCGTCGCGTGGTTTCGGCGCAGGTGCCCATTCAATCAATGAATTGAGGATTTCCTGAATACCGAAGTTGTTAATCGCCGAACCGAAAAACACGGGCGTGAGTTCGCCGGCGAGGAATTCGTCGAGATTAAATTCGTTGGAAGCCGCCTGCACCAATTCGATTTCGTCGCGTAACTGTTGAATTTCTAATGGAAAGCGTTGTTCCAATTCAGGATTGTCGATGCCTTTGATGATGTCGAATTCATGCGGCAGGCGTTCACCGCCAGCGTCGAAGAGATAGATTTCGTCATTCAGGATGTGGTACACGCCTTTGAAGTTTTTGCCCATGCCGATCGGCCAGGTTACGGGCGCGCAGCGGATTTGCAGGATGTTTTCCACTTCGTCCAGCAATTCCAAAGAATCGCGCACTTCGCGGTCGTATTTGTTCATGAACGTGACAATCGGCGTATTGCGCAGGCGGCAGACGTTCAAGAGTTTGATGGTTTGCGCTTCCACGCCTTTTGCCGCGTCGATAACCATCAAGGCGCTGTCGACGGCGGTCAACACGCGGTAGGTATCTTCGGAGAAGTCTTGGTGTCCCGGCGTGTCCAAGAGGTTGACGGTATGGTCTTTGTAGTCGAACTGCATCACGGACGAGGCCACGGAAATGCCGCGCTGCTTCTCGATTTCCATCCAGTCGGAAGTGGCGAATTTGCCGGTTTTCTTGCCTTTTACCGTACCCGCGCTTTGAATCGCACCTGAAAACAGTAGCAGTTTTTCGGTCAACGTGGTTTTACCCGCGTCAGGGTGGGAGATGATGGCAAACGTGCGGCGGCGGCGCACTTGGTCGAGGATTTCTTGGGACATGGTTTTCTTTGCAAAAAGGTTCAGGCCGCTTTTTCAGACGGCCTGAAGGATATGGGTGTTGGAAAACAGGCTAAAATAAGGGCGTGTGCAACACGCCCTGCAATAGATTGAAAGATGCGGAATTGTACAAAAAAATGCTTGATAATTCAATGTTTGCACCAAAACAAAGGCCGTCTGAAAAGTTTCAGACGGCCTTTGGTTATGAATCGATGATTAAATATCCATCGGTTTCCATTCCGCGCCTTTTACCGGCGGCAGCCATGATTGCGTACCGCTGGAGGCAAATCCCCATAAGGTGTCAGGGAGGCCGTAATGGTCGGCGCGCGTCGGATCGAGTTGCGTTACGATTTCATCTTCGCGGCCTTCACGGATTTGCGTGGCGATGTGCGGATTAATCATCACGGTTTTGCCCAATGCGATAAATTCTGCCCAGCCGGTTTCATAGGCGGCCAAAATTTGGTCGGCGGTAAACAGGTTGCCCACGCCGATAAGCGGCAGTTTGCCGTTGATGCGTTCGTGGATGAACTGCATACGGGTTTGCGCAGTATCGCCGCCGCGACGGATTTTTTTATCAAATTCCCACAGGGAAACGTGCAGATATTGCAGCGGTTTTTGTACCAATGCGTCAATCAGTGCGCCGGTTTCGGTCATGGTTAAGCCGTCATCGCCCGGTTCTTCGGGAGAGAAGCGGTAGCCGATAATGAAGTCGTTACGCTGGTGTTTTTCACGGACGGCAACCACGGCATCGATAACGGCCAGCGGGAAGCGCATTCTGTTTTCCAAGCTGCCGCCCCATTGGTCGTTGCGGCTGTTGCTTTGGGCAGAGTAAAACTGTTGGATCAGATAGGTATTGGCACCGTGGATTTCCACGCCGTCAAAACCGGCACGAAGCGCCAAATCGGCGGCTTGCGCATAAGAGGCGATGAGTGCTTCGACTTCTTCTGCGGTCGCTTCGCGTGCGTGTTCGGCTTCGCTGGCGGAAGCGCTGATTTTGTCGAGACCGTCCAAAAGGTCATCAATGGCTTTGGAACCGCCGTGATGGATTTGCAAAATTGCTTTTGCGCCTTGTTGTTGCAGGATTTGTGCGGTTTCTTTCAGGCTGTCGAGGCAGTGTTCGCCTGTGGCTTCAGGTTGGCCGTGAAAGGCTTTGCCGTCTTTTTGAACCAAAGTGGCGGCAGTGATAAACATGCCCATATCGCCTGCGCGGTTGCTGAGGAAGGTACGCTCTTGGTCGCTGATCAAACCGTCGGCTTGTGAGCCGAAGTGGGTCATGGGGGCGACGACAAGGCGGTTTTTGATGGTTACGCCGTTATTGAGGGTATATGTTTGAAAGAGTGGGGCGTATTTTGGATTCATGAGATTTTGCTCTTGATAAGTGAATGGTCGGCATAGCATTGGGCCATTCGGGAATTTATCAAGTACACAGGCCGTCTGAAAAGTTTCAGACGGCCTGTTTATTCTTTAAACCTTAGGATTAAAGATTAGGATTAACAATGATTTTTACTGCGGATTCGTTGTTGTGGATCAAGCGCTCGAAGCCTTCGGAAATCAATTCGTCCAGTTTGATGCGTTGGGTGATGAAAGGCTCAAGGTTGATTTTGCCTTCTTCAACCAATTTGATGGTTTCGGCGTGGTCGTTGCAGTAGGCGATGGTGCCGCGTACGTCCAGCTCTTTCATCACAACGCTGTGGACGTTGATGGTGGCGGGGTGGCTCCAAATGGATACGATGACGACTTTCGCAGTCGGACGGCAGGCTTCAACCATGGTGTCCAGCACTTTGTTGACGCTGGTGCATTCGAATGCGACGTCCACACCTTCGCCGTTGGTCAGTTTTTTCACTTCTTCGACGACATCGACTTCGGATGGGTCGAGGATGTAGTCGGCAACGCCGGCTTCGCGTGCTTTGTCTTTACGCGCTTTGCTCAATTCGGTGATGATGACTTTGATGCCTTTGGCTTTCAGTACGGCAGCCAACAGCAAACCGATTGGGCCTGCGCCGCCAACCAATGCGACGTCACCTTCTTTTGCGCCACTGCGTACATAAGCATGGTGGCCGACAGACAGAGGCTCAATTAAAGCAGCTTGATCCAATGGGATTTTGTCGGAAATAGGGTGTACCCAACGGCGTTTGACGGCGATTTTTTCAGACAAGCCACCACCGCAGCCGCCCAAGCCGATGAAGTTCATGTCTTTGGAGAGGTGGTAGTTGCTGCCTTCGCCGGTCGGTACGTCGTCGCGGATGATGTAGGGTTCAACGACAACGTGTTGGCCGACTTTGATGTCGTCCACGCCTTCGCCTACGGCATAAACCACGCCGGAGAACTCGTGCCCCATAGTTACTGGCGCTGACTCGCCGGAGATTGGGTGCGGATGGCCGCAAGGCGGAATGAAAATCGGACCTTCCATGAATTCGTGCAGGTCGGTACCGCAGATACCGCACCACGCAACATTAATGCCGACAGTACCCGGAGCTACGGTTGGCTCGGGAATGTCTTCGATGCGGATGTCACCTTTGTTGTAAAAACGTGCTGCTTTCATTGTAACGCTCCTTTTTTAAAGTGGAGGCCGTCTGAAAAAGACGGTCAATTGGGGAAAGGGAAGCAGTGTGGCGTGTGAAATGTTTTTATTGATATGTTTTATGTTTGTTATTTTACTACTGATAATATGGAAATGGTTTGTCTTTGCTCAAATTAAAGTTTGTAAATGAAGAAAAGGCCGTCTGAAACGGATGATATGTTTTCAGACGGCCTGGGGTCGATAGTTTAAATGCGTTATTGCGTAGGATTGTTACTTTTGCCGCGCTTCAAATGCTTTTGGTAGGCGATGACGTAATCGGCCTTGCTCAAGCCCGCCAATACGCGGATGTGGGCGGCGGCGGATTTGGACAGGGATTCCAAGGTGTAGCCGCCTTCCAGTACGGAAACGACACGTCCTTGACAGCTTGCCGTTACTTGGACGATTTTGTGCGTCAGCCAGGCAAAATCAGCTTCATGCAGGTTCAGACGGCCTGTTTCGTCTTGTTTGTGCCCGTCAAAACCGGCTGAAAGCAACACCAACTCGGGACGGAAAGCCGTGAGCTTGGGCAGCCATTGTTCGCGGATGGTCGTGCGGAAGATGCGGCTGCCTGTGCCCGGTTTGAGGGGGGTATGCAGCATATTTTTGCTGTCGGCGTATTGTTCCGCCTCCGGGAAGGGGAAGATGTCGGTTTCAAACAGGTTGAAAAACATCACGCGCGGATCATCTTGGAGAATCTCCGCCGTACCGTCGCCGAAGTGGACGTCGAAATCGATGACGGCGATGCGTTGCAGGCGGTATTGGGCAATGGCGTGCATCACGCCTGCGGCGGTGTTGTTGACGAGGCAGAATCCGCTGGCGCTGTTGCTGTGGGCATGGTGGCCGGGTGGGCGGATGGCGCAAAAAGCATGCCATGCCTTTTTGTTCATCACCATATCGACTGCTTTGACAACGGCTCCGGCCGCAAAACGGGCGGCTTGGAGGGAGTTGTGGCAGATAACTGTATCGTCATCGATGCGGTGGATTTTGCCGGGAAGCGGCTGTGCGGCCTCCAATTCGTGCAGATAATTGCGCGAGTGGACCAATGCCAGTTGCGCATCTTTGATTTCGGGTGCTTCAGCGGTTTGCAGATGACGCCAAATGCCTTCCTTTTTTAAGGCGGCTTGAATGGCGTTGATGCGTTCGGGCTTGTCGGGGTGGTTGGTGCCCGGTTGGTGCTGCAGAAATATCGGATGGGAAATCCATACGGTGCGGGCATTTTTGCCAAGTAGTCGACGCAGTAGGGTACGCACGCGCCAAATGATTTTTTTAAGCATGGAAAGTGTGTCTCGAACGAGTCGCACGGACTGCTAAATATGGTTAATAAATACGGAAATGCTTGGAAATTTTTCAGACGACCTTTAGAATAGCTCAATTTTACAGTCCGACCAACTGCGTTTTGGGCTGTATGCAGTTTTTTACTTTATCTTAAAACTCAAAAGAACGGATATATTATGAATCAAGCTGTGGCTCAATTTGCCCCTTTACTGCTGATTATGGTGGTGTTTTACTTCCTGATTATGCGTCCTCAACAAAAGAAATTCAAAGCACACCAAGCTATGCTGGCTGCTTTGAAAGTAGGCGATAAAGTCGTTTTGGCTGCAGGTTTCAAAGGCCGCGTGACCAAAGTCGGCGAGCAATTCTACACTGTCGACATCGGCCAAGGTGCGAGAATCGAAGTGGAAGTGGAACGCAACGCGATTGCCGCGAAAGCCGAATAATCCGTTTTTTTGCGAAAAGCCGCCTCATTTTCCGAGTGCGGCTGTTTGCCTTTATAAATAAAGCAAAGGTTTACCATGAACCGTTATCCTTTATGGAAATACCTGCTGATTGCGTTCACGATTGTGGTTGCGGCTGTGTATTCGCTGCCCAACCTTTTCGGTGAAACGCCTGCCGTACAGGTATCGACCAACCGACAAGCCATCGTGATCAACGATCAAACCCAGTCTAAAGTGGATGCCGCGCTGAAACAGGCAGGTATTCAGACTGATGGTATGTTCATCGTCGACAACTCGCTGAAAGTGCGTTTCAAAGATACCGAAACGCAATTGAAAGCGCGCGACGTCATCGAAAATACTTTGGGTGAGGGCTATATTACTGCGCTAAACCTGTTGGCAGACAGCCCTGAGTGGATGGCGAAAATCAAAGCCAATCCGATGTTCCTGGGTCTGGATTTGCGCGGCGGCGTGCATTTCACCATGCAGGTGGACATGAAAGCCGCGATGCAGAAAACGTTTGAACGTTATTCCGGCGATATCCGCCGCGAATTGCGCCGCGAAAAAATCCGTACCGGCACGGTGCATCAGACTGAAAACGGTCTGACCGTGCCTTTGCAAGATGCTGCCGATGTACAAAAAGCCTTGCCTCAGTTGCAAAAATTGTTCCCTGAAGCCACGCTGCTGCCGGATGGCAACAATATCGTGCTGACTTTGTCTGAAGAGGCAATCAATAAAGTACGTTCTGATGCAGTTAAACAAAACATCAATACGTTGCACAACCGTGTGAACGAATTGGGCGTAGCCGAACCGGTTATCCAACAATCCGGCCTTGACCGTATTGTTGTACAGCTGCCGGGCGTGCAAGATACTGCCAAAGCCAAAGACATTATCGGCCGTACCGCGACTTTGGAAGTACGCATGGTGGAAGACGATCCGATTAAATTGCAGGAAGCCTTAAACGGTAATGTACCGACTGGTTATGAGTTACTGTCAAGTGGTGGCGATCATCCGGAAACTATTTTGGTCAACAAACAAGTTGAACTGACCGGTGACAACATCAACGACGCGCAACCTAGCTTTGATCAAATGGGTAAGCCTGCCGTGAGCCTGAGCTTGGACAGCGCAGGCGGTAGTATTTTTGGCGAATTGACTTCGGCCAATGTGGGCAAGCGTATGGCTATGGTATTGATCGACCAAGGGAAATCCGAAGTCGTTACTGCACCTAAAATCCTCGGCGCAATTACCGGTGGCCGTGTAGAAATTACTGGCAGCATGACAACTGCCGAAGCCAACGATACTTCATTGTTGTTGCGTGCCGGCTCGCTGGCTGCGCCTATGCAAATTGTCGAAGAACGCACCATCGGCCCGTCTTTGGGTAAAGAAAACATTGAAAAAGGCTTCCATTCTACCTTGTGGGGCTTTGCCGCCGTTGCTGCGTTTATGGTGGTTTACTACCGCCTGATGGGTTTCTTCTCTACCATCGCTTTGAGTACCAATATCTTATTTTTGGTAGGTATTTTGTCTGCCATGCAGGCAACGCTGACCCTGCCGGGTATTGCCGCGTTGGCATTGACATTGGGTATGGCGATTGACTCCAACGTATTGATTAACGAACGTATCCGTGAAGAATTACGCGCAGGTATACCACCTCAACAGGCCATCAACCTCGGTTTCCAACATGCTTGGGCAACCATTGTCGACTCTAACTTGACTTCTCTGATTGCCGGTATTGCTTTGTTGGTATTCGGTTCCGGCCCTGTACGTGGTTTTGCCGTTGTGCACTGTATCGGTATTCTGACCTCGATGTATTCGTCTGTGGTCGTGTTCCGTGCTTTGGTTAACCTGTGGTACGGCCGCCGTCGCAAATTGCGGAATATTTCCATTGGTGCGGTATGGAAGCCGAAAGCTGAAATGGCAGAAGGCAAGGAGTAAAACATGGAATTATTTAAAATCAAACGCGATATTCCGTTTATGAGCTACGGCAAACTGACGACCTTTATTTCGTTGGTTACGTTTATTGCCGCCGTGTTCTTTTTGGTAACCAAAGGCCTGAATTTCTCCGTCGAATTTACCGGCGGTACGGTGATGGAAGTCCAATATCAGCAGGGCGTGGATGTGAATCAAACGCGCGAACGCCTTGATACGCTGAAAATGGGTGATGTACAGGTTCAGGCATTGGGTACGAACAAACACATCATGATCCGCCTGCCGAATAAAGAAGGCGTAACGTCAGCCCAGCTGTCCAACCAAGTGATGGATTTGCTGAAAAAAGACAATCCTGACGTTACCTTGCGCCAAGTCGAATTCATCGGCCCTCAGGTTGGTGAAGAGTTGGTTACCAATGGTTTGATGGCATTGGGCTTCGTGGTGGCAGGCATCATTATTTACTTGTCCATGCGTTTTGAGTGGCGTTTTGCAGTATCCGCGATTATTGCGAATATGCACGATATCGTGATTATTCTCGGCTGTTTCGCCTTCTTCCAATGGGAATTCTCTCTGACTGTCTTGGCAGGTATTTTGGCAGTTTTGGGTTATTCCGTGAACGAATCTGTGGTTGTATTTGACCGTATTCGTGAAAACTTCCGTAAGCCGCATATGCGCGGCCACTCTGTGCCGGAAGTTATCGACAACGCGATTACTGCAACCATGAGCCGTACCATCATTACCCACGGTTCGACCGAGGCAATGGTTGTTTCTATGCTGGTGTTTGGCGGTGCAGCCTTGCACGGTTTCTCTATGGCGCTGACCATCGGTATCGTATTCGGTATTTACTCTTCCGTATTGGTTGCTAGCCCGCTTTTGCTGATGTTTGGCTTGAGTCGTGAGAACATTGCCAAAGAAGTGAAGAAAAAAGAAGAAGTGGTAGTTTAATTGCTGCAATAATTCGATAAAGGCCGTCTGAAAATTGATTGAATCAGTTTTCAGACGGCCTTGTGTATTTAAATTTCAGAATGTTTTGTTTTAATGAAATAGGAGGGGATAAATGTGAAAGAAAAAGAAAAAAATAGGAACAATATAATTTTGTGATGAATCAAGTTTATTGTCTGATGTCCCCTTAATTGCTTGTCAGTCCCAATATTTTAAAACATAATACTTTTGCCCCCGATACTGGAATTTTACTACAAGTACATGATTTGCAAAAAATCTGTCGGGTGTGCAGACCCTGCCAATCAACCTCAAAAAAGGAAGGCCAAGAATGAAAGTAACCAGTTTCGGCGAAGTACTGTGGGACGATTTTCCAAACGGAAAGGTATTGGGTGGTGCACCCCTGAATGTTACCGTTCGTTTGCAGTCTTTGGGTATCGATACTGCCATTATCAGTCGTCGCGGCGATGATGCCGATGGTGAAGAATTGCTACGCAAGATTCAAAGCAAAAACGTCAACACTGATTATTTGCAGGTTTGCCAGGAATGCGCGACCAGTTTGGTGAAAGTACACTTGGACAAGTCTGGCAGTGCGTCTTATGAGATTGTTTATCCTTGCGCGTGGGACAGGATTGCGGTTGATGATGCGGCAATCAAACGTGTGTCAGAATCCGATGCTTTCGTTTTTGGCAGCTTGGCAACCCGTGATGAAGTTTCGCGTAAAAGTTTGGCAGTTTTGCTGAAAGAAGCCAAATTCAAAATTTTTGATGTTAATCTGCGCAAGCCTCATTACGATATTGACCGCTTGTTGGAGACCATGAAACAGTCTGATATGGTCAAACTCAACGATGATGAGTTGTATGAATTGGCTGCGGCTTATGGCTCTCCTTATCACAGTATCGAGCAAAATATCAGCTACCTCGTTGAGTTGAGCGGCGTCAAAATTTTTTGCGTGACTTTGGGCAGTCATGGCGCGGTTTTGTATAAGGACGGCGAGTTGTACCGTCATTGCGGTTTCCGCGTCAAAGTGGTGGATACTGTCGGCTCCGGCGACAGCTTTCTTGGCGGTTTGACTTACAAGCTGCTCAATAATGCGCCTCCTCAAGAAGCCATTACTTTTGCTTGTGCGCTGGGTGCATTGGTTGCTTCGCGTCATGGTGCAACGGCGGATATTTCTTTGGAAGAAGTTGAAGCGTTTATGAATCCGGCTTGATATTTTGACAAGAGACATAAAAAGGCCGTCTGAAAACCATTAAATCAGGTTTTTCAGACGGCCTTAGTATTTTCAGGCTTTACCAATAAGTTGTAAAACATTCTAAGTTGGTATTTTTCGGGCCACTTCCTTCTTCGGTCGGCGAACCAATCATCATCAGGCCGATGATTTTGTCTTTGTCGGCACACTCAAATGCTTCGCGCAACAATGGGCTGTTGACCCACATGCCGGTAATCCAAACATTGTCGAAGCCTTGAGCAGAAGAAGCCAGTTGTAAAGCATAGGCGGCGCAGCCGGCAGTCAGCATTTGTTCCCATTCAGGTTTGGGTTTTGCCACTTCATGGTTCGGCGCGAATGTAACGCCGATAATCATAGGCGCCATGTTGCCGACGCGTTCGGCCTTTTTCATGGCATCATCGCCGAAGTTGAGTTCGGTAACGGTCTTGCTCAACAGCTCGCGGAAACGTTGCAAGCCGGCCTCGCTTTGAATCACAGTAAAGCGGAAAGGGCGCATATTGCCGTGATCAGGTACTTGTGTTGCCGCTTGCAGCATTTGTTCCAGTTGCTCGGCATTGGGTGCCGGAGCAGCCAGTTTTTTGGAAGAGCGACGTGTGGTCAGGAGATTTAAGGCATCCATTTTTATTCTTTCTTGTGGATTCGAATGAGAATAATTATATAACAGAACGATAAATAAATCAGCAAAGGACTAAGGCCGTCTGAATTAAGGTTTCAGACGGCCTTTGAGTTTTACAGGATACCGTTGTTTTGTGTATTTTCAGTAATCAGAGCTTTGCTGATTTCGTCGGCGGTGTAGCTCTTACCGTTTCCGAATACAAAGCTGTCGACATTATTGTTGGCAATGTCATGGATGGTCAGGGTGTCGCCTGTATCTTTGATGGTTAATACCCAATCATCGCCGGTTTTCAACTGTAAATCTTTCAGCGTAAGCCCTTCTTTGAAAAGGACTTGGGTATCGCTGCCACCATACGGATTAAAGGTGTCGTTGCCGCTGTTTCTGCCAAACATGATAACGGTGTTGTCGGCACCTGGGTCGGTAATGGTATCGTTGCCGCCGGCCGTATCAACGATGTTGATGCCTCGGCCCAAAGTAATGGTTTCATCGCTGCGGTTGCCCCTGTATTCGACAACAGAAGTGTAACGAGACAAATCTAAATCGCTGTTGTCGCTATCGGCGTGGATGGTGTGGTTGAAGTTGTTGTACACATCACGGTTGAGTTCTTCAACGGGTTGGCCGGTGTATTGGACGATGTTTGTGTTACCGATCATGTGCGGGATAGACAGTTTGAAGTGGTTGATTACCTCTCCCGTGCTGTATGAGGTATTGCCGTCAAACTGAAATTCGGAAATCGCACCATAAATACCGCTTTGGTTTTTGATGGTTAAAACATCGTCTGTGCCTTTAATGCGGATATGCCAAGTATCGCCATCCAACAGGGGATTGGATACAAATTGGTTGCTATCGGGCATATCGGCAATCCCCGTTTTGTCGTAACCTTTTTCAACGGTAATTTCAAGGTCGTCAAGGGTAATGCCGCCGGTAAATTTAACGACGTTGGCGTTGAGTCTGTGTAGGCTTGCTTCGCTGTCAAAACCGAAGTTGTAGTCGAAAATGGTGTCGTGACCGTAACCTTTTCCGAAAACATAGGTATCGTTGTGTTCGCCGCCTTCCAGATAATCATTGCCTGCGCCGCCGTCGAGTAAGTCGGTGCCTACATGGGCATAGAGTTTGTCGTTACCGTTGCCGCCATAGAGTTTATCGTCGGAAGCGGGTTCGTTGCCGTAATAAGTTTCGCTGTGTTCGCGCAAGATGTCATCGCCATCGTAGCCATAAAGGGTGTCATGGCCGTCGTTGCCGCCGTCGATTTCATTGTTGCCTGCATTGCCATGCAAGATGTCATCGCCGTTAGTGCCGACAAATTTAATGGTTTCGGCTTTCAGCGCTTGGAAGGCTTGTTGGAACTGCGCGGCAGTGTAGATTTGGTCATTGAACTGGAAACGGTTGATGGAAATACTACCATCCGCACCGATTTGGTTTTGAATCAGGACTGAACCTTGTTCCGAAGTAATTTCCCAGCTTTGGCTACCATCATCGTTATGAATGGTCTTCAGGTTGAGCTTGGTATTGCTCAGGCCGTCTGAAAACTTGAAGGTATTGATGCCTTGGTTGTCGATAATGGTATCGTTGTCGCCGTAGATATAGGTATCGTTTCCGGCTCCGCCTTTCAGAATGTCTTTACCCTTGCCGCCCACCAAAATGTCGTCGCCTGCATCACCGTTGATGGCATCGTTACCGTCGCCGCCATCCAGATAATCATTGCCGTCGCCGCCGTTGAGGTTGTCGTTGCCACCCATGCCGTAAACGGTATCATCACCGCGTCCGCTATTGAGGCGGTTGCGGCCTTCGTTACCGGTTAGAATGTTATTGCTGTTGTTGCCGGCGGCAAAAATATTGGCCGAGCCGGTCAAGGTAACATTTTCGACGTGGGTAGCGGCAGTATGGGAAATGCTGCTGAATACGGTGTCTTCGCCGCCGCCAGCCTGTTCGATAACCACATCTTTTACATCATCAACGTAGTAAGTGTCATTGCCATCACCACCTTCCATAATGTCGGCACCGGCTTTGCCGTCAATAATATCATCGCCGGATGTGCCGATCAGGTGGTCATTGCCGTCGCTGCCATTGATGATCTTGCCGCTTTCGGTATGCTCAGTCAGGGAAATATCGAAATATTTAGCAAAGCTGTTTACATCCAGTTTTTGTGTGCCGATGATGAATTGGGAGACTGCTGGTGTTGTGCCGTTTTGAGTGTATTGGTTTTTGATGGTTAAAACGGCGTTGCTGTTTTTCACGGCAATCAGCCAGTCTTGACCGCCGGTTTCGTTGTTTCGGACTTCAACGGTTAAATCGTTAAGACTTAGGTCGGTATGAAAGCGGATGCTGTTGTGGCCTTGGTTGTCGATGATGGTGTCTTGCTCGCTTTTGGCAGAGAAAAGGTAGGTGTCGTCGCCTTCGCCACCTTCAAGCACATCATTGCCTGCTTCGCCGTTGAGGGTGTCATTGCCTGTTTCGCCGAAAAGACGGTCGTTACCTTCGCCGCCGTTGATGAAATCGTTGCCTCCGCCACCGTAAACGATGTCGTCGCCACGCCCGCTGTTGAGGCGGTTGCGGCCTTCATTGCCGATGAGGATGTTGTTACTGTTGTTGCCTGCGCCAAAAATGTTGGCTGTACCGGTCAAAACAAGGTTTTCAACGTGGTTTGGAAGGGTATAGCTGACGTTGCTGTAAACCGTATCATCTCCACCATTTGGGTTTTCAATGATTTTATCATCGCTGCGGGTTACATAATAAACGTCATCTCCCGATGTGCCTGTTGTTGCTTGTGCAAGGGGGGATGGCTGCAATTGCTCTAAATGTCGTAATTCAAATTGCGCATTGCGGATGCGCATTGCTTTTTCGATTGTCATGATATTTTCTTTAGATATTGATGAGAGTAACAAGGAAGTAAACGTATCCGGCATATGGCCGGTATTGCTTAATTTGTATTGTGTTTAGGCTGTATATACTAGTGCCGAAATTTGATAAAAACAACAAAAACGTTAAGATATGACAATATATAGAGAGCCTTATCAGGCTTAGTTTACCGTCTATTCTTTTGCTAAATGGCTTTGCCTTGTGCGGCTGTTTTGTTTCCTATATACCACACATCAATTTCCATAGTTTCAAACTATGAATGGTTGTAAAAAGGCCGTCTGAAAAAAGAAGCAGGTTTCGCATTGCAAAACCTGCTTCTGATTTTTCAGACGGCCTGTCTGATTACAGAGTACGGGCAACTTCGACGATGTCGAAACATTCGAGTTGGTCGCCTTCCATAATCTCGTTGTAGCCTTTGAGCATCAGACCACATTCAAAGCCCATGCGGACTTCTTTGACGTCGTCTTTGTAGCGTTTCAAAGAAGACAGCTCACCGGTATGGATAACCACGTTGTTGCGGATGAGGCGGACGTGGGAATCGCGTTTGACCACACCGTCGGTAACCATACAGCCTGCAATGTTGCCGACTTTGGAAACGGAGATAACCTGACGGATTTCGACCGTACCGGTTACTTGCTCTTTCTCTTCCGGAGAGAGCATACCGCTCATGGCGGCTTTCACATCGTCGATGGCATCGTAAATGATGTTGTAGTAACGGATTTCCACGTTTTCATTCTCAGCCAGTTTGCGTGCGGAAGCATCTGCACGGACGTTAAAGCCGATGATGAATGCGCCGGAAGCGATGGCCAAGTTGACATCAGATTCGGTAATGCCGCCAACGCCGCTGTGCAACACGTTCACTTTCACTTCGTCTGTGGACAGTTTTTTCAGGCTGCCCGCCAAAGCTTCGTAAGAACCTTGTACGTCTGCTTTGATGATGACAGACAAGGATTGGGCTTGGTTTTCGCCCATGTTGTTGAACATGTTTTCCAGTTTTGCGGCCTGTTGTTTGGCCAAGCGCACGTCGCGGTATTTGCCTTGACGGAAGAGGGCGATTTCGCGCGCTTTTTTCTCGTCGGCCAATACCATTGCATCTTCGCCTGCGTTCGGTACATCCGACAAGCCGAGGATTTCGACAGGGATAGACGGGCCGGCTTCATTGATGGCTTTGCCGTTTTCGTCAACCATTGCACGGATTTTACCGAATGCAGTACCGGCCAGCAGCATATCACCTTTTTTCAGTGTACCGCTTTGAACCAGCAATGTGGCAACCGCGCCGCGGCCTTTGTCCAAACGAGCCTCAACGATGATGCCTTTGGCAGGTGCATCGACAGGGGCAGTCAGTTCCAAAACTTCGGCTTCGAGTAAGACGGCTTCGAGCAATGCATCGATGTTCAGGCCTTTTTTAGCAGAAACGTCGATGAACTGTACGTCGCCGCCCCATTCGTCAGGCACGACTTCGTGTGCGGTCAGCTCTTGGCGGATACGCTCTGGGTTGGCAGCTTCTTTATCGATTTTGTTGACGGCAACCACCATCGGTACGCCCGCAGCTTTAGCGTGGGCAATGGCTTCGATGGTTTGCGGCATCACGCCGTCGTCGGCTGCAACCACAAGAATCACGATATCGGTTGCTTTCGCACCGCGCGCACGCATGGCGGTAAACGCTTCGTGACCCGGAGTATCCAAGAAGGTAATCACGCCGCGAGGGGTTTCAACGTGGTATGCACCGATGTGTTGGGTAATGCCACCCGCTTCGCCTTGTACCACTTTGGCACGGCGGATGTAGTCCAGCAGGGAAGTTTTACCGTGGTCAACGTGACCCATCACGGTAACAACCGGCGGACGTGGCAATGCTTCGGCTTCTACTGCTTCAACGCCTTCATCCAGGAATGCTTCAGGGTCGTCGGCTGCGGCAGGTTTACCGATGTGGCCGAGTTCTTCCACCACAATCAGGGCAGTGTCTTGGTCGATAGATTGGTTGATGGTTACCATCATGCCCATTTTCATCAGGGCTTTAACCACTTCGACGCCTTTAACGGCCATTTTGTGTGCCAAGTCGGCAACGGTAATGGTTTCAGGCACCAAAACTTCGTGTACGACAGGTTCGGTCGGCGCTTGGAAGGCGTGTTGGTTTGGCTCAAGTTTGAGTTTTTTGCCTTTTTTGCCGCCGCGTACGCGCTCGTCGTCGCCATTGCGAGCATTATTGCGGTCACGGCCGCCTTTGCCGCTTTTACCTTTGGCGTTACGGCCTTGGTTTTCTTCATCACGGTCACGACGGTCTTCTTTTTTACCGCGCGCGTTGTGTTCGGATTTGCCTTCGCCGGATGCCGCTTTGGCTTTCTCGGCAGGTTTATTGCGTTCGCCTGATTTGGCTTCTTTAGAAGGTTTTGAGTCTTGATCGGCCTGTTGTTTTATGGCTTCACGGCGTGCTTGACGCTCTTGTTTTTCTTTTAACAAGGCTTCTTGATGCGCACGCAGGGCGGCGGCACGACGGGCTTCTTCATCGCGTTGAGCCTGTTCTTCCTCGCTGACGACAGGTTGCGGTACGGCAGGAGCGGCAGGTTTGGCTGCCTTTTTCGCTTCTTTGCCTTTGCCGCCTTTGTCTTGTTTGGCTTTGGCAGGTTTTTTGGCTTCGACTGGTTTTTCAGCTTCAACGGATTTTTCAGACGGCTTGTTGTCTGCTTTAGCTTCAACTTTTGCTTCGGCCTTAGCTTCTACGGTTTCAACCGGTTTGACTTCTTCTTTTTTGGCTTCGGCAGGTTTGCCTTCCGCTTTTGGTGCGGCTTTGGCTGCTTTCAGTCTGGCTGCTTCGGCCTCTGCTTTGGCACGGGCTTCAGCTTTTGCGGCAGCTTCTGCTTCAGCTTTGGCTTTTTCTTCGGCAGCTTGAGCGGCTGCTTTTTCTGCTTCGGCTTTTTGGTTTTCCGCTGCTACTTTGGCTTTGGCTTCTGCTGCCAATTCTTCGGAAGAAGGAATGGTAACGGCACGGCTGCGGCGGCGAGTTTCCACTTTTACGCCGTCAACAGTGCTGACTTCGGTTTTTTTGCGGCGGATGCTGATGGTGCCGCTGTTGCTGCCGTTTTTCTTTTGCAGGTAAGCAGTCAACAGTTGTTTGTCGTCAGTGGTTATGCTGTCATTGCCGCTGTTTTTGTTGACCCCGGCTTCTTTCAATTGTTTAAGCAAATCATCGACGGGGCGGTTTAGTTCGGCGGCAAATTGCGCTACGGTTGTATTACTCATTCAGTACCCCCTTAGTTATTTTCTTCAGTAAACCAGTGTTCGCGTGCAGCCAAAATCACTTTTTTGGCTTCTTCTTCGTCAACACCGGTAATTTCGACCAATTCGTCAACAGACAATTCGGCCAGATCATCGCGTTGGGTAACGCCAGCTTCAGCCAGTTTGCGCAACATATCGGAATCTACGCCGTCCAAATTGCGCATGTCTTCAGACACTTCACCCAGTTTTTCTTCTGCGGCGATGGTAATGGTCAGGATCGCGTCGCGTGCGCGGTTGCGCAGGGTTTCAACGATTTCTTCGTCAAAGCCGTCAATCGAGAGCAATTCTGCCGCTGGAACGTAAGCAACTTCTTCCAAAGTGGCAAAGCCTTCTTCCACCAAGATATCGGCGGTTTCGTCGTCGATGTTCAAGTGGGTAGTGAAGAGGTTGCGGATAACCGCGTCTTCGGCAGCATTGCGCTCGTCGGCTTCTTCAACGGTCATGATGTTCAGCTGCCAGCCGGTCAGAATAGAAGCCAGACGGACGTTTTGACCGCCGCGGCCGATGGCCAGCGCCAGTTGGTTTTCATCAACGATTACGTCAACAGCGTGTTTGTCTTCGTCAATCACGATGCGGCTCACTTCGGCAGGAGATAACGCATTCATCACGAATTGGGCTGGCTCAGGAGACCACAATACGATGTCGATGCGTTCGCCGGACAATTCGTTGCTTACGGCGTTAACACGGGAACCGCGTACGCCGATGCAAGTACCTTGCGGGTCGATGCGTTGGTCGTTGGCTTTAACGGCAACTTTGGCGCGTTGGCCGGGATCGCGTGCTACTTCGCGGATTTCCAACAGGCCGTCTGCAATTTCAGGCACTTCGTTGGCGTAGAGTTTAGCCAAGAAGTCGCCGCTGGTACGGCTCAAAATGACTTGTTTGCGGCCGGTATTACCGATTTCGTCCACACGCAGGAAAAGGGCGCGGATGCGGTCGCCGCTGCGGAAGTTTTCGCGCGGAATCATTTCTTCGCGCGGAATCAGGGCATCGAGTTTGCCTGCAACGACTTCAACGATGATGCCGTGGCGCTCGACACGTTTTACCGTACCGGAAACGATGTCTTCTTTAGAAGCGAGGAACTCGTTCAGGTTTTGCTCGCGCTCCGCATCACGGATGCGTTGCAGGATGATTTGTTTGGCAGTTTGCGCGGCTTGGCGGCCGAAGCCTTCGTTTGGCAGCTGCTCTTCGTAGTATTCGCCGATTTGGATGGTGGTGCCAGGAATTTCTTCTTGGATTTCCTCGATGGTTTTTTCTACGTCAGGGTAGGTGTAGTCTTCATCGGCAACAATCAGCCAACGGCGGAAGGTTTGGTATTCGCCGGTATCGCGGTCGATTTCGACGCGCACGTCCATGTGCTCGCGGTCGGCTTTTTTCTTGGCAGCAGTAGAGAGGGCGAATTCAAGGGCTTTGAATACGACTTCCGTTTCAACGTTTTTTTCACTTGCCAGCGCTTCGGCCAGCTGTAACATTTCGCGACTCATTTTCTAGAATCTCCAAGTAATCGGTTTTTAAAATTTAAATTCGGGGCGCAAACGGGCTTTGTCGATGTTGCTCAATTCGATTTGGGCAGTTTTGCCGTCGAAAGAGACGGTAACGATGTCGTTTTCGCAAGATTCGATGCGGCCGATGAAGTTTTTCTGACCATCAATCGGCAGGCGTGTTTTGATTTTGGCGTTCTGGCCGGCAAAGCGCACGAAGTCGGCGGCTTTTTTCAGCGGACGGTCAAGGCCCGGGCTGGAGATTTCCAAACGTTTGTAGTCGATGTCTTCAACCATAAACACGCGGCTCAGATGGTTGCTGACAGTGGCGCAGTCTTCGACGGTGATGCCGCCTTCTTTATCGATGAAAACGCGCAAATCGCCTTGTGCGGTCAGTTCGAAATCGACCAGTTCGTAGCCCAAGCCGGGCAGGGTTTTATCAAGAATGCTTTGAATATCCATGCTTCTCCAGAAGTACATAAACAAAAAAATGGCCGCGCGGCCATTTTTCGTGTGATTTGAAAAATTGGCCTATTATAACTGTTTTCAAGATAAAAGAAAAGTGTTGATTTGGCGTGGATTTTTTGAAGTGATTGCTTAAATGTAAAGGGTAGGGTCGAGGCCGTCTGAAAAGGAAATTGTTGACAAGTTTTGATGTAGCGTTTCTGAAATTATTTTGGAAAACAAAGAATTGGTATTGCTTTGTTTTCAGACGGCCTTGTATTTCCTGGTTTTTCGTGCTTGCACAATGTGCAAGGCGGTTCTACAATTTCTTCATACCCACCGAATAAGAAAGAAGGCCGCCATGTCCGCACACCAGATTTACAATTTTTCCGCAGGTCCTGCCGTATTGCCGGAAGCGGTATTGCGTACCGCACAACAGGAAATGCTCGACTACAACGGTACGGGTTTCCCTGTGATGGCGATGAGCCACCGTTCGGATATGTTTTTGAGCATTCTGCATCATGCCGAACAAGACTTGCGCCAGCTTTTGAATATTCCGTCCAACTATAAAATCCTGTTTTTACAGGGCGGTGCGACCACGCAATTTAATATGGTGGCCATGAATTTGGCGCACGGTTTTGCGACTGCCGATGCGGTGGTAACGGGCAACTGGAGCCGTATTGCCTATGAACAGATGAGCCGTTTGAGCAATGCCGAAATCCGTTTGGCGGCGCATGGTGGCGAACAATATGCCTATAAAAACCTGCCCGCGGTGGAGGATTGGGATGTCAACCCGAATTCCGCGTTTGTTCATTTTGCGATTAATGAAACCGTAAACGGCTTGCAGTATCAAAACGTCCCCAAACTTTCAGACGGCCTGCCACCGCTGGTGTGCGATATGTCGAGCGAGATTTTGTCGCGTGAGTTTGATGTGTCCGACTACGGCTTGATTTATGCCGGCGCACAAAAAAATATCGGTCCTGCCGGTGCGACCGTGGTCATTATCCGCGAGGATTTGCTGGAGCGTTGTCCGAACGATATTCCCGATGTGTTCAACTACCGTTCGCACATCAACCGCGACGGTATGTACAACACACCATCTACTTATGCAATTTATATGTCGGGTTTGGTGTTCCGCTGGCTGCAAACGCAGGGCGGTGTGAAAAAAATTGAAGCGGTCAATCGAATAAAGGCGCAAACCTTGTATGAGACGATAGATGGCAGCGGCGGTTTTTACATCAACGATATTCATCCTGATGCGCGCTCCAAAATGAATGTGGTCTTCAAAACCGCAAGCGAAGACTTGGACCGTCGTTTTGTGTTGGAAGCCGAGTTGCAGGGCTTGTGCCTGCTCAAGGGTTATAAAACCGTCGGCGGTATGCGTGCCAGCATTTACAATGCGATGCCGCTTGAAGGTGTGAAGGCGTTGGCTGACTTTATGAAAGATTTTCAACGACGTTACGGTTAAGATGAAGATATAAAAAGGCCGTCTGAAACTGGGTTTCAGACGGCCTTTTGATTTGAACAAGCCTTATTCGGTAACTTCTTCAGTGATGCTGTCGCGGTAGATGGTGCTGTCGTAAGTCGGAACAGGAGGCGGCAGCAGGTTGTTGAGCGTCAGCGCGGACGGGTTCAGCGTCGGGTAGCCGCTGAAGGTAACGGAATAACCGCCGTTGCCGGTACTGCGGACTTTGGCATGCGCGCCCAAAGGGAAAGTGGTTTTGTTGGTGATGTGGCCGAATGGGAAACCGGTCAACACAGGAATCTTGGCGGTACGCGAAATGTGGTTGACGACGGCGGAGAAGTCGTAGCTGGAGTCGTATGCGTCGCGGATGGTACCCATGCGGAAATCGCCGAAGATAATGGCGCGTTGTTTTTGTAAAACACCTGACAGATAAAGCGTATTAAGCATGCGCTCGATGCGGTAGGGCTGCTCGCTGACGTCTTCGATAAAGAGGATGCCGCCTTGAATATCGGGCATGTAAGGCGTACCGGCGAGAGAGGCGAGAACGCTGAGGTTGCCGCCCCACAATGTGCCTTCGACGTTGACATCGGCGCGTTGGATGGTTGGGACATCAACGATGTTGACATTGTTGGTCGTGCCGCGGATAAAGGAATCCATGGTAAAGACGCTGGGGTCTGCTTTGCCGAATTCGCTGTACACCATCGGGCCGGCAAAGCTCATCATATTGCCTTTGGCCAACAGGGCGAGTTGGACGGCGCACACGTCGCTGAAACCGAAGAACAATGTACCGCGTTCGCGTATTCTGGCGCCGAGTGAGGCAAAGTCGATTTGCGGCAGGATGCGTGCCGCGCCGTAGCCGCCGCGCAGGCCCATCAAGACTTTAGGCGTTTCGACGCGGCCGCTGGCAACGTCTTGGAAGTCGGCGGCGCGTTGGGCGTCGCTGCCGGCAAAGCGTTGGTAACGGCGGCTGCCTGCCTGTTGGTTGGTCACGGTAAAGCCTGCGTTGTAGAGGCGGGTCAGGCCTGTGGTCACGCGGTTGGGGTCTTCGGCGAAGCCTGACGGCGCAACAACGCGCAGGAGGTTGTCGCCGGAGCGTGGCGGATGGGGTTGCTTAGGTTGCACGGTTTTGGCTTTCGCGGTGGTAGATGTGGTTTTAGTTTGCGGCGTGGTGGTTGTGCCGGTGCCGCAGGCTTGCAACAACCCTGCGCCTGCCGCGGCAGAGCAGGTACGCAGGAAATGGCGGCGCGTGGTGGAAGTCATTGAGGTTTTCCTTTCGTTATATGTTCAGACGGCCTGAAGCTTGGCGTGTTGGACCTTACAGGCCGTCTAAAAGTTTAAGCGATTAAGTTTTTGATTTGTTCCGGCCAATTTTCGGGCAGGGTCATGCCGTGTTCGCGGACGGGTGCGGCCCAAATCGGCGCGGGGAAGTTGGCGTCGTTTTCAAAGCGAGCGATGACGTGCCAATGCAGATGGGGCACAACATTGCCGAGGCTGGCCAAATTGATTTTGGCCGGGCGGAAGACTTGGCGCATTGCTGCTTCAACTTGATACACCATTTCCATGATTTCGTTGCGTTCGGCAGGGGAAAGGTCGGTCATCTCGGAAACATGGTCATTCCAAATAACGCGGCAGAATGCCGGTGCGCCGGCTTCGTTGTGGACGGCGATAACGCGCAGGTTTGGCGTTTGCAGCAAAATATCTTCGTTGTCGGCAGTGCAGATAGGGCAGGTCATGGGTTTTTCTTTCTCAGTCTGAATAGGAATCGGATGATTTCAATCAGGATTTTTAGAATGAGGTAAATAGCAGTCAGTGTGATGAATGTGAAAAACCACGGTTTGGGTATAAACCACCAAAATAAATAGGCGGGCGTGATTCAGTCGTCACATTCTTCGGCACTTTTAACGTGATCACACAATCAAAAGTTAAAAAAATCATTGACATCATGAAAGGGCGAATAGGCGAACATAAGTGCTATTGGCGTCACACAAATCAATGCAATGATAGCAATCCAAAAGAATGGTTTGAGATATTTGAGTACAGTCATGGGTGAAGTGTTATGCAAATTTTGCTGCGCCTCGGTTGGCGAGCTCGTCGGCTTTTTCGTTTTCAGGGTGTCCGGCATGGCCTTTTACCCAAGTCCAGCGGACATCGTGCTGTTGAACCAAACTATCCAGCTCTTTCCATAAATCATCGTTTTTGACCGGTTTTTTGGCGGCGGTTTTCCAGCCGTTTTTTTTCCAACCGTGTATCCAGCTTTCCATGCCGTTTTTGACGTATTGCGAGTCGGTGCAGATGACGACTTGGCAGCGGCGTTTTAAGGATTTCAGTCCTTCGATGACGGCGGTCAGCTCCATGCGGTTGTTGGTGGTTTCGGCTTCGCCGCCGAACAGTTCTTTTTCGTGTGTGCCGTAGCGCATAAATACACCCCAGCCGCCTGCGCCGGGGTTGCCTTTGCATGCGCCGTCTGTGTAGAGGTAAACGGGTTTATCCATGGGCATGTCTTTGTCGAATAAGGCGGTATCATAACATAAGGCCGTCTGAAATATCGGCAAATACGGTTTGCGCGTGTAAAATACCCTGCACTTATCACTCGTATAGAAAGCAGGTAGATATGGGATTGTTCAGCGGCCTTTTGGGCAATGCTTCGCAAAAAGACGCCGATGCGGTCGAACGCGATTTGGCGAATATCCTGATTGATGGCGAACAGGTAAAAATGGCATTCAGTCTGGTGCGCGATTTGATTGTGTTTACCGAATATCGGCTGGTGTTGGTGGACAAGCAGGGGTTGACCGGCAAGAAAGTGTCTTACCGTTCGATTCCGTATCGTTCCGTGTCGCGCTTTTCGGTGGAAACCTCGGGCCATTTCGATTTGGATGCCGAGCTGAAGATTTGGGTTTCTTCCGGCGAAGCACCGACCGAAACCTTGCAATTTAAAAGCGACAAGAGCGTGATTGCCATTCAGAAAGCTTTGGCAGAAGCTGTGTTGAAACCGTCAAAATAGAAAGGAAACATGATGAGCGAACAGCAAGAATTGTTTTGTTACAAGCAGATGCCGGTGTGGACGACGGATGAGATTCCCGAAGCCTTGTTGTCCAAACACAATACCGCAGCCGGTACTTGGGGCTGCCTCAATGTCCTCCAAGGCCGTCTGAACTTCAATGAAGTGGACGAGGCGGGCAATGTTACGGCCACGCACGAGCTGACGCCTGAAAGCGATGATTGGATTATCCATCCGCAAGCATGGCACTTTATCGCGCCGCAAACGCAAGACACGGAAATTCAACTGTCGTTTTACTGCGAGGCGGCGGACTATTTCAATAAGAAATACGGCATGAGCGCGACGCATTCGGCCGTCCGCGCCGCCGAAGGCATCGTGCCTGTCGGCAAGGTTTTGGATATGGGCTGCGGCCAGGGCCGCAATGCGCTGTATCTGGGTTTGAAAGGTTTTGACGTTACCGCTGTCGATAATAATCCCCATGCGGTTCAAAACGTGGAAGAGCTGGCGCGTATCGAAGAGTTGAATGTCCGCGCGTTTGAATACGACCTCAACGCCGCTAATATTCAGGAAAACTTTGATTATATGGTGGCGACCGTGGTGTTTATGTTCCTGATGCCGCGTTACGTTCCTGATGTGATTGCCAATATGAAGGAACACACCAACCCTGGCGGCTACAACCTGATCGTGTCTGCGATGGATACGGAAGATTTCCCTTGTCCGATGCCGTTCCCGTTCAAGTTTAGCGAGGGCGAGTTGCGCGAATACTATAAGGATTGGGAATTGGTGGAATACAAGGAAGAGTTGGGTTCGATGCACGCGAAAGACGAATTCGGCAATCCGATTCAGTTTAAATTCGTCACCATGCTGGCGAAGAAACCGGAATAAAGGTTTTACCGTAAAAAGGCCGTCTGAATTCAGTTTTCAGACGGCCTTTGTCGTCATCAATCCACAATCCTTTTGCCCAAAATCACCACGTCTGCCAACATGGTTCCCAAATCGCAGACTTGCGGCAGTCGTCCCCATTCTTCAAAACCGAAACGGTGAAATAGGTTCAGGCTCGGATAGTTGTGGCCGAACACAAGCGCGATGACGTTGCGGATGTCTAAGGACGGCGCGCGTTCGAGCATGTGCCGCAACAGGATTTTGCCCACGCCTACGCCGCGCATATCGTGGCGGACATAAATGCTGACTTCCGCGCTGATGTGGTAGGCGTAGCGCGGATGGTAGTCACTGAAACTGCCCCAGGCCAATACGGTGCCGTCGGCATCGTAAAGGGCGTAAATCGGGCGTTTGTCCGTGTGCGCGGCAAACCACATTTCGCGTTCGGCAACCGTGGTCGGCGACAAATCGGCCGTGGATTGGCGCGTGGCCACGGTGCTGTTGTAAATATCGACGATGGCGGGCAAGTCTTGGCGCAGGGCAGGGCGGATGGTGTATTGCATTTCAGACGGCCTGTTATTGAATTAGTTTGGAGATAGTCTTAAAGGCCGGATGTTTGGCATCGCCGAGCAGTCGGAACAAAATACTTTCGACATTGGAAATGATAATGCCCTGATGGCTCAGTTGCGCCAAACCATTGTCACGGTTGGCCGTTGTACGCGAGGCGGTGCATTCAAAAGGCAGGAACACAGTATAACCTTGCGCCTTCAAATCCAAGGCCGTCTGAAGTATACAGATATGCGCTTCTGCTCCAACTAAAATAACGTTTTTGATGTCGTTTTTGCGTAAGATTTCCCGAATTTCAGGTAAAAACGCCGAAAATTGGGTTTTCTCGACAATGGGCGTGCCTTCGGGCAACAGCAGCGATACAGCGGATACAGTGTTGCCCAAACCTTTCGGATATTGTTCGGTTACGGCAAAGGGTACGTCCAAAGCCGTCAAACCTTGAATTAGCAGGCGGCAGCGTTCCAACATTTCATCCGTGCCGGAAAGGGCGGGTAGCAGGCGTTCTTGAATATCGACAATCAGACAAAGCGTATTTTTCGGGTTCATGGCTTTTCCTTTCAGACGGCCTTTACAGCAAAATCGTTGAATCAGAATGCAATCATATAACAAGCCGCTGGAAAAGTATTGCAGCTTGCCCTGTTTTAAAGCCCGAAATTCTTTTAAAATACCGCCTGATTTGAATTGATAGAGACCGACAACATGAATTTATACCAAACCGTCGAACGTGAAGCCCAAGCAGCCTTTACCGCTGCCGGTTTGTCCGACAGCCCCGTCGTATTGCAGGCGGCAAAAAATCCCGACTTCGGCGATTTCCAAATCAACGGCGTGATGGGTGCGGCGAAAAAAGCCAAACAAAATCCGCGCGAGTTGGCGCAAAAGGTAGCCGAAGCATTGGCGGGCAACGCCGTGATTGAAAGCGCGGAAGTCGCTGGCCCGGGCTTTATCAACCTGCGCCTGCGTCCTGAATTTCTCGCTCAAAACATTCAGACGGCCTTGAACAACGCGCGTTTCGGCGTAGCGAAAACCGACAAACCGCAAACCGTCGTTATCGACTATTCTTCGCCTAATCTTGCCAAAGAAATGCACGTCGGCCACCTGCGTTCCAGCATCATCGGCGACAGCATTTCGCGCGTATTGGAATTTATGGGCAACACCGTTATCCGTCAAAACCATGTCGGCGACTGGGGTACACAGTTCGGCATGTTGGTCGCTTATTTGGTTGAGCAGCAAAAAGACAATGCCGCGTTTGAGCTGGCAGATTTGGAGCAGTTTTACCGCGCCGCCAAAGTACGCTTTGACGAAGATCCTGCCTTTGCCGACACCGCACGTGAATACGTTGTGAAGCTGCAAGGCGGCGATGAAACCGTATTGGCATTGTGGAAACAGTTTGTCGATATTTCGCTCTCGCACGCCCAAGCCGTTTATGACACGTTGGGCTTGAAACTGCGCCCAGAAGACGTGGCGGGCGAATCTAAATACAACGACGATTTGCAACCCGTAGTCGATGATTTGGTTGAAAAAGGTCTGGCAGTCGAAGACGACGGCGCGAAAGTCGTATTCTTGGACGAGTTCAAAAACAAAGAGGGCGAACCTGCCGCGTTTATCGTGCAAAAACAAGGCGGTGGCTTCCTTTATGCTTCCACCGACTTGGCATGTTTGCGCTACCGTGTCGGCACGCTTCATGCCGACCGCCTGCTGTACGTCGTCGACCATCGCCAAGCCCTGCACTTTGAGCAACTCTTTACCACTTCCCGCAAAGCAGGCTATCTGCCGGAAGATGTAAAAGCCGAGTTTATCGGCTTCGGCACCATGATGGGCAAAGACGGCAAACCGTTCAAAACACGCAGCGGCGACACCGTGAAACTGGTTGACCTGCTGACTGAAGCTGTCGAGCGCGCCACTGCTTTGGTGAAAGAGAAAAATCCTGAATTGGGTGCAGACGAAGCAGGTAAAATCGGCAAAACCGTCGGCATCGGCGCAGTCAAATATGCCGATTTGAGCAAAAACCGCACCAGCGATTATGTGTTCGACTGGGACGCCATGCTTTCGTTTGAAGGCAATACCGCCCCTTACCTGCAATACGCCTACACTCGCGTGCAAAGCGTGTTCCGTAAAGCCGGCGAATGGGACGCAACTGCGCCAACCATTTTGACCGAACCTTTGGAAAAACAACTGGCCGCCGAGCTGCTGAAATTTGAAGACGTACTGCAAAGCGTGGCGGACACGGCATATCCGCACTACCTCGCCACCTACCTCTATCAAATCGCTACCTTGTTCAGCCGCTTCTACGAAGCCTGCCCAATCCTGAAATCAGAAGGCGCAACCCGAAACAGCCGCCTGCAACTGGCGAAGCTGACCGGCGACACGCTGAAACAAGGCTTGGAATTGTTGGGCATTGATGTATTGGATGTGATGTAAGTTTTTGAATAAAAATGATGAAAGGCCGTCTGAAACTTTGCGGGTTGCAAAGTTTCAGACGGCCTTTTTGATGGTTTGACAGATGTCGTTATGTCGTTGATTTTGAGCCTAAGCGGTTTTGAATTTGCTTAGGTAATGCGTTCAGACGGCCTTGTCTTTATTTCAAATTGCTTGCCAACAACCAAGCCTGTGCTTCGGTGGCATCGCTGAAATATTTGGGATGTTGGTTGGTCAGGAGGCTGGAAAGGCGCGCGCCGAGTTTGATCCAAATGTCGTCGGTAATGACGGCAACGCGGCCGAAGTCGGTTTCATGTTGGTTGAGGAATTTGATTTGCTCAACCGCCATATCGATGGTGAAGTCTTTCAGCATGGATAAATCTAACAGGATGTCGGGCAGATGGACTTTTTGTTTCGCGGCCAACAAGGCTTCTTCCAATTGGCGGAAATCGTCCAAAGTGAACTCGTTGTACAGCGCTACGTTTAAGCCGTAAGATTGTTCGCGGATGGAAATCATGGTGTTCTCCTTGTTAAATTATTGCTTCATCAGAAATTTTTTGATTGAGGCCGGAGTAAAACTGCTGAACACGCCGCCTGCAACAATGATAACCATGCCGGCGGCTTCCTGCCAAGTGATTTTATCGCCGAAAAGCAGTACGCCGGAGAGGGCGGAGAAAACGACGGTCAGGTAGGAAAGTGAGGCAACGGTAAATTTCTTGCCGACCTTATAGGCGCGGGTCATGGCCAGTTGGGCAATCATGGCGGAGATGCCGATGCCGGCCAGATAGGGCAGGGAAGACGCGGTCAGCGGATGCCAGCCGGTAAAGCAGCTCCAAATGGCGGACATGATCAGGCCGGTAAGCGACAGATAAAACACCACGCGCCAGCCCGGTTCGCCTAAAAGCGAGAGTTCGCGCACCTGTAAATATGCCCAGCCCGACATGGCGCCACCTGCCAAACTGACCAGCGCGGCAAATTCCTGTCCGCCTTGGAAAGATGGATTGAGCAACAGGATAACGCCGATAAAGCCCATAACCAGAATGGTTTGGGTATAAAGCGTAATTCGTTCTTTTAAAATGAAAAATGAAAAGATGGCAAGCCAGATGGAGGAGGTGTAGTTGAGCGTGACGCCTGTTGCCAGCGGCAGATGTATGACGGAATAAAGCGTGCACATCATGGCAAGCGTGCCGATGACGCTGCGGTTGAGATGGGTTTTCCAATGCGGCGTGGAAAATGTGTTGCCTTGCGCTTTGGCCATGATGCCTAAGAACAGGGTGGAGACCAGCATACGCCAAAAGACCAGCTCGCCGCTGGAAAAGCCGAAATGTGTAGAGGCGGCTTTGACGGAGAGGTTCATGACGGTAAAGCCGAGCGCGGCAATAACCACCCATGCCGAGCCGAGCGGATCTTTTCTGACGGTTTCCATTTGATGGGTATGTAAAGCGATTTTATTAATAAGAAAATATTATACAGGTCAATCAGGCCGTCTGAAAAATATCGTTGGGTTTCAGACGGCCTTTTTATTAGAAAATAAGAATTATTATTGAGTAATGAGGTGGGTTTTTATAGAATGGAAGCCCTATTTTAAGAAAGGCTTGCCATGAAAGTATCTAATATTTCTGCTGTATTGCTGTCTGCTTTGTTTTCCGTTGCCGTTTCTGCCGCGCCTTTGGGAGAGGTTTCTTCCGAAAACGGTAAAATTTTCAGCGGCGAAAATTACATGGTTGTTAAGAAAGACATGAAGAAAGGGGAGCAGATTAAGCCGCACGATCATCCGGGTTTTAAAACGCTGATTTTTGCCGTTGGAAAAGGAAGCTTTGACGTAACGTTGAATCAGACTGAAAAACATACGGTCGGCGCAGGCTCGGTGTTGCGGTTTGGCGGCGATGCAGTGATTGAGGCAGTTGCAACCGAAGATGCGGATGTGGCAATTACTTTGATTAAGTAAACCGATAAATGATAAAAGGCCGTCTGAAAAATGATGTTTCAGACGGCCTTGTTTATTCAGTCAACTATTGCCATTAAGCGCAAATCAAATAGATGAAGCCGGAGCCGAAGATATCTGCCAAGGCGTGAATCAGGAAAAACGGCAGCAGGTTTTTGACTTTGTATTTGTAGAAGAAGTAGTACATCAAGCCGAAAACAACGCCGATAACGGTTGCCCAAAGCATGCCTTGGTAAGTATGGAAGGAGATACGCACCAAGGTCGAATAGGCCAATGCCTGCCATTTGTATTTGTCTTCCACGCAGGTTAAAAGGCCGAGGAAACAGAATTCTTCGTAAAAGCCGTTTAAAAGGCCGTAGAGGATGGCCATCGGCGCAAGGGCGGCGAATTTGTCGAAGATGGATAATGGTTTGATGTATTGAAAGATTTCAGTGGTAAAGTAATTGTAGCCGCCGCTTAACGAAGTCACCGCGTCGGCGGTCAGACCCATTAGGATAAAAATCACAGGCGTCCAAAATAATACGCCTAAATTAAAGCGAATCGGCAGCTGTTTAAAGTCGAAACGGCGGATAACAAGGTAAATCAAAGCAATGGCAAGCAGCGTCAACTGCAGGCTCATGTTTTCCGAATAAGCCACGCCGGTTACCGCAGTATCACGCACTTCCTCGGCAACCGCGGCTGTTTCTACTTGCGGCATCAGGCTGGCGATATAAAGTTGGGTAGACCGGTAGGCAAATTGACCGAACAGGATGGCGGTCACAATCAGCATGTCAAACCAGCGCAGATGGCGCAAAGGCTCTTTAGGGCGGATGGCGGCGAGTATGCTCATATTCTCCTCTTTGCTCTGATAAATAGCGGTGCGCAATAGTTACATAAATATACAAAAATCGTCAACAATTATCACAATAAAACATAAATTAAAAATCAGACCCTTTCAGACGGCCTGATGAAGCGCTTCTAAAAATGCCATATTTTCCGAAGGGTTTATCTTCAAAAATATGGCATAATCACTTTATTGCAAACCAAGGAATCTTATCGTGAGTCTTTCTCTGTCCCAATATCTGCTTTACCTGCAATATATGTTGGCAGGTATCGCAATGACTGTAGTTTTCGGTGCCGTATATTTGCGGATTACCCCCGTCGAAGAATTGCGCCTGATTAAAAACGGCAATCTTGCCTGTGCCTTATCGTTTGGTGGCGCGTTAGTCGGTTTCTGTCTGACGCTTGCCTCAAGTATTGCCCACAGTGTCAGCTTCATCGATTTTATCCTATGGGGATTTGCCGCAGCAGTGATTCAGATTTTTGTCTATTTCGCTGCAACAATGATGATTAAAGGCGCTACCGCAGAACTCATTGACAACAATGTCGCCGTCGGCGCGTTGTTTGGTGCAGTGTCCATCTCGATCGGCATTTTGAACGCTGCTTGCTTGACTTGATTTTGATGGTCGGTTGGATAGCAAAAGATGTGCTTATCCTAATTCTTACCTGGAAAAATTATCGGTAGATTTTTTTGACTGATAAGGTCTTATGTCTGACGTTATTAGCGTAATGGTGAGATTTGGTAAGTATCAAAAAATTCAGACGGCCTGTTATATACAAGGCCGTCTGAAATGTTTTAACTGCGTAAGTTCGCTAAATTAGAACGAGTATTGCAATCTTATGCCTGTTTCACGAGTGCGGTTTTTAGGTTCGATCGCGCCCAATTGAATGAAGCCATAGTCTTCTGTAACGGTGAAGTTTGAATCTTTAACTTTCCAGCCACGATAGAACGGGGTCAGGGTGATTTTAGAACCGTTAGCGAATTTTTTAGATACAGGTACTTCCACCTCGATACCTTGTCCACCACCTTGTTTCATTCTGGTTTCTTCTCGATTTGGTTCGTAAGAATACTGGCGGCCTTTCACGGCACGATTGTAAGCAATACGAGGAGCAATCTCAAAGTTTGCAGGAAGGGCAACATTTACACCGGCATTGATTTGCGCATATGTAGTTCGGTTTTTGCGGTCATAATCATCAGGATCGACGCGTCGGCTCAAATCTCTCAGAACACGGTGTCCCAAGCCTGCACCGGCAGTCAGGCTAAAGCGATCGTTAATCGGATGTGTATATTCATATAAGGCACGGATATCGTATGCACGGCGTGGGGCATCTTTGAGTGTGGCAGAACCATAACCTGTGGATTCACCAAATCCATTTTGGAAACTTCCTGTGTAATCTGATTTACCGCGGGAATAACGGCCTTCCAATTTCGCTGCATGGCGATCGTTGAAACGGTATTTAACCCCCGCATTAATAGACCACAGGTTGCCTTTTTGTTGCATTATTCGGCTACCATCTTGTTCATATTCGCGATAGGTTTCGTTGTAATATTCGCTGCCAACGGTAAATTCAACAGGGCGGGCAGCCTGTGCGCCTACTGCAGCAGACAGTGCCAATACAGCAAGACAGAAATGAGCAGAATTTTTCATGTAAATTCCTTTTACTTTGTGAAAATCAGTGTGATAATTTAGTGATATAGCATGGTGGATTTTATAGTATTTAATGAATATTAACAATGCAGTTGGGGTAATATGTTGACTGTTTGGTGTGTTATTTAATGATTTACCGCAAGTATTTGTCTTTTTTATGAGACAGTGCAGATAAAAAGTCTGGAAATAGTGTAAAACTAAGGCAATATAAAGTCTAATTTTGAAGCCTGTTGGTATGTTAATGTTTCTAGGTAGGCTAGTTGGTTTAACAGTAAAAGCACATACGGCTGCTTACTCTATTTTCATACATAAAGACATTTTGAATGTTCATATTATATGACATTCTATTTATATAAAATAAGCGATATAACCGGCCAGGTAAATTGACCTGACTGCCCATAAGTTATCCCTTCTTCTTCAAATAAGGAACTGCGATGTTCAACTTTATCAAGAAACAGTTTATCGATGTCATTCAATGGCCGAATCCTGATGACAGCCTGCTGATGTGGCGTTTTCCGATTGCCGATGAGGAAATTCAAAACGGCGCGAGTCTGACTGTGCGCGAGGCGCAGATGGCGATGTTTGTCGATGAAGGCGTAACTGCCGACGTGTTCGGGCCGGGGCGTTACACGCTCAATACGCAAACGTTGCCTGTGTTGACCAACTTGAAAAACTGGGACAAGCTCTTTGAATCCCCGTTTAAATCGGATGTTTACTTTTTCAATACCAAACAACAGCTCGCACGAAAATGGGGTACGTCCCAACCTGTTACCGTGCGCGATGCCGAGTTTGGCGCGGTGCAACTGCGTTCGTTCGGTATGTATTCTTACCGCATCAGCGATCCGGCAAAATTCTTCAAAGAAGTCAGCGGCGTGGCGGCGCAATACAGCGGTGTAGATTTGGAAAACCAGTTGCGCAATATTGCAGTCACCCAATTGGCGGCCGCGTTTGGCAGCTCCGGTATCCCATTCTTGGATATGGCGGCGAACCAAGTTTTGCTGTCGCAAAAAATCGGCGAATTGCTTGGTGCGGAATTTGCCAAGCTGGGTTTGGCGCTGGAAAACTTCACTGTTGAAAGCATTACCTTGCCTGCGTCTATTCAGGCTGCGTTGGATAAGAAAATTTCGATGGGCGTTATCGGCGATTTGGGACGCTACACCCAATATCAAACCGCCGAATCCATCCCGCTTGCGGCACAAAATGAAGGCGGACTTGCCGGAATCGGTGCAGGTTTGGGCGTGGGTGCCGGTATTGGTCAGGCGATGGCGGGTGCCATGGCGGGCATGATGCAGCCGAATGCGCAACAGGCTCAGCAAAATGCTCAGCCGGCTGCCGAAGATCCTCAGGTGAAATTGGTGAAACTCAAGTCTTTGCTGGATGGCGGTTTGATTTCGCAAGAAGATTTTGATAAAGCCAAGGCTGAAGTGTTGAAACAGTTGATTGGTTAAGCAATTGAAGGCCGTCTGAAAAATATTATTCAAAAGAAGCATTAAGCTGCTTTTGTGAAAAGGTTTCAGACGGCCTTCGAATCATTTGAGTGAGTCTGTTCGGCGATTTGGTGTGTTTCTAATCTGAAATCATTGATAAAACCAGTTGATATAAACGTTAAGGCCGTCTGAAACACTCCAACCCATTCTGAAAAAGCAAATCCATGTCTCAAACTCCTTTCTTCAAAACCGACTGCCCAAGCTGCGGCGCGCCTGTCGAAGCGCATTCTGCCTCCGCCGTGACGCTGGTGTGCGGCTATTGCAATAGCATGCTAGTGCGGCAAGATAACGGCGTTGTCGACTCCGGCCGCGATTCCGCATTGCTAGAAGATTTTAGTCCGCTTCAAATCGGAACCAGCGGCACATTTGTCGTGCAACGCTTTACCTTGGTTGGACGGCTTCAGGTGAAATACGACGATGGTGCGTGGAATGAATGGTATGCGCTGTTTGACGACGGCAGGGCCGGGTGGCTTTCTGAGGCGGGTGATTTGTATGTGATGACAATGCCGGTCGAAATCGATAATCCGCCGAAATTTGAAGACACGCGAGCCGGATTTAGCGAGCTGACTTTTCAAGATAAGCACTATATTGCCTCCGATGTCCGCAAAATCAGCTTGAAACGCGCCGCCGCACAGGGTGAATTGCCGTTTGTTTTGAAAGAGGATACAGAAAATCGGGTTTCCGACTGGCGTTGCGAAAACCTTTTCATCACGCTCGATTACAGCAACAAAACACCCGAAGTCTTCTTCGGGCGGATGGTAAACCTAGATGATTTAAAGCTGGAAAACACGCGCCACGAAGATGAAATTAAAGAAAGCGCAGGCCGTCTGAAAGGCAGTATTACTTCAGAAAACTGTCCTAACTGCGGCTCATCCATTCATTGGGTAAACGGTCTGACTTCCCATCTAAACTGTCAAAGTTGCGGTAGCGAATTGGCAGTCGGCAAAGATAAAGCGGAACTTATTACCGCCAATAATCTGCGTTTGTCACAAAATACGATGTTTACTTTGCCTGTCGGCTCGACAGGCCGTCTGAAAAATAAAGAGTTTCATGTTATCGGCGCAATCCGATATTTAGAAACAGATGCGCAGGAAACATTCGACAACCTGTTCAACGGCGCCAACCGCGTGCTCACACCCGAAGGCCAATGGTCGGAATATCTGCTTTACAACCCAACTCAGGGTTTCTTATGGCTGGTTGAAGCTGATGAAGGTTGGAATATTTCCGAAACCTTGAACGATTGGCCGCGCCTCGACCGCAACCGCCAACCGCAAGGCTATGGCAAACTTTATGACTATGGAGGTAGGGTAGAAGTCGCTGCCGGCGCCTTCTATTGGCGTATCCGAAGCGGTGATTTGAACTATTACAGCGATTACCGAGACGGACAAAGCCGTAAGCTTGGCGCAGAACTAAACAGTCACGAAATGGCATGGAGTAGAAGTACACCCATTGCTTATCGGGAAATTGCAGATGCGTTTAATTTAACCAGCCGCGCACCGCATTACACTGCAAACATGGCGGTAGACGGTATTGATAAATCATTAAGAATCATAATGACCGCCATCTTGGTTGTCGTCAATTTCCCTGCGCTTCTGACCGGTGACAGCTCTGCCGCACTTACCGTCATCTTTATAGGATGCTGGTTGTTGTGGACCATGGGAAAAAAAGACGAGGACGAGGATTAATATGTCGAGAATCACTTACATCATTTTCAGCACCATCATCATCGTCATCTCCATGATCATCAGCTACGGCTCTTCTGACTCTGACGGCTCTCGTATGCACTCCGGCGGTTATTACGGCGGCAGTGGTTATTCCGGAGGCCATAAATGACCCATGTCCCCGGTAATCATGGTCTATTAGACTTATACGGCTGCGATGAAGCCATCTTAAAAGATGAAGGCCGTCTGAAAACCGTTTTGACAGCTGCCGCACAGGCCGCAGAAGCCACCATATTGACTGAACATTTCCACACCTTCGGCGGCGCAGGCGGCATAACCGGCGTTTTGCTGCTCGCCGAGTCCCATATCAGTATCCATACTTGGCCGGAACACCGTTTTGCTGCTATAGACGCATTTATTTGCGGCGGTATGAAATTGGAAGAAGTGAAGGAAATCTTGTGCAGGGAGTTGGCGGCTGAAAGGGCTGTTTGGACGGTTGCGCAACGTGGCGAAGGTATACTAGATGATATACAACTATCGGTTGAACCATAAAATCTTTCCGGCCGTCTGAAAACATATTCAATCCGTTTTCAGACGGCCTTAAACCTTGCGCTGATTAAACTGAAATATTGACGCTATATGGAAAAAACGCCTTTTTTTAAAACTGATTGCCCAAGCTGTGGTGCGCCTGTGGAGGCGTATTCCGCTACTGCCGTAACACTGGTGTGTGGCCATTGCCGCAGTATGCTGGTTGCTAGAAGCGGTAAGGGGAGGAGCGGATATTTTGTTGCCAATTCAGGGCGTGATTCAGCGCTGATGGAGGATTTCAGTCCGTTGCAGATTGGAACGCGAGGCGTTTTTGATGATCGGAAATTTACGCTGATTGGGCGATTGCAGGTGCATTACGATGTCGGCGCATGGAATGAATGGTATGTCTTGTTTGATGACGGGCAGACTGGCTGGCTTTCCGAGGTTGGCGATTTATATGCGATGACATGTTTGCTTGCTCAGAAGAGGAGACGGGGGCCGAAAAATTTTAAGTCGGTGAAAGCCGGTTCCAGTTCGTTGATCTTTAATGGCCAAACCTTTATTGCGTCAGATGTCCGCACCATACATTACCGTAATACTGATGCGCAAGGCGAGTTGCCGTTCAATTTATCTGGGAATCAAGCGATAGGCAAGGTTTGCGACTGGCGACGGGGCAATTTGTTTTTGACCTTGGATTATTCGACTTTTCCAATGGACTCCTACTTCGGACGCATAGTCAGTTTGGACAGTTTGAAGCTGGAAAATAAGCGCAGTGATGATGAAATCCGTGAAAGTGCAGGCCGTCTGAAAGGAGAGATTCTTTCTGAAAACTGCCCTCATTGCGGCGCTCCTATCCATTGGCCAAGTGGTGTTACTTCTTTCCTTTTGTGTCAGTCTTGCGGCAGTAGTTTGAACACGACAAAAGATACTGTTGCGTTGATGGAGGCAAATGCCCGAAGGAAAGAACAAGAAAACCTGTTTACGCTTCCCATTGGTACGACAGGCCGTCTGAACGATACAGAATATCTGATTATCGGGGCTGTAAGATTTGCCGAAATATCGTCTTATAACCAAAATCAGTCTGAATACTGGACGGAATATCTGCTTTATAACACGCAACAAGGGTTTGCCTGGCTGATTGAGTCTGGAAAACGCTGGCGGCTGTCAGAAACCTTACACACATGGCCGGACTTTGATTCAAGTGGCAATCCTGCCAGTGAAATGTTGATTGATCATTACCGCGGACAGGTCGAGGCAGCGGCTGGTGCTTTTTATTGGAAAGTCAAGCAAGGCGATTTGCTTCATTACAAGGAATATAGCGGCAAGAAAAGTTATGGCCGGAATGTCATTCTGTGTTCCGAGCAGAGCAAGGATGAAATTGTCTGGAGTAAAAGCAGCCCTGTGTCTTACCGTCAAATGAGAAAGGCATTCGGCCTGTCTTTTGATACTAAGGAGATGCTCTCTTACTGGCTGAAGGGCGACAATAGAAATGTTGGGAGCAGAGATAATGTAGCCCGTATCATTGCTATGCTGATTCTTATCATCGTCAACCTTCCGGCCTGGCTGTCACCGCACCTACGTAACCCTGTTGGTATAGCGGTCAGTCTGTGTGTGTTGGTATGGATATGGGTTTCCGACAGATATAAAAACGATCGTAATTATGAAGAAGAACGGGTAGGGACGATTATTTTCTTTGCTTTCATCATTTTCCTTACCGTCTTGTTCAACTATGTCCAAGCGGAAGACAGTGATTCATCGCATTCCGGTTCCAGCGGCTCCTATCATGGTTATTCGGCAGGGCATAAATAACGTGAGACCTGCTTAACCTCGTTGTACCGTTTTACTTTTATTTTTTCAGACGACCTTTTTATAAAACATGCTAACCCGCCGTCAATTTCTCAGCTATACCGCCGCGCTTAGTGCTGCCTCTACTTTTTCTTGGCAGACTTACAAATACCTCAACCGCAAACCGCCGGTTTCTATTAACCGTGTCGGCTTACCGTTGGGGCATTTGTTGCGCGACGGAGAATTATTGCAAGTGCCAGCTCGTCGTTATGAATGCAATACGTTGATACTCGGCAGCGGTGCGGCTGGTTTGGGGGCGTTGTGGTATTTGGCGAAACACGGTCATCGCGATGTATTGCTGGCGGAAGGGTTCGAGCGCAACGGCAACAATGCCGCCTACGTCGCTTCAGACGGCCTGAAAGCGCCGAGCGGTGCGCATTATTTGGCTTTGCCGTCGAAAGAAAGCGTGTATGTGCGCGAGATGCTGGCGGATTTCGGTATTTTGCAGCCGGACGGCAGCTTTAGGGAAACCGATTTGGTTTATGCGCCCGAATCGCGCCTTTTGTATCAGGATAAATGGGTGGAACATTTATTGCCGAAAAAAGATGCGGATTCCAAACGTTTTTTCGATTTAATCGGTCGTCTGAAAAAGGCTTACGGCAATGACGGTAAGAAAATTTTTGCCATTCCGATTGCGCTGTCATCGGCAGATGAGACATGGCGCAAACTCGATAATCTGACGTTCAAACAATGGCTTGAGCAAGAAAGTTATAACTCACCCGAGCTTTTATGGTATCTCGATTATTGTTGCCGCGACGATTACGGACAAGGCATTGGGCAAGTGTCTGCCTTTGCCGGACTGCATTATTTTGCCGCCCGCAACAGCGCGGAAACCGTCCTCACTTGGCCCGAAGGTTTGGCGCATCTTTCTGAAAACCTGCGCCGTCATGCCGGTTTACAGGAAAGCTGGCAATGGCCGTCTGAAAGCAGTATCCGTTTGGAAAAACCTGCTTCAATTAATGCTTCTGCCGTCAAAATCAAACCGCTTTCAGACGGCCGGATTAAAGTGTGGCTGCGTGATAATGCAAAAGGGGAAACCGTTGCCGTTACCGCGCAACACGTTATCTCCGCCATGCCGCTGATGGTTGCCGCCCGCATTATTGAATTTCCCGAACAATTTGGTCTGGACATTCCCGAATACGCGCCATGGCTGGTTTCTAATTTTGAACTGCACAGTTTCCCGAAAGAAAAAAACAACAGCGAACTTGCGTGGGACAATGTGGTTTACGGCAGCCAAGGGCTGGGTTATGTTGTTGCGACCAACCAGCTTATCCGGGTTGCCCGTCCTGAACGCACGATTTTTACCGCCTACGCCGCGCTCAACCATGATACGCCACAAGCCATCCGCCGACAGCTGCTTGAAGCAAGCGACGAAGAGCTGCTCCAGCTTGCCGCCCAAGATCTGCTTACCGCTTACGGCGAAGGCTTTTGGCGGCACGTTTCCCATGTTGACATTACCGTTCGCGGGCATGGCATGAGCGTGCCGAAACCCGGCTATTTAAGCGATGAGGCTTTATTAAAAATCAGAAGTCGAAATACCGGATTATTGTTTGCACACAGTGATTTAAGCAGCTATTCGGTATTTGAAGAGGCTTTGTATTGGGGTGTGGAAGCGGCACGGAAAGTGTTGGGGCAGGGATAATTTGAATGGGCAGATGCTGGGCTAAATATCTGTTTGTATTTAAATTTCAATTCTAAAAGGAAATTATATGAAATATTTGAGCTTTTCTCTGATTGTTGCCTTAGGGTTAGGGAGCGCGGCATTTGCCTCTGCTGAAAAAATGCTGCCTCTGAACGAAACGGGCTGCATTGACCAACCCTTACAGGTTAAACGTGGCCAAGTGTTTGGTTTTAATAGTTCGGCAGATGCCGGTTTAGTGCTTTCATTCGCGCCTGTCAGTCCAGGTGTCGTTGTAAAAGACCCGAAAGGCAAACGGATTGCTTTGGAAGTAGGGGCTGATGGAGATGCGCCTGAAAACCGCTTCAGCTTTGCCGAAATCAATCAAAAAGGACGTTACACCATCCGCTTCCCGAGGGCAGGTAAGATTGAATCTTTGTGTGTTAATGCCGCCAGTTAGGATAAATATTAAGCCGAATAATGTTTGATTCGGTATGCTTGCAGTAAAAAAGGCCGTCTGAAATCATATTCAGACGGCCTTTTTTAACCTTATAACCTAATTAGGCTTTGGGTTTCAAAGCGGCAGCTTCGCGAGCCAGACGGGTGATGGTATCCCAGTCTTTGTTTTTGATGGCTTCTTTCGGAGTCAGCCATGAGCCGCCGACGCACAAGACATTAGGCAGTGCCAAATACTCGGGTGCAGTTGCCAGGCTGATGCCGCCGGTCGGGCAGAAGCGAACATCGGCATAAGGGCCATAGAGGGCTTTGAGCATGGCTTTGCCGCCAACGACTTCGGCAGGGAAGAGTTTGAGGGTATCGATGCCGTGTTCCAAAGCCAGTTGGACTTCGCCCGGAGTGGCAACGCCGGGAATCAGGGGGATGCTGCTGTTGTGGCTGGCTTTGGCGAGGGATTCGTGCAAACCCGGGCTGATGGCAAAAACCGCGCCTGCGTCTTCGACGGCTTTGAGCTGTTCGGGATTGGTTACCGTACCCGCGCCGACGATGGCGTTGGGCACTTCTTTGGCAATCAGGCGGATAGCATCAAGGCCGACAGGGGTGCGCAGGGTGATTTCGAGGGTGGGAATGCCGCCTTCGACAAGGGCATGGGATAAATCGACGGCAGTACTCAAGTCGTCAATCGCCATTACCGGCACAACTGCGCCGGCAGTCAGAATTTCACGAGGGGTCAGTTTAGACATTTTAGGTCTCCGTTGGGGACTGTATCGTAATAGGGTCGTTAACATGGTTTCAGACGGCCTGATTGTTTTAAAAGGCCGTCTGAAAAGGGTTTAGGCAAATTCGCCGCCGAAGCTCATGGCACCGGTTTCTGCGCTGCTGGTCATGCTGCGGAAGTTGGCGAAGAGTTCGCGGCCGCAACCTTGTTGGTTCGCGCTCAAATCGATGTGTTCGACTTCACGGGCATTCCATTCGGCTTCGTTAATCAGAACGTTGAGTTCGCCGGTAACGGAGTCGAAGCGGATCAGGTCGCCGGTACGGATTTTGGCGATGTTGCCGCCCATCAGGGCTTCGGGCGTCATGTGGATGGACGCCGGAACTTTGCCGGACGCACCGGACATACGGCCGTCGGTCAGCAGCGCCACTTTGAAGCCGCGGTCTTGCAGGATGCCCAAAGGCGGGGTCAGTTTGTGCAACTCGGGCATACCGTTGGCGCGCGGGCCTTGGTAGCGGACAACGCAGACGAAATCGCGTTCCAATTCGCCGCGTTCAAATGCCGCCAATACTTCGCGTTGGTCGTTGAACACGATGGCAGGTGCTTCGATAATACGGCAGCCTTCGCGCACGGCGGATACTTTAATCACGCCGCGTCCGATGTTGCCTTTCATCAGGCGCAGACCGCCGTCCGGGGAGAACGGGTTGTCGGCTTTGCGCAAGATGTCTTCATTGCCGCTGGTTTCAGGGGCTTCGCGCCATTCGAGTTTGCCGTCGATGAGGAAAGGCTCTTTGGTGTAGTGGCGCATACCGTGTCCGACGACGGTATCAACATCGTCGTGCAACAGGCCTGCGTCCAGCAATTCGCGGATAACGAAAGGCAGGCCGCCTGCTGCGGTGAAGTGGTTTACGTCGGCTTTGCCGTTTGGATACACACGGATCAGCAATGGGATGATGGAAGAAATTTCGTCGAAGTCGTCCCAGTTCAAAATCACGCCTGCGGCACGCGCCATGGCGACGAGGTGCATGGTGTGGTTGGTCGAACCGCCGGTCGCCATCAGGCCGATCAGGGCGTTGATAAAGGATTTTTCGGTCAACATTTCGCCCAATGGTTTAATGGTGCCGTTTTTAATGCCGCGTGCGAGGTGTCCGGCAGCGTAGCGGGTCAGGGCTTCGCGCAGGTCGGTATAAGGGTGGACAAAGGCGGCGGCGGGCAGGTGCACGCCCATCATTTCCATCATCATTTGGTTGGAGTTGGCTGTACCGTAGAAGGTACAAGTACCCGGGCTGTGGTAAGAACCCATTTCGCTTTCAAGCAAGGCATCACGGCCAACTTTGCCTTCGGCGAAAAGTTGGCGGGTACGGGCTTTTTCTTTATTGCCGATACCGCTGGACATCGGGCCTGCCGGAACGAAGATGCCTGGAATATGGCCGAAAGACAACGCACCGATCATCAGGCCGGGAACAATTTTGTCGCACACGCCCATAAACAGGCTGCCGTCAAACATTTGATGAGACAGACCGATAGCGGTACTCATGGCAATCACGTCGCGGGAGAACAGCGACAATTCCATACCGGCGTAGCCTTGGGTAATACCGTCGCACATGGCGGGTGTACCGCCGGCGACTTGGGCGGTCGCGCCGTTTTTCTGTGCTTCGTCTTTGATTTGATCGGGGAAGTCTTTAAACGGCTGGTGTGCGGAAACCATGTCGTTGTAGGCAGTGATGATGCCTAAGTTGGGAACGGTATCCTGAAGCATTTCGATTTTGATGCTTTTGGGCATGGAGGCGTAGCCGTGCGCCAAGTTGCTGCAGCCGAGTTGGTTGCGCTCTAAGCGTCCCATCTGTTTGGCACTGCGGATTTTCGCCAGATATTTTTCACGCGTCGGGCGGCTGCGCTCGATAATGCGCTCGGTAATCTCGGCGAGTTTAGGGTGAATAGGAGTGGGGTTCATGTGCTGTCTCCTGGCAAAACGATGTGATAGGGATTTTGTTTGCGCGTTTCTGATTTTTGTATTGGGTGTTTTTCAGACGGCCTGGAGCTGTGGGAATAAATAATAAGTGCTGTCTGAAAGTGTTGAAGATTTTCTCTTCGAAGCGTCTGCGTATTATAGTACAAATTCTGTAATTTTGTTACAAAATAATTCACTAAGTGGAAGAAATTTGATTTAAATCGAGGTATGGTCAATTCGTAAAATGGCAGGCTGCAAAAGTCATCAAACTTTTATGTTAAATCAAACAATTTGTAAAAATGAGAATGGACAAAATCTGTAGCCATGTGTAGTATTACTACTCATTAGCCCGCTTGTTTGAAATTTTGGTGCAGGCGATTGGTTTTTTACTGCTTATTGCTTAAAGGCTTTTGATTTTAATTGATTTTTATGGATGACGACAGTCCAAAAGTTTTGAAGCAAGCTTCCTCAACGAGAGATGAAACAATGAGTACACAGACAAATTTTGATTTGGTGTTGTTTGGCGCGACCGGCGATTTGGCAATGCGTAAACTTTTGCCTTGCCTGTATCAGGCGCATGTAGCCGGTTTGCTTCATCCCGAAGGTCGTATTTTGGGCGTAAGCCGCAGCGAATTGGATACCGCCGGCTTTTTGGCCAAAGTGGAAACGAATTCTAAAATCCATATCAAACAAAACTTCTCAGATGAAGCGTGGACGTCGTTTATCCAACGCATCGAGTATTTAAAAGTCGATGTTACAGAGAAAGGCGATTTCATTGCCTTGGGCGACTTGGTAAAAGCACGCAAGAATACTGAAAATGTCGTGATCTACCTCTCAACTGCGCCGAAATTCTTTGCACAAGCTTGTGAAAACCTTGCCGAAATCGGTTTGAATGCCGATAACGTGCGTGTAGTTTTGGAAAAACCGTTGGGTACGGACTTGGCTTCTTCCCAACAAATCAATACAGATGTAGCCCGTTATTTCAAAGAAGAACAAATCTACCGTATCGATCATTATTTAGGTAAAGAAAGCCTGCAAAACCTGTTGGCCTTACGTTTTGCCAATGTGATGTTCGAGCCTTTGTGGAACAACAAATATATTGAAAGCGTACAGCTGACTATCGCCGAGCAGTTGGGCGTGGAAGAACGCGGCGAGTTTTACGACATTACCGGCGCGTTGCGCGATATGGTGCAAAACCACTTGATGCAAATGCTTTGTATGACTGCGATGGAAGCACCGGCGAGCTTGGATGCAGATGCCGTACGCGACGAGAAAGTGAAAGTCATCAAATCGCTGAAACCGCTGACCATCGAATCCGTCAATGAAAATGTTATTCGCGGCCAATATGTTGCAGCAAACGGCATGAACGGCTATCTGGAAGAAGTCAACGTTCCGCAAGACAGCTTTACTGAAACCTATGTCGCCATCAAAGCCGAAATCGAAAATGAGCGTTGGAAAGGCGTACCTTTCTACCTGCGTACCGGCAAACGCATGGCAGGCAAAGTGGCGGAAATCGTGTTGAACTTCCGTCCGCTGCAAAACCATATTTTTGACAACAGCCAACCTGCGCCGAATCGTTTGGTTATTGAACTACAACCGACCGAATCCGTCCGCCTTTACACCCAAGTGAAAACCCCGGGTGCAGGCAACAAAGTCGAAGTTACACCGATTGGCGTGGACTTGGGCTCAGCCGTAGAGGGCCGCCGCGCCGAGGCTTACGAGCGTCTGCTGCTGGATGTGATTAACGGCAAACTCGCTTTGTTCAACCGTCGTGACGAACTCGAAGCCGCTTGGGAATATGTGATGCCGATTTTGGAAAACTGGGCGAACAATACAACGCCTCCACATGCTTACGAAGCCCATTCTTGGGGTCCTGAAGCTGCGCGCGCGCTGTTGGCTCGTGACGGCAACAAGTGGCACGAAGAGCAATAATATTTCTTTCAGACGGCCTTGTTTTCCAACAAAAGGCCGTCTGAAACCATGAAAGGACGAAACATGTTTGTTTGGCACGAACAAGAAAACGCTGCAACTGCCGCGCAAGCTCTCGCCGATGCCGTTGCCGCCGCATTGCAAGCCGCGTTGAATGAGAAAGGCCATGCGGTTTTGGCCGTTTCCGGCGGTCGTTCGCCGATTGCGTTTTTCGAGGCTTTGTCGCAAAAAGATTTAAATTGGCAAAATGTCGGCATTACTTTGGTGGACGAACGTATCGTTCCGACCACGCATGCCGACAGCAATACGGGCTTGGTACGCGAATATCTACTCAAAAATAATGCGGCCGTTGCTACATGGATTCCTGTTGTTGAAGACGGAAAGTCTGAAACTGAATTACAACCTGAAGTTGTCGTTGCTTACGCATTGAAACATTATAAGCAACCTGACGTGCTGGTGTTGGGCATGGGCGGAGACGGGCATACGGCGTCGTTGTTCCCTCAAGCGCCTCAATTACAGGCCGCAATCAATGAAGATGATGACCCGACATTGATTCATACTACGCCGGTTACCGCGCCGCATGAGCGTGTGAGCATGACTTTGGGTGCGATTGCCAAAACGCCGAATGTATTTTTGGCCATTCAAGGCGCAGAGAAAAAAGCGGTATTCGATAAGGCTGCTACAAGGGCTGACACCGAATATCCGACCAGTCTGATTCTTAATCACCAAGGAATTAACTGCCATGTCTACTATGCACACTGAAGCTTATCCTCGTTTGGTCGCCGATATCGGCGGTACGAATGCCCGTTTTGCACTTGAAACTGCACCACAGGTTATTGAAAAAGCTGAAGTCTTGCCTTGCAAGGATTACGACACCATCATCGATGCCGCCAAAACTTATTTGGAACGCGCAGGCAGCCCGAAAGTTTTGCATGCCGCCTTTGCGATTGCCAATCCGATTTTGGGCGACTGGGTGCAGATGACCAACCACCACTGGGCATTCTCCATCGAAACCACCCGTCAGGCTTTGGGTTTTGAAACGTTGATTCTGTTGAACGACTTTACCGCCCAAGCTTTGGCAGTAACACAAACCGATAAGAAAGATTTGATACAAATCGGCGGTCAAAAACCAATCGAATTTGCGCCTAAAGCCGTTATCGGTCCGGGTACCGGTTTGGGTGTCAGCGGTTTGGTGCACAGCGCTGCCGGCTGGGTGGCGTTGGCAGGCGAGGGCGGCCATACCAGCTTCCCACCGTTTGACGATATGGAAGTGTTGATTTGGCAATACGCTAAAAACAAATACGGTCATGTTTCTGCCGAGCGTTTCTTGAGCGGCGCAGGTTTGAGCCTGATTTACGAGGCATTGGCCAAACGCGACAACATCAAACAATACCGTCTGAAACCCTCTGAAATCACCGATAAGGCATTGAGCGGAACATCGCCGATTTGCCGTCAGACTTTGGATATTTTCTGCGCTATGCTGGGTACGGTCGCTTCCAATCTGGCTTTAACTTTGGGCGCGCGCGGCGGCGTATATTTGTGCGGCGGGATTATCCCGCGCGTGTTGGATTACTTTAAAACGTCTCCATTCCGCAGCCGCTTTGAAAACAAAGGCCGCTTTGAAGCTTATCTTGCCGCCATCCCCGTGTATGTCGTATTGAGCGAATTTCCGGGCATCGTCGGCGCGGCGGTGGCATTAGACAATCATTTAAATAACGTTTAAACACACAAACGGCGGTGCAGTGCAGGGTACGAAAATGTGCCTTGTCCTGAACGTCAAAGAATCAAAGGGTAGAGTATATGTTAAGCAAAATCAGCGAATCATTGTCCAATCTCTCCGGCGCAGAACGCAAAGTTGCCGAATCTGCGTTGGCTGAGCCGAAATGGTTCGTTCATGCCGCTGTGGCCGAAATCGCCGAGCGTGCATCCGTCAGTCAGCCGACAGTGATCCGTTTCTGCCGCAGTCTGGGTTACAAAGGTTTGCCTGAATTCAAACTCGCGTTGTCTGCCAGCATCGGTCATGAAGGTATGCCTTACGTTCATGAAGAATTGAACGCCGATGACAACATGAGCAGCGTGGTCGAAAAAGTATTGGGCAATGCCGCAGCCTCCCTCTTGGGCGAGCGCCGCTTCCTGAAAGAGTCCGAGCTGGAAAACGCGATTGCTATTCTGATGCACGCGCGACGCGTTGAGTTTTATGGTGTCGGCAACTCCGGCATCGTTGCTCAAGATGCGCAGCACAAATTCTTCCGTTTCGGTATGTCCACCGTCGCCTATGTCGATACGCATACCCAGTTGATGGCGGCTTCCGTATTGACCGAGCAGGATGTGTTGGTGGCGATTTCCAATACCGGCTCATCTATCGAATTGTTGGATGCGGCCAGTATCGCCAAAGAAAACGGCGCAGCTGTTATTGCGCTGACCCGCAATGATTCGCCGTTGGCCCAAATGGCCGACTGCGTATTGAGCATTGCCACTCAGGAAAATGCAGAGCTTTATACGCCTATGGTGTCCCGTCTTTTGCAGTTGGCCGTTATCGACATTCTTGCCATCGGCTTGGCTTTACGCTTGGGTGATACTGCCAGCACGCAACTGCAAAAAAGTAAAAAAAGCATACATAACAAACACATCGAATACGATAAAGATTGATTCTTCACTGATATATTCAGACGGCCTTAACCCACATCAAGGCCGTCTGAAACCTCAAAAAACGGAAACCACCCCGTTCCCGTTTCAGACGACCTCACGGCCGTTTTCTCAACAAAACTGTCCACTATCCAGGAGAGCATCCGATGAAACACCTTCACGATTTACCGGCTTGGTCAAAATTATGGATACATTTTGACGAAACCAAAGAACAACACATGCGCGAAATGTTCGAGCAAGATCCCGAACGTGCCGAGCGCTACTGGCTGCAGGTTGGCGGCCTGACTTTGGATTATTCTAAAAACCGTATCAACGACGAAACCATGTCGCTTTTGTTCGAGTTGGCGCGTGAAGCAGGCGTGCCGGAACGGATGCAGCAAATGTTCCGCGGCGAAAAAATCAATACGACAGAAAACCGCGCCGTACTCCACGTTGCCCTGCGCAACCGTACCAATGCCCCGATCGTCGTGGATGGCGAGGATGTCATGCCTAAGGTCAACCATGTCTTGCAACGCATGGGCGAGTTCGCGCATGAAGTCCGCAGCGGCAGCTGGTTGGGCTATACCAATCAAGTGATTACCGACGTTGTTAATATCGGTATCGGCGGCTCCGACCTCGGCCCTCTGATGATGTGTACCGCGCTCAAGCCTTTCGGTCATCCGCGCCTGAATATGCACTTCGTCTCCAACGTAGACGGCTCCCAACTGCGCGACGTATTGTCTAAAGTCCACCCTGAAACCACGCTGTTCATTATTGCTTCCAAAACCTTTACCACCCAAGAAACCCTGACCAACGCCCTGACCGCGCGTAAATGGTTCTTGGATCATGCAGGCGATGAAAGCGCCGTAGCCAAACACTTCGTTGCCGTATCGACCAACCAAAAAGCCGTCGCCGAATTCGGTATCGATACCGCCAATATGTTTGAATTCTGGGACTGGGTCGGCGGACGTTACAGCCTATGGTCGGCCATCGGCCTGCCGATTATGCTGTACCTCGGCGAAGAAAACTTCATCGAAATGCTCAACGGCGCGCACTTAATGGACCAACACTTCATCAACACGCCGCTGGAGCGCAATCTGCCGGTTATCCTTGCCCTTATCGGCATCTGGTACATCAACTACTACGGCGGCGGCAGCCACGTTATCGCGCCTTACGACCAACATCTGCACCGACTGCCCAAATTCATCCAGCAGCTCGATATGGAGAGCAACGGCAAACAAGTGACCCTTGACGGCAAAGCTGTCGGTTACGAAACTTCGCCGATTATTTGGGGCGAAACCGGTATCAACGGCCAGCACGCATTCTTCCAACTGCTGCACCAAGGTACGCACATCACGCCGATTGACCTGATTGCCTCCCTTGAAAAACGCAGCAACCTGCGCGGCCACCACGAAATCCTGCTGGCGAACGTTTTTGCCCAAGCCGAAGCCTTTATGCGCGGTAAAACGCCTGACGAAGTACGCGCCGAGCTTCAAGCCCAAGGCATGGACGAAGCGCGTATCGAAGAGCTGGTTCCGCATAAAACCTTCTCCGGCAACCGTCCGACCAACCTCATCCTCATGGACAAAATCAACCCGCGCAATATGGGCAGCCTAATTGCCATGTACGAACACAAAACTTTCGTTCAAGGCATTATTTGGGGCATTAACAGCTTTGACCAATGGGGCGTAGAACTCGGCAAACAACTGGCCAAAACCATTCTTGCCGAATTGACCGGCGAGACCGAAGTGCAAAAACACGACAGCTCCACTACACGGCTGATTAATCTTTATTTGAACGCCAACAAATAAAGCATTTATTTAAAGCTAAGGCCGTCTGAAATTTTCAGACGGCCTTTTGTTTTATTCCGGATCATCTGTAAACGCATTTTCCCGAAATATCGGTACAAACGTGAAAAGATACAGTACGAACACGGCTGCGGTCAGAATCGCAGGAACGGTAATGAAAAATATCGGGTTCACGTTCATCAAGAAAGCGCGCGAGATGGCGGCCATAAAGAGTAGGGGGACGGCGATGCGGCAGAGTTTGGGATAATCGAGCTTGGTAAAGCCACTGTGCCACAGTCCGGCAGTCAGCCACACCATCATCACGCCGCCCATCATGCCGCCGAGGGTAATCAGGTGCAGGGGCGCGGAGGCAGGCAGGTTTTGCAGTTTCGCCGCGCCTGTCCACAAATAGCCTGCGGCGGCAAAGAGTTGGAGCAGGTAATAGGTGCGGACGTAGTGTTTGCGCAGGAGTTCGTGATGGTGAAGCTCACGCAGCTTGGCGAGCAGGATGAAGCCGACGGCAAGCGCAGTAAAACCGGCGGTTTGCGCAGGCAGCCAGAGTTCGGCGGCGGCGTGCAAGAGCAGGAAAGTAATAGCGATGTTTTTATAAACGATATTTGGAATAAAAACAGGGTCTTTCAGATGGCATTCTTTAAGGGCTTCCGCGCCCAAAAGAATACTGACGCGCACGGAAACAAACATGACCGCAGCCATGTTCAGATGTACTTGCGCGCGCAGTAAGTTCAAATCGCCGCTGACGGCATAGGCCGTCTGAAAAACGGTGAACGCGGCAAGCAACATCAAGAGGGCGAAGTTATCAGTGTTGCGGTCGAGCCAAATCAGCCAAGTACAGAAAAGCAGCAACACCAGCCAATAGGCGGCAACGAAAAACGAAGCGGTTTGCGGCGCAAACGGCAGCAAGACGGTTGCGGCGAGCAACAGCGCCGCCAAGACGGTGGCAACGGGTTTCAGACGACCTTTATAGCCCGTCCATTCAAGCATAGCGGCAGTCAGGAAGCCGCCGTATGCCGCAGGCAGCATGAGTTCTAAGAAGATTTGGCGGTGCAAAATGACGGCACTGGGGCTGATGAAAAACACCAACGCGCCGAGTATGGCAAGCACCGCTGCGCCGACGAAAAACGGCCGCATGGGGTGGGTGAAAAATTTATTCATGGCTTGGCTTGATTCTGCATGAAGATGCTTTCAGATATGGATTTATTGGGTGGGCAGGGCTGTATCTTTTGCCAAAGAGGCAAACCTTCGGCTTGCTTGCCCTCTCCCTAGCCCTCTCCCACGGGGAGGGGGGATTAAGCTGCCAAACCCGAACATTTTCAGGTTTGCCTACCATCTGATTTTCAATCCTACGTTCTCTAATTTTCAGCAACCTGATTCCCTCTCCCCGTGGGAGAGGGTTAGGGAGAGGGCAACGAACCGCAAGGTTCGTCAGATACTCAAATGCCCGTATCATTCATATCATTGATATTATTGTTTGAATTGTATTATTTTCAATAATAATAAATAACCCTAAACCAATATAAATAGCAGCCATTATCCAACGACTAAACTTCTCTACAATTTCACCAACACCTGAAATATTAGCCAATCTTTGTGCTGTATATACTAAAACAAAAATCAATATTAAAAATACAAGAAGAGTAACTAATAAGTCGACAAGATCTAAAGTCACAAAGTAAGGAACAAAAAGTCCAATATTATCTGCACCACAACTAGCAACTGTAACCAAAGCAACAATACCGACTAATTTTGACAACCCTTTTTCATCCAATTCTTTTTTAGCTCTTTTTTCGCCCTCACAATCGTCGTAAATAGCAACTTTAATACCTAAGTAAATCGGTATTAAACCTAATAAACCCAACACCCATTTTTCCGGAACATAATGCAAAACAAAAGCTAGAAATAAACTAACTAATATTAAAATTACAGAACCTAAATATTGTCCGATATAAATATCTCGATATTCTTTTCTAGTATTTGCTCTAGCAAAAAATATTAATAGTATTACCAACAAATCTACTGCTGTAGCAATATATAAAACAGCAGCAGTAATCACAGTCGAAAACATAAAGCACCTCATAATGAATCCCCTGCCCCCTTGGCACCACGGCTTTTTCAAAAACCGAATCGCGTTCGGATAACAGATTCGTATCTTTCGCTAAAGAGGCAAGCCTGCGGCTTGCTTACCCTCTCCCTAGCCCTCTCCCACGGGGAGAGGGAATTGGGCTGTCGAGCCTGAACATTTTCAGGTTTACCTGACATCTGATTCCCAATTCTACGGCTCTCTGATTTTGAGAAACCTGATCCCCTTTCCCCGTGGGAGAGGGTTAGTGAGAGGGCAACGAACCGCAAGGTTTGTCAGAAATTTAAATTCCTATCACTCATAATAATGAATCCCCTGAAACTCCCTTGCCACCACGGCTTCTTCAAAAGCCGAATCGCGTTCGGACAGCGGCGTGGGTAAGGTTATCACATTTTGCACGTTCATGCCTTTCGGGGAGAGCAACATAATCTCGCGGCTCAGTCGCGCGGCTTCAAAGCGATCGTGCGTTACCAGCATACACGCCATGCCCTGCCGCTCGATTTTTTCCACCAGCATAGCGACCAAAATATCGCGCAAATCGCGGTCCAAACCGACAAACGGCTCATCCAGCAAGGCAAGGTCGCAGCCGCACAGCAGCAGGCGCAGAAACGCCACCCGTTTCGCCATGCCGCCGGACAATTCGGTCGGATATTTGTTCAAATCGCCCGAAGTCAGCCCGACTTTCGCCGCCAGCGCGACGATTTCACCTTCATCGGGCTTGTCCATAAAAATCGCGATATTCTGCATCGCGGTCAAGTTTTCCGGCAGGCGGTTTTCCTGAAACAGAAAACCCGTTTTGCGGAAAGTATTGCGTATCGTGCCTGATTTCGGCGTTTCCAAACCGGCAATCAGCCGCAAAACCGTCGTTTTGCCGCAGCCGCTCGGCCCGAACAAAGCCTTCACTTCGCCATGTTGCAGGTTCAAACTGAAATCGCGCACAATGGGATCGCGGAGAATTTCAAAACGTACGTTTTCAAGACAGAGCATCATCTCCTCCACGGCATAAACAAAATTTCCAAAGGCTTGGTAATCAAGTATTCAAACAGCGACACAAATATGATAACCAACACCACATAAGCCATCACCGTCGAAGTCTCCAGCATCGCCCTCGCATCCGCAATCCGCGCGCCCACGCCTTCGCTCGCGCCCAAGAGTTCCGCCATAATCACCACTTTCACCCCCATCGCCACCGCCACGCCGATGCTGGAAATCACATAGCCCGTCAGATGCGGGATATACAGATAACGGATTTTTTTCAGACGGCCTAACTTATAAGCGTCAAACAATTCCTCATGCTGCTTGTTCACGCTCGCCATCCCGACCGCCGCACTCGCAAACGTCAGCGGCGCAACCAACACAATAATGGTAAACAACACGCTCGGATTGCCGAAACCGAACCAAAACAGAGCCATCACCACCCAAATAATCGGCGGCATCGCCAACAAAATCGTAATCACAGGCTTGAGCAACGCCATCGCCGTCTTAAAACTGCCCGCCACCAGCCCCGCCGCCAATCCCGCTACCAGCGCAACCGAAATGCCCACCACCGACCGCCACAGCGAAATCCCGATTTCGTTTTCCTGAAAATGTTTCAATAAATCAAACGACTTTTGAAACACTTCCACCGGCGCAGGCAACATAAACTCGCCGAACACGGCGCTGCCCCACGCCCACAACGCCACCACCACCATCGCTACGCTCAGACCGGCAAAGCCGCTCCAAAGGTAGTCGATGATGTAAAACACTGCAGGCTGCGGTTTGCGGATTTTGTCGGTTTTAATCATGGTTTGGGTGTTGATTCATAGTGATGGTTTGGAGATGATAGGCCGTCTGAAAAAATGGTTGATTGGGTTAGACGGAACGTCGCAATCCAACGAAATGGCTTGGTTTTCCTAAATAGTGTTTTTCAGACGACCTACAGTTGCTATTCACCATAGATTTTTTTATCTTTATTCCTGATCATTTTTTCTAAAACATCAAAAATAGATATAAATCTCTCTAACCAATCGTCATTAGATGAATTCTCAATTTTATTCATAAAAAATTGTTGTGCTTTTGTTTTTTTATCATCCTTAATGCTAAACTCAATGATGTCTCCACTTGGAGATTCACTATAGGTTGAAAAGTAATCATTATGTTCCTTATGTAACTCTTTAACCCATTCTGGAGGAAACAATCCCTCTAAACAAATATTTTTTCCAACAAAAATATAATCATTATTTGATTGAAATGCTATTTTTTTGTTTCCAAAAAACTTTTGTAGGTTTCTTGATACTTTGACTCCTGCATCATCACCATCAAATATGACAACACAAACTCTTTCCTTAGAAATAAATTCATAAGTAGCCTTAAGAAAACCTTCAACAGCAGAAACACCCCCCATATCAAGAAAACAAGATTGATCTAAAAAAATATAATCTTTGTTAAGCCTTTTCTTAATTACCTCTAATACATATTCAAATGTGCTTTTATCAGTTTTTCCTTCAACAAAAATATTATATTTTAATAGGGAATAAAAATCACTAAACTGTATACCAAGAGCTTTTTGTATTTCAGTGACGGCATTTTGATATGAATTGAATACGGTTTTTTTAGTTCTATTTCCTTCTAACTTAGTACCAATAATTTTATGTGCATCTTTATTAATAAAGGATATTGAATGAGTAGTCCAAAATACCGATGCTATATTCGATAATTTTTTAAGCATTCCAAAACAACTTTTATATAGTTGTGGATGTAAAAAAGATTCTGGCTCCTCAATTAACCATATAACTTTTTTATCACGCTCATTCTCTTTATCTGTAATCCATTTTAAAGCAGCTAATAAGCTAGTAGTTTGAATCCCCATCCCTTTCTGATAAAACAATGTTTCTTCACTATCTTCAAGTTTGAACTCAAAGGATGAAATCATATTCTCTATTGAATTATTGGGTATTGAAAGCAACGCCTTAACATTACCAACACCATTATCCTCTAACGATGACGTAATAGATGAAGATATGGAAGACAACTCATTATTAATATCTTCAATCTTTTCCTCTAAAATTGAAGATATTGATTGTTTAACAAAAGGTATTAATAATGAATCTATTAATTCCCTGATACTTTTTGAAGATGGAATATAATAACAACTAAATTGACTTAACAAAATAGACAATGCTACTTGTTGTTTTTCAGCTGCTTTTTCACGTCTAACATGAGGTCTATATTTTTCATTTGGGAAAAACCTATATTGCGGGCTACCATTTGATAAGAACGTTAGATACAAAACAATATCATTAGATTCTGGCTTAGGCTTTTCAAGAAAATTATTTAATTCATCATATGAGTTATAAAATTCTCTATCTATAGTCGACTCTCTATCACCAGTAAAGGTAGCAATAATACTTGTTTGCCCTCCTTTCATATCAAAAGTTAAATCATTTTTTATATTATACTCATAACGATTATCTGGACCTGTAAAAAACATTTCAATAGCTTTTAATACATTAGTTTTACCACTGCTATTAGGCCCAACAATCGATATATCATGCTCCATTCCAACAATTTCAAAATCATCTTTGATACTTCTAAAATTCTTAATCCTAATAGATTTAAGCCTCATATAATTACCTCTAAAATGAAATTAATATATTTATCTAGCAAGAGTATGTTGAGTTTGACAAACCAACATACAGATATCTGCCGTCATTCCCGCCTACCTGGTAATGAAGGCTTTTTGTGTACTGTTCTGACTATTATCTGATAGGTCGTCTGAAAAGGGTATATTGGATTCCCCAATACAACTTACCCCTTTTTCAGACGACCTCTTTCCCTTTAAGCCAAGAAAAACCCGTTATCCGGCAGCTTGCCGCCCAAGAGTTTCGGGTTAAACTGCATCAGGATTTCGTAAAACTTCAAAATCTCGTTCTTCACTTCGCTGCCTTTGGTGACTGTCAGCCGCGCGCCGTCCAAGCCCATGACTAGGGCGGGTTCGGGGGCGGGGAGGTAGTTTTTGCCGATTTTCGCCGCGCTTTGGCGGTTGGCCAGTATCCAGTTGAGCGCGTTTTTCAAATCCTGATGGAAGATGTCGAACTGTGCCTTGTGTGCGTGGAAATATTCTTCGTTGGCGATGATGCCTGCCATCGGAATCAGCGGTTTGGTGTCAAACGCCTGCCCCCATGCTTTTACCAAATCAAAACCGCGCACGACGTTTACGCCCATGGTTTTGCCTTTGAGCATGCTGGCGGTCGCCATCGGTTCGGGCAGGATGGCGGCGTGGTAGTCTTTGCTTAAAAACAGTCCCACCGCTTCGGGCGGCGTGGCGGTGTAGGTGATGCCGACTTTGTGCGCGTCGATTTTCAGTTTTTTCAACAAGGCTTGCAACACGATGTCGGGCATATCGTTTTTAAACGGCACAAGGATTTTTTTGCCGACCAAATCCTGCGGCGAGGTAATCGCGCTGCCTTTGCACATCAGCTGCGTGATGCCGTTGGTCAAAATATTCACCATGCCGACTTTTTGCCCTTGGTTACGCAGGTTTACGCCGACATTGCTCGGGCTCATCATGACTTTAAATTGTCCGCTTGCTACACCTGCGCGCAGTTGGTCGGGCGAACGCCAGATTTTCAGCGATACATCCGCCTGCTTCGCCAGCTTGCCTTGCAACGCCGCTACGGCAATGGTTACGCTGGGCATTGCCGGTGCGCCGTACACGGTAAATTGTTCTTTACCGGCTGCCAACAATGAAGGCGAAACGCCTGCGGCTGCCAGCGCGGCGGTCATTTTTAAGAAATCACGTCTTTTCATGTCCATTTTTTATCTCCTAATTCTTAATAAGCCAATGCAGGCATTCTTTCAGACGGCCTGATTTTAAAAAGCCGCATGCAAACTCAACCAATACGTCCTGCCCGGTGCATACACCACGCTGGGCGACAGGGCGAGGACGTGGTCGCCGCTGATGTATTCGGCGTATTTTTTGTTGAACACGTTGTTCACGCCCAAACGTAAGCCGTATTTGTCTTTGATGTTTACGCCTGCGTAAAGGTCGGCAACGGTAAAGCCTTTGGCGGCTTCGCGTTTGTCTATGCCCAGACCGCTTGCCGCGTCAAAATCGCCGCGCGTTTGTTTGGCGACAAAGCGTGTTGCGACGCCGATGTTGTAGCTTCCGTGGGCAAAGTAGTTTTTGTAGTCGGCTTGGACGGCGGCTTCAAACGGACGGATTTGATAGAGCGGTCTGCCGTCGGTTTCGTTGTGCCCGTAGTTGTAGGTGGCTTTGATGCCTGCCGCCCAATGCGGATTGAAGTTGTAACGCGCATAGGCCTGTGCGGTAAACAATCGAGCGTCCACGTTGCGTGTGATGATGCCGCCGCCTTTGGAAGCCGTGCCGCTTTGTCCGTGGGCGCGGTCAAAAATAATCAGGTCTTTGACTTTGTCCGCCACAAGCGTGCCGCCCACGTTCCAGCCCGCGCCTGCGAGCGAGTTCATATAGCCGTTGTAGTAGTCGTTGCGGCTGTCGGCGGTGAGCTTGATGCGGTTGTGTTTTTCGGTTTTCAGCAGGGGATTGCCTGCGATGGCGGCGGCCGAGTTTTGGTTCATCAGCGCGCCGTTCATGCGGTTTTGCACGATGGCGGCAAGCGAGTTGAAGCGTTCGGTGTTGTCGCCGATGCGTTCTAAGTGAGCAAGGGAGACGCTGTATTTTTGCGTTTCAGACGGCGTGAAATCATATTTGAGTTCGCCCGACAAAGCATGACGGCGCACTTTGCCGTTGAAGTCGTAGCCGTAATGGGTTTTCCAGATTTGCTGAGCCGAGGCGAAGGCGAGATTGCGGTTCATCGGATGGGCGGGCTGCACTGTATTTTTGCGAACGTCCGCTTCGTTGAGCTCGTAGCTTAAACCCAAGCCCAGTTTGTGTTGGTCGTCAAACTTGTAAGACAGGGTATCGGCAATGCGCCAGCGGTCGAGGTGCACATCGGCGAAACGGTAGCCGTTGAGGAAGTCGCGCATGGCGGTGTGGGCGTTGCGTTCGCCGTTTTGGCTGTCGTTGCGGTAGCTGACGGCGGCGGTGTTATGGAACTTGCCGAAATCCGCATCGTGTTTGAGCGAGAAGTCGTACACTTTGCGGTCAAGCTCTACGAATACTTGCTGCGGCGTGTTGTTTGGGCGCAGGGAGTAATTGTCGGCATGGCGTTTGAGTTTGATGACACCAGCTTCTGCGCTGACCGTATTGCTCAAATCGGCATTGCCCCAACGCGCGTTGAGTTTGGCGATGTGGCGTTCGGTATCCAATGCGTCGTTGACGAACTGCGGCTGGCGGTCGTTGTTGATGTCGTCGTGTAGGTAGGTGAGGCGGTATTCCTGATTTTCAGACGGCACGAAACCGAGTACCAAAGCCTGATTGAAACGGCTGTATTTCCAATCGGTCTGATTGCCGCCGCCGTCTTTATAGCCGTTGGCCTTGGTGTGATTGAGGTTGGCCACGCCGTACACTTTTGCTCCACGCGCTTGCGCGGTAACGGAGTTGTAAAAGCTTTTGCCGTAAAAGCCGCTGTTTGCTTTCAACGGACGGAAGGCTTGGTCTATGTTTTCGGTAACAAAGTAGTGATCGCTGCGGTCGGTGCGGTCGAATTGGTTTTCGGGGAAATAGCCTTGTGCGGCGGTCGGTGCAATCGGTTTGGGCGGGGAGAAGGTTTTGACAGGCTGGATTTCATCAGGGTCTGCCAAGGTTTCGGCAAAGCCGTTTGCGGCGGCAAAACTGCTCATTAACAAGCAAATCAAATGGTTTTGTTTCATTATTTATATCCTGATAATCATTTTTATTTATTATGCTCTTAGAAAGAAGCAAAGTAAAGAAACGATAAAGTGTCTGAAGCCGACAAAACTTTATTGTCGGTAAGGAAGCTTTAGCCTGGTACACAAGCCGATACGGACTGAAAACTTTTAGAAGAAGAAAGTGTTAGCGAGGTTTGTATTTGAGTTTTATTTTGCGTTTGTGTTTTCCGTTCATAAAGCAGATAGGCCGTCTGAAAAAACTCTCTCTTTTCAGACGGCCTATTGCTGGTTATAATAATTTTACGAATCATTATTATTTCTGTTTAAATGTAGGAGAAACACATGAGTACCCGTACCGAACACGACACCATGGGCAATGTCGAAGTCCCATCCGAAGCCTATTGGGGTGCGCAGACCCAGCGCAGCCGCAACAATTTCAAAATCGGCGGCGAAACCCTGCCGCAGCCGTTGATTTATGCTTTGGCGCTGGTGAAAAAAGCCGCCGCCGCCACCAATGTTTCTCTCGGCAGGATTAAGCCCGAACAGGCAGATTTGATTACGCAGGCGGCAGATGATGTGTTGAACGGCAAGCTCGACGGGCAGTTCCCATTGGTAGTGTGGCAGACCGGTTCCGGTACGCAGTCTAATATGAACATGAACGAAGTGCTGGCAAACCGCGCCAACGAAATCGCCGGTACGGGTTTGGCGGCGTATCAGCCCGTCCATCCCAACGACCATGTGAACCACGCACAATCGACCAATGACGCGTTCCCGACCGCCATCCACGTTGCCGCCGCGATTGAAATCAACCGCCACCTTATTCCGGCGGTAAAAGCCTTGCGCGATACATTGGACAAAAAAGCCAAAGAATTCGCCCCCATCGTCAAAATCGGCCGTACCCATTTGCAGGACGCGACGCCGCTGACTTTGGGACAAGAATTTTCCGGCTACGTTTCCCAGCTTGATCATGGTTTAGGCCGTCTGAACGATGCACTTAAAGACTTGTATGAACTCGCTTTGGGCGGCACGGCGGTCGGTACGGGCTTGAACAGCCATCCCGAATACGCCGAAAAAGTTGCCGCCAAGCTCGCCGAATTGTCCGGCCTGCCGTTTGTCAGCGCGCCGAACAAATTTGAAGCCTTGGGCGGACGCGATGCCGCCGTTGCCGCTTCGGGCGCATTAAAAACGCTGGCGGCAAGCCTGAACAAAATCGCCAACGACATCCGTTGGCTGGCAAGCGGCCCGCGCTGCGGTTTGGGCGAAATCAAAATCCCCGAAAACGAGCCGGGTTCGTCCATCATGCCGGGCAAAGTCAACCCGACTCAATGCGAAGCAATGACCATGGTGTGCTGCCAAGTGTTCGGCAATGACGTCACCATCGGCATGGCAGGCGCATCGGGCAACTTCGAGCTGAACGTCTATATGCCCGTTATCGCTTACAACCTCTTGCAATCCATCCGCCTGTTGGGCGATGCGTGCAACAGCTTCAACGAAAACTGCGCCGTCGGCATTGAACCCGTACCGGAAAAAATCGATTATTTCCTGCACCATTCCCTGATGCTCGTTACTGCGTTAAACCGTAAAATCGGCTACGAAAACGCCGCCAAAGTCGCCAAAACCGCCTACAAAAACGACAAATCGTTACGTGAAACCGCCATCGAATTGGGCTTGCTGACAGGCGAAGAGTTTGACGAATTGGTCGTTCCTGCCGATATGGTTCATCCGCGTTAAGCTTTAATAATGAAACATGCCGTCTGAAAATGTTTTCAGACGGCATGTTTTTATGCTGCGGTTGTTTTTTCCTCGAATAGGGTAAAAATCATTGGCGTCAGATTGACGACCATTAGAAACATCATTGAGCTCAAAAATGTACGCCAGGCATAATGCCACGCTTCCGTTCTGTCTGCTTGGGGGAGGAGCGATGCAGTATAGCGGTTGTGTAGGGTTTTTGCGGTGTCATTGTTTTCCAAATAGTCCAACGAAAGTACCAATAATTTGCCCGTGTCTTTGTGTTGTAAGAATTTGGCATGCTCAACCTAGATGCCCGGCTTGGCTTGTTCGCATAAAGATTCAATGCCGACACAAGAGGCCAAGCTGTTTTGGTTGTTTTGCAAAATCGACAGCTCATTTTTTTCAGCCTGCATGGCTATGGGGGAGGTTTGATGAAGGTATGCGCTCATGCCGTTGTTCTCTATTGCTTGAAAATCATGGAGCTGGCTGAATCCACCATTTTCCCAGGCGACAAATACGGCATAGCATCCGCTGAATAGGCAGATCATAGCCAATTTAAAGACAAAGTTTTTCATCCTTGCTCCTTTTGTTTGAAGATGGCGGTAAAGTCAGGAGGCGTGTTTTCTCGTTTGAAGGTAAGTTTAGGTTTATCTGTTTTTATTGTGAGGTTGAGTGTAACATGGGTAATCAAAAGGCCGTCTGAAAATTTTCAGACGGCCTTTTATTGTGTGTTTAGATGGGTTTAAGCCAACAATTCACGCCAGCGTTTGACTTGGAAACGGACTTGTTCAGGCGCAGTGCCGCCCAAGTGGTTGCGCGCGTTTAAGCTGCCTTCGGGTGTCAGCACGCTGTAAACATCGTCGGCGATCAAACCGCTGAAACCTTGCAGGACCTCAAGCGGCAATTCGCTCAAATCAACTCCAGCTTCATCGGCATGGCGCACGGCTTGGGCAACGACTTCGTGGCTGTCGCGGAAAGGCATGCCTTTTTTCACCAAGTAATCCGCCAAGTCGGTAGCCGTTGCAAAACCCTGCATTACGGCGGCGCGCATATTGTCGGGTTTGACGGTTACACCGCGCATCATGTCGGCATAAATGCGCAGGGTGTCGATAAGCGTGTCGGCAGTATCAAACAGTGGCTCTTTGTCTTCCTGATTATCTTTATTATATGCCAAAGGTTGCGATTTCATCAGGGTAACCAGGCCGATCAGGTGGCCAATCACGCGACCGGATTTGCCGCGCACGAGTTCGGGTACGTCGGGATTTTTCTTTTGCGGCATGATGGAAGAGCCGGTGCAGAAACGGTCGGCAATATCGATAAAGCCGAAACGTGGGCTCATCCACAAAATCAATTCTTCGGAAAGGCGGCTCAGGTGAACCATAATCAGAGAAGCGGCAGCCGTGAACTCAATGGCAAAATCGCGGTCAGACACGGCATCGAGCGAGTTTTGGCAGATTTGCTCAAAGCCCAGCAGCTCGGCGGTAATTTCGCGTTGAATCGGGTAGGTAGTACCGGCAAGGGCTGCGGCGCCGAGCGGCATACGGTTGACGCGTTTGCGGCAGTCGGCCATGCGCTCGAAATCGCGGCCGAGCATTTCAACGTAGGCGAGCATGTGATGCCCGAAGCTGACCGGCTGGGCAACTTGCAGGTGGGTAAAGCCTGGCATAACGGTTTCGGCGTTTTGTTCTGCCAAATCAACCAAGGCCGTCTGAAGGTTTTGAATCAGGCTTTGAATAACGGTAATTTGATCGCGCAGCCACAGGCGGATGTCGGTAGCGACTTGGTCGTTGCGGCTGCGGCCGGTGTGCAGGCGTTTGCCGGCATCGCCGATTTTGTCGGTGAGGCGGCGTTCGATGTTCATGTGGACATCTTCCAAATCCAGTGACCAGGAAATCGTTCCTTCTTTGATTTCTGCTATAATCTCGGCCATGCCCTGACGGATGGCGGAGAGGTCGTCTTCGCTCAAAACGCCCGACTGCGTCAGCATTTGCGCGTGTGCCAGCGAGCCTTGGATGTCCCATTCTGCCAGTCGTTTGTCAAAATCAATCGAGCCGGTATATTTTTTGACCAGCTCGGAAACAGGTTCGTTAAAACGGCCTGACCAGGTTTTGTCCTTGCTCATATCAGCATCCTTAAAATATAAATAAAAAAACAGGGTCTACGTCTTCGATATAGCAGACCCGTCTATACATTATGAAAGAAAACGGTTGAAATCATGTCTATTATACGTCAAATAAACCAGAATTTCGCAGTGCCGGATTTGCGCAATTCCGCAACTCTGGTGCGCCTGCTCATTGTTTTGTTAATCAGTTTGTTTATCTTTCCTCTGATGACGGTATCGGGCGTGCCTTATCCGGAACAGATTTTCCAACATTTTTCATGGGCTTGCCCCGTCATCCTCTTAATTTTACTTAAAGTCTATTTCTTACAGGCATTTGCACCGTCCCTGCTTCGCTCGCAGTATAGCGTCGTGGTTTCCTACGTCTCCAATCTGCTGATTTTCTTGTTTGTCGATTTAGTGATTTTGAAGACGGAGATTTGGCCGCTGATTCAACACTTCTTCTTGCTGACCTTTTTTTGTTTCAGTTTCATGTACATCGAAGCAGCCCGCCGCAACAGCCTTGCGCCTTCCATTTCCGAAGCCAGGCTGAGTGCGTTGACGGCGCGTATCCGTCCGCATTTCTTGTTTAACAGCCTGAATGCCGCTATCAGCTTAATCCGTCTGCGTCCGTATGACGCAGAAACTTTGTTGGAGAATTTGGCCAACCTGTTTCGCGCGCAACTGCGCGACGGTAGTCAAAACAGCACTTTGGGGCAGGAAATCGAGTGGGCGCAGGAGTATATTGCCATCGAGCAAATCCGCATGGGACATATGCGCGTACAGGTTATGTGGCAACACCATGCCCCCGACGATGCAGAAACGCCGCATCTGCTGCTGCAACCGCTTTTGGAAAATGCCGTATTCCATGGTGTCGAATCTATCCACCGTCCAGGGATAATTACGGTATTAACAAAATTGGAAAAATCATCTATTTTCATCAGTATCGAAAACCCGTGCGGAACAGAACCTAACGAAAATACCAAGCCGCATAAAGGCAATTCTATGGCTCTGCGCAATCTGAAAGAGCGCCTGACTTTGATGTATGACACCGACGCGAAAATCAGAAACATCCAATCAGACGGCCTGTTCCGCGTTGAAATCATATTGCCGTACCGTAAAAAATCAGCCGAAGTTTCCCGTCTGTTTGGCTAAAACGCATAGAAGAGGGCGGCTTTAGATAGGTTGGACTATTAACACATTAGGCAAAATAGTTTAAATTTATTACATTCAGTAACATAACTGTTCCCATTTTTTGAAAACTGGTCTATGATGCTTAAAAGGATTGTTTACAATCTTTAATTGCAAATCATTTGCAATTGCCCAGAAGAAAAAACAGAAAAAGGAACAAAGAGATGTTAGAAGCCTATCGTAAAGCCGCCGCCGAGCGCGCCGCCCTTGGTATTCCCCCCCTTCCTCTGACTGCTCAGCAGACTGCTGATTTGGTTGAGCTGCTGAAAAATCCACCTGCCGGTGAAGGTGAATTCTTGGTTGAGCTGTTGGCTCACCGTGTACCACCCGGTGTGGACGATGCCGCCAAAGTTAAAGCCTCATTTTTGGCTGCCGTTGCCGAAGGCAGCGCATCCAGTCCGCTGATTTCCCCTGAGTATGCTACCGAGCTGTTGGGTACCATGCTTGGCGGTTACAACATTCATGCACTCATCGAACTCTTGGATAACGACAAACTTGCGCCTATCGCTGCAAATGGTTTGAAACACACTCTGTTGATGTTTGACTCTTTCCACGATGTTCAAGAAAAAGCCGAAAAAGGCAACAAATACGCGCAAGAAGTATTGCAATCCTGGGCAGATGCCGAATGGTTCACTTCTCGCGCCAAAGTTCCAGAAAAAATCACTGTTACCGTCTTCAAAGTCGACGGTGAAACCAATACAGACGACCTTTCTCCTGCACCTGATGCATGGAGCCGTCCTGATATCCCTCTGCATGCGCTGGCGATGTTGAAAAACCCGCGCGACGGCATCAATCCTGACAAACCGGGTGAAGTCGGTCCGATTAAATTGTTGGAAGAACTCAAAGCCAAAGGCCATCCTGTTGCTTACGTCGGCGATGTGGTCGGTACCGGTTCTTCACGCAAATCTGCTACCAACTCTGTAATTTGGCATACAGGCGAAGATATTCCATTCGTACCGAACAAACGTTTCGGCGGCGTATGCCTGGGTGGCAAAATTGCTCCTATTTTCTTCAACACTCAAGAAGACTCCGGCGCATTGCCGATTGAAGTCGATGTATCTGCTCTGAAAATGGGCGATGTCGTCGATATCCTGCCTTATGAAGGCAAAATCGTGAAAAACGGCGAAACTGTTGCCGAGTTCAGCCTGAAATCTCAAGTATTGCTGGACGAAGTACAAGCCGGCGGCCGTATCAACCTGATTATCGGTCGCGGCCTGACTGCCAAAGCGCGCGAAGCACTGAAACTGCCTGCTTCTACTGAGTTCCGTCTGCCTCAAGCGCCTGCCGAAAGCAAAGCCGGTTTCACCTTGGCCCAAAAAATGGTTGGCCGTGCTTGTGGTCTGCCGGAAGGCAAAGGCGTGCGTCCGGGTACTTACTGCGAACCACGCATGACTACTGTCGGCTCGCAAGATACTACCGGTCCGATGACTCGCGATGAATTGAAAGACTTAGCTTGCTTGGGCTTCTCAGCAGATATGGTAATGCAGTCTTTCTGTCACACTGCCGCTTATCCGAAACCTGTCGATGTCAGAACCCATAAAGAATTGCCTGCCTTCATTTCTACCCGTGGCGGTGTATCCCTGCGTCCGGGTGACGGCGTGATTCACTCATGGCTCAACCGTCTGCTGCTGCCTGATACAGTCGGTACCGGCGGCGACAGCCACACCCGTTTCCCTATCGGTATTTCTTTCCCTGCAGGTTCGGGCTTGGTTGCTTTCGCAGCAGCCACAGGCGTAATGCCGCTCGATATGCCTGAGTCCGTATTGGTACGCTTCAGCGGCAAACTGCAACCGGGCGTAACCCTGCGCGACTTGGTAAATGCAATTCCGCTTTACGCGATTAAACAAGGTTTGCTGACTGTTGCCAAAGCCGGTAAGAAAAACATCTTCTCCGGCCGCATCCTCGAAATCGAAGGCCTGCCTGATTTGAAAGTGGAACAAGCCTTTGAATTGACTGACGCGTCTGCCGAACGCTCTGCTGCTGGCTGTACCGTGAAGCTCAACAAAGAGCCGATTATCGAGTACATGAAATCCAATATTGTGTTGATGAAAAACATGATTGCCGACGGCTATCAAGATTCACGCACTTTGGAACGCCGTATCAAAGCCATGGAAGCATGGTTGGCAAATCCTGAATTGCTCGAAGCGGATAAAGATGCCGAATACGCCGCCGTGATTGAAATCAACATGGACGACATTAAAGAGCCGATTATTGCTTGCCCGAACGACCCTGACGACGTGTGCTTCATGTCTGAACGCTCCGGCACCAAAATCGACGAAGTGTTCATCGGTTCTTGTATGACCAACATCGGCCACTTCCGCGCCGCCTCCAAACTCTTGGAAGGCAAGAGCGACATCCCGGTACGTCTGTGGATGGCACCGCCGACCAAAATGGATGCGAAAGAGTTGTCTGACGAAGGTCACTACGGTGTACTCGGCCGTGCAGGCGCGCGTATGGAAATGCCGGGTTGCTCATTGTGTATGGGTAACCAAGCGCAAGTACACGAAGGTGCGACTGTAATGTCCACTTCTACCCGTAACTTCCCGAACCGCTTGGGTAAAAACACCTTTGTTTACCTCGGCTCGGCTGAGTTGGCGGCAATCTGCTCCAAACTGGGTAAAATCCCGACTGTTGAAGAATACCAAGCCAATATCGGTATCATCAACGAACAGGGTGACCAAATCTACCGCTACATGAACTTCAATGAAATCGACAGCTACAACGAAGTAGCCGAGAAAGTGAATGTTTAATATAGTAAGGTAAACCGATTTTCAGACGGCCTTAAATAATAAAGGCCGTCTGAAACGGAAAAATAAAGGGCGTGTTCATCACGTCCTTTTTATTTTTAGTTCAATAAAAGGCCGTCTGAAAGATAAGTTTCAGACGGCCTTTGCTTAGGATAAATAATCAGAAAACCGATTAATCAGCGTTGTTTACTTTACGCCAAAACCAGGTTGGAGCAGGGCGCAAGGCTGACGCTCGTGACGGCTGTGGCGTGTTCTGCCGGCAATTTTGCCGCAGACAATACCCGGATCGTTTTTCTCTTCTGCTTTTTTCGAGTTTTTGTCTGATTTACTCGCGTATTCGTTGCGTTTGTTTCTATCATCGCGGCGAGATCGGCTGTCGTTGTGCTGAACCGGTTGTGCTTCGGCTTCATCTTGATTGTCGTTGCCCCACCAATGCGGCTCAAAGCCTTCGATGCGTTCCACATTCAAATCGCTGCCGATCAGCTCTTTAATGGATTCAAACATTTTCTGTTCGGTTTTATCCATCAAGGAAATGGCAACGCCGTCGGCACCGGCCCGGCCGGTACGTCCGATGCGGTGGACGTAGTCTTCAGGTTGGGTTGGCAGCTCGTAGTTGATGACGAAAGGCAACTCGGCAATATCCAGGCCGCGCGCTGCAACGTCAGTGGCAACCAAAACGCGTAATGTACCTTCTTTAAAGGCGTTGAGGGTTTCCAGTCGGCTTTGTTGGGATTTGTCGCCGTGGATGGATTGCGCAGCAATGTTGCGACGGACGAGGTCTCGGGTAACTTGATCGACACTTTGTTTGGTTTTGCAGAATACAATGACTTGATTCATATGCAAATCAACAATCAAACGTTCGAGCAAGCTGCGTTTTTTGAGTGCATCAACGGCAATGATGTGTTGCTCGACATTGGCGTTGGTGGTGTTTTGCGCAGCCACTTCAACCATTTCAGGCGTGTGCATAAAATCTTGCGCAAGCTTGCGTATAGGCGGTGAGAAAGTGGCGGAGAAAAGCAGGGTTTGTCGCTGTTTAGGCAACATCTGCATGATTTTGCGGATATCGTCGATGAAACCCATATCAAGCATACGGTCGGCTTCGTCGAGTACGACGATTTCAACTTTGTTTAAATTGATGTTTTTTTGCTTGATGTGGTCGAGCAGTCGGCCAACCGTCGCGACAACGATTTCGCAACCGGCGCGCAAGTCGGCAGTTTGTTTGTCCATATTGACGCCGCCGAAGAGGACGGTATGGCGCAAAGGAAGATTTTTAATGTATGCCTGTACGTTTTGGTCAATTTGATCGGCCAGTTCGCGGGTCGGGGTTAATACCAACATGCGGACAGGGTGCATGGCAGGGGAGGTGCTGGATGTGGCGTAGCGTTTCAGGCGTTCGAGGCTGGGCAGCATAAAGGCGGCGGTTTTACCTGTGCCGGTTTGTGCCGCGGCCAAAAGGTCGTGTCCTGCCAAGGCTTTAGGAATCGCTGCAGCTTGGATAGGCGTCGGGTTTTCATAACCCTGATCGGTCAGGGCAGAGACTAATTCGCTGCCTAAACCGAGTGAAGAGAAAGGATTCATGATGCTGGCTTTCTGTTCAGACGGCCTTTGGAATGATGAGGCCGTCTGAAAAATCTGATTCTGAAATGGACAAACCGCAGTATGATTTTGATTCTGCGGTTTGAAAAAAAATGGGGAGCGGAACAATCCGTCAAGTAGTCCATTATGCCATAAAAAGAGGGACTCCCCAAATGATGGTTGCGGCTAGAAACAGCCATATTTTGATATTTTTACAGTTCAAAAACAGAAAAATTTACCGGCCTGCAAGGTTTTGAGTTTATTAGGAATTAAGCATTTGTCTTAACGTCAATAGAATTAATTTATCAAAAACTTACAGGCTGAAATGAAACTAAATTGTACTCACGTACTCAATATTGAGGTGCAGAGCTTGTTTTGTAGCCTGTATCTCCCGTTTAACGGTAAACCATAAAATCAAAATTTAGGAATATACAATTATGAAAACTTTATTAATCGCTCTTGCAACCGGTAGCCTGATGTTGGCAGCTTGTTCTTCTTCCAAACCTGAAGAAGCGGCAGCGCCACGCATCACTGTTGAAGAAGCAATGACTCAATGTCAACAAGCATCTGGTGAAAATGCTGATCGCGCTGTATTTGATGCCTGCATGAAAGGCAAAGGCTATCAACGTACGGCTGAATCAGCTGCCTCCGAACCTGCTGCATCTGAGCCTGTAGCTGATTCTGAAACTGCCGCTCCTGAAGCTGCGGCTTCTGAGCCTGCCGCCAAAGCTGCTCCTGCTAAAAAAGCAGCTGTTAAGAAAGCAAAAAAATAAGTGTCAAAAAATTCAAGGAAGTCACTCTCATCAATACTCCGGATGAAGACAGACTTAGAGCAACTTGAAAACAAAGGCCGTCTGAGTATATTTCAGACGGCCTTTGTTTTTTATGCATAAGACCATTATTCAAAGATATGCTTTTGGTTTTATAAAGAAAATAAAAAAGACGTGTAACGGGTACACGTCTTTTTAGGGAATGGCCTTATTGCTTATATTCGCTGCCGTCTTCGCGGAAAAGTTTTGGCTGATCGCCTTTTTCCACCACTTCTTTATTGATGACGACTTTTGCTACGCCTTTCAAATCTGGCAGGGCGTACATGGTGTCCAAGAGGCAGCGTTCGACGATAGAGCGCAGGCCGCGCGCACCGGTCTTACGTTCCATCGCCAGTTTGGCGATGCTGCGCAAGGCATCTTCTTCAAACTCAAGACCGACATCTTCCATTGCAAACAAGGTTTGATATTGTTTGACCAAGGCGTTTTTCGGTTCGGTCAAAATGTTGACCAAAGCATCTTCGTCCAATTCTGCCAATGTGGCAATCACGGGCAGACGGCCGATAAGCTCGGGAATCAAACCGAATTTAATTAAGTCTTCAGGCTCGACTGTTTCAAACAGTGCTGAAATATCGGCGTTTTCATCTTTGCTGTGCACCGCTGCACCAAAGCCGATACCGCCTTTTTCAGTACGTTGTCGGATGACTTTTTCCAAGCCGGCAAATGCACCGCCGCAGATAAAGAGGATGTTGGTGGTATCAACGTTGATGAATTCTTGGTTTGGATGTTTGCGGCCACCTTGCGGAGGAACGCTCGCTACCGTGCCTTCAATCAGTTTCAGCAGGGCTTGTTGCACGCCTTCGCCGGATACGTCGCGCGTGATGGACGGATTGTCGCTTTTGCGTGAAATTTTATCGATTTCATCGATATAAACGATGCCGCGTTGGGCTTTTTCAACGTCAAAATCACATTTGCCCAAAAGTTTGGTGATGATTTGTTCGACGTCTTCACCGACATAACCTGCTTCGGTCAAAGTTGTGGCATCCGCCATGACAAAAGGTACATCCAGTTTGCGCGCCAAAGATTGCGCCAACAGGGTTTTACCTGAGCCGGTAGGGCCGATAAGCAGGATATTGGATTTGGACAATTCAACTTTGCCCTCTGCTTTCGGGTGGCGCAGGCGTTTGTAGTGGTTGTAAACCGATACCGCCAACGCTTTTTTTGCGTGTTCCTGACCGATAACGTGGTCGTTGAGGTTGGCAACGATTTCGGCCGGGGTAGGCAGTTTTTTCTCGGCGTTTTCTTCTTTCGCTTTGGCAAGCTCGTTTTCAATCTCGCCGGATTCGTTGTCTTGCAGCATCATGCTGCAAGTTTCTACACATTCGTTACAGATGAAGGCGTGTTCGCCTTCGATCAGATTTTTAACGTCGTTTTCGGACTTCCCGCAGAATGAACAGGTGCGTTTTTCTTCAGACATAATAATTTCTTCGTATGGTTGTATGGAGGCTGTGTTGTAAAGGGGGAACAGATATTTCGGGCGTATTGCCGGATTGAGGGAATGTCTCTGACAAAGGAGCCTAAGTATAATGACTATCTTGTGTTTTTTCAAATCAGAGCAGGCATTGCGCCGTATCGTCTAAGAAACAGATGCGGGCGCTGGATTTGAATATCTCGCAAACAAACGCAAAGTTTTCTCAACTCGCTTTACAATTAGCGAAAAATTTAACAGAATGTTGAATTAAATGTATTTTTTTTGAATTGGCAGATATGAAATTCTATAAAACTTTAGGAATGGTATGGACAGGTGTGGCATTGGCCTTTGCTTCTGCACCTGCTGTTGCCGATGATATGGATGTATTGGGACAATTTTTGGAGCAAAATTTCCCAGTGCAAAATGACCCGATGGAAGCTTTTGCGTTGAGTCATGCCGGCCAAGTCGAAGCTCAAGCCGCTTTGGCAGGTCCTCTGCTGTCTTCGCAATCTGCTTTGATTTTCAATAATAAAACCGGTGAAGTGCTGTATCAGAAAAACCCTGATCGTGTCATGCCGATTGCCTCTATTTCCAAATTGATGAGCGCGATGGTGGTGTTGGATGCGCATCTGGATATGAACGAGCCTATCACGATTACTGAGGCTGAAATCGACCGTTTGAAAGGTACGGGTAGCCGTTTGAGCATCGGTACGACGCTGACACGCGGCGAATTATTGCACCTGAGCCTGATGAGCAGTGAAAACCGTGCTACCCATGCATTGGGCCGTACCTATCCGGGCGGTATGAGCGCGTTCGTTGCGGCTATGAATGCCAAAGCACAAAGCCTGGGCATGACCAGCAGCCGTTTCTATGAGCCTACCGGTTTGAATTTCCAAAACGTTTCTACTGCACGCGATTTGAACCGCATGGTTGCGGCAGCCAGCAAATATCCGCTGATCCGCAAAAATTCTACTTCAAATTACGGCTCGGTTTGGACGGCAAATGGTCGTCAAAACTATAAAAACTCCAATGCCTTGGTGCGTGAGGGTAGCTGGAATATCGAATTGCAGAAGACCGGCTATATTCGTGAAGCAGGACGTTCTATGGTGGTTAAGGCCAATGTACAGAATCAGCCGATTACCATTGTGTTGCTCAACTCTCCGTCTTCAACAACCCGCGTAAATGATGCGCGTAAGATTGAGTCTTGGATGTCGCAGCGCCGTTCTTAAATATTATGTTTAAAGGCCGTCTGAAACCGTTCAGACGGCCTTTTGTGTAAAGTGTATTAAATTTGGGTACAATGTCGTTACATTAACTTAAAAACACAGAGAGAAAACATGTTGAAAAAATGGAATAAAAAATATTGGGCCGGCATGGGCGTGATTTTGGCGTTGACCGGCTGTACTTCTGTAGCGGATATGGTTGGCTACGATACTGCGACTTTAAATGAAGACGCGGCTAAAAGTTACTCACAAGTCATTCAAAAAGCGCGTGGTCAAAAAGCTTTGGATGTTTCATCTCCGACTGCTCAACGCGTTCAACGCGTGTTTGCACGTCTGCGTCCTCATGCTGAGCGCGCCAACAAAACCGGCGTGCCTTTTAACTGGCAGATGAACGTTATCCGCAGTGATGAAATGAACGCATGGGCAATGCCGGGCGGTAAAATGGCTGTGTACACCGGCATAGTAGAAAAATTGAAGCTGACGGATGATGAAATTGCCGCCGTTGTCGGCCATGAGATGACCCATGCTTTGTTGGAACACAGTAAAAAAGCTTTGGGCGGACAAGTATTGACCGGCTTGGGCGGTTCGATTTTGGCCAGCTCAACCGGTGTAGATGGTGATTTGGTCGGCTTGGGTGCAGATTTGTTGGCGACCAAACCGTTCTCACGCCATCAGGAAAGCGAAGCGGATGCCGGCGGTGTGCGTTTGATGGCTGAAGCAGGCTACAATCCTGAGGCTGCGGTAAGCGTGTGGGAAAAAATGAACAAAGTACAGGGCGGCAGCTCATTGGCTATTTTGTCGACCCACCCGACCAATCAGGCGCGTATCAATGCAATCCGCAAAATGTTGCCTGAAGTGATGCCGATTTATCAGAAAAACAAACGTTAATTTGACGTATTGATGATTTTGCCGGTTTGAACAGATGATTCAAACCGGCAAAGTTTTATTCTTAGCCTGACAGTTTGGCAAATTTATCCCAATTTGCCTGAACGTAGGCTGCCGCAGTTTCCAAGTCTTCGTCGGCGACGTCATAATAATCGCCGTCAAGCTCTTCAAAATCGGAAAAAGCTTTGCGGATTTCGTCGAAATCCCTTTGTTCGTCTGCCATTTTTTCAATGGCTTCGCCGTGTTTTTCGTACAAGGTTTTGGCTTTGTCTAAGATTCTCGGTATCGGCTTGATGCGCCAGCGGCGCAGACTGTCGGCAACCGGATTGCCGAAGATATATTCTCCGTATCCTGAAGCGATAAGCTGTACGAAGCCGCCTTCTTGAACTTGGCTGTCGAGGTAGCAAAGGGCGGTCAATGTATGCTGTTCGTCGTTGAGGCCGGACATTTCCTCGTCGCCTGCCTGTTCGGTGTGATCCAAATAGGCTGCGCTGAGTGTATAAAGAAATGAAGCGGAATCGGAAGTATCAAAATCTTGAAGGCGGAGCAGGGTGGTCATAATCATCAAAGGCCGTCTGAAAAAAGTGATTATATAATGTTTTCAGTCTGAACCTAGCGGCCGTTTTGCTTTACAATATCGGAAGATAAGAAAACATAGTGAGGAACCAAACCATGAGTACACAGTCTGAAAAAAACGTTGTAGTCATCAAGCCGCAGGATTTGCCGTTGCATTGCTCCGGCCCTAATCATGAAACGTGGAACGGCCATCCGCGTGTGTTCTTGCCGATTCAGTCCAACAGTGAGATTGAATGCCCGTATTGTGGCACTTATTACCGTCTTGATGGCGAGATTCCGCATCACCATTACTAATCTATGCCTATGTTGAACAAAATTATCTGCGCTTTGTGTGTGAGTTTGTGCGCTGCGTGCGGCTCGTACAAGGCTGTGCGCCCTGATGCGCCGTTACCGGTCATTGCACAGGCGCAGACGTATTCTGTCCGTTATCAATCCGCACAAGGTCGGACGATTACTGCAATTTATATCAACAGCCACAGCCCGATGATGGTTGAGTTGCGTGAAGGCAATACGGTTGAGAAACTGGTGCAAGTCCATTTGCGGAGTCAGGGCGTCGAGTATGCCAATCCAAGCTCGCGTTGGCAAATTGGCGATGGGTTTGCCGTACTGATTCGCGGCGGAAAAGAAGTTGTATTTAAAGAGATTGTGGAATAGGGCAGTTTAGCCTTTTGCCAAATATTTGATTAAAGGTTTGGGCAAGCCATAATCCGCCAAATGTTCTGCTGATACCCAAAGGCCGTCTGAAAGATGTTCAGACGGCCTTTGTTGCGTCTGAAAAGGGGTAATCATCAATAAGCGGTGGGTTAAGCGATGGGTAAACGTGGTTTGTTCTTCAAGGCCGTCTGAAACAATGCCGAAGCGTTCGGCGTAAGCATACAAATCGTCTAATTTTTCAAAACAGGGTACGCAATATAGACCGCCCCAAATGCCTTTGGCAGGGCGTTTCTCAAGCAATAATGCGCCGTCAGCGTTATGAATAATCAGCCAATAAAGCGGTAGGGTTTGCACTTCGGGAGCAGTTTTTTTGCGCGGCAGCTCGGCGATGCGATTTTGCTTTTTTGCTTCGCAGATGTCCGCCATCGGGCATTGATGGCACAAGGGTTTTGTTCGTTTGCACACGGTTGCACCCAAGTCCATCAAACCTTGCGTGTAGGCGGGCATATCGGCGTTTTCAGACGGCAGCAGGCTTTCAGCAAGCGCCCAAAGCGAGTTTTCAAATTTTTTGTCTTGCGGATTGCCGTCTTGGGCAAAGACACGGCAGAGAACGCGTTTGACGTTGCCGTCCAAGATGGTTTCGCGGCGTTTGAAAGCAAAGGCAGAAATGGCGGCGGCGGTACTTCTGCCTACGCCGCAGAGCGTTTCCAAGTCTTTGCGTTCGGGCGGAAAGATACCGCCGAATTGTCCGACGACTTGTTGTGCGGCTTTGTGCAGGTTGCGTGCGCGGCTGTAATAGCCCAAGCCTGCCCACAAGGATAAAACCTCGTCTTGCGGCGCGGCGGCAAGCGATTGCACGGTCGGGAATTTGGCTAAGAAACGTGGATAGTAGTCCAATACGGTAGCAACCTGCGTTTGTTGGAGCATGATTTCTGAAAGCCAGACGGAATAGGGGTCTTTGACCTGCCAAGGCAAGTCGTGACGGCCATGCTGCCGCTGCCAATCGATGAGTCGTCGCGCGAAGGATGTGGGTATGTTCATTAATATTTAATTTTTAATTATTTATTTTTAAAACAGTATGTTACACTATGACATATAAAATAATAATCAGGATTGACTTATCTTGTGGAGGGGTATATAAATATAGTTAACGTGAATTTACGCTGTATTGTTAAAGTTTATTAACCGTTCAAGGAGATTCACATGAAAGCAATGGTTTATCATGGCGCAAACGACATCCGTTTCGAAGAAAAACCCCGCCCTCAAATTATCGATCCGACCGATGCAGTCGTCAAAATCGTTAAAACCACGATTTGCGGTACTGACTTGGGTATTTGGAAGGGTAAAAACCCTGAAGTTGCCGACGGTCGCATTCTCGGCCATGAGGGCATCGGTATTGTAGAAGAAGTCGGCGATGCTGTAAAAAACATCAAAGTCGGTGATAAAGTCATTATTTCATGTGTCAGCAAATGCTGTACTTGCGACAACTGTAAAATCCAACTTTATTCACACTGCCGCAACGGCGGTTGGATCTTGGGCTATATGATTGACGGTACTCAGGCAGAATACGTCCGTACGCCTTATGCCGACAACAGCTTGGTTCCGCTGCCTGACAACGTCAACGAAGAAGTTGCCCTGCTGTTGAGCGATGCCCTGCCGACCGCCCACGAAATCGGCGTGCAATATGGCGATGTGAAACCTGGCGATACCGTATTCATTGCCGGTGCCGGCCCTGTCGGTATGTCTGCGTTGCTGACTGCTCAACTGTATAGCCCTGCCGCCATCATCGTTTGCGATATGGACGAAAACCGCTTGAAACTGGCGAAAGAATTGGGCGCAACCCATACCATCAGCCCTGCTTCCGGCGATGTGAGCAAGCAAGTTGCCGACATTGTTGGCGAAGACGGCGTAGATTGCGCCATCGAAGCGGTCGGTATCCCTGCAACTTGGAATATGTGCCAAGACATTGTGAAACCCGGCGGTCATATCGCTGTGGTTGGTGTACATGGCCAATCTGTTGATTTCAAACTGGAAAAACTGTGGATTAAAAACCTTGCCATCACTACCGGCCTGGTTAACGCCAATACCACCGAAATGCTGATGAAAGCCATTTCCAGCAGCTCAGTGGATTACACCAAAATGATGACCCACCATTTCAAATTCAGCGAATTGGAAAAAGCTTACGATGTATTCAAACACGCTGCTGAAAACCAAGCCATGAAAGTGGTTTTGGAAGCGGATTGATTTGAAAATCGCTTAATATGCCCTTAATTAAAGGCCGTCTGAACATTCAGACGGCCTTTTTGTATGGTTTTATTTTTTCTTCAACCAAACGCCGCTTTCAATATGGTGGGTAAATGGGAATTGGTCGAATAAAGCAGCGCGTTCGATGGTATGGGTTTGACAGAGTGTGTCGAGATTGGCGCGCAGAGTCTCAGGATTGCATGAAATATAGAGGACATTGTCGAATCGGGCAACCAATTTGAGCGTCTCATCATCAACACCGGCGCGTGGAGGATCGACAAAAATAGTTGAAAAATCATAGTTTTTCAAGTCGATGCCTTGTTCTTGCAGGCGGCGGAATTCACGGTTTTGCGTGTAGGCCTCGGTAAACTCTTCCGCAGACAGGCGGGCGATTTTGAGGTTGGTAATTTGGTTGGCTTCAATATTCCATTGGGCGGCATTGACGGAAGTTTTGGAAACTTCGGTCGCCAGCACCTGATTGAAATGTTGTGAAAGCGGCAGGGTGAAATTGCCGTTGCCGCAATATAGCTCAAGCAGGTCTTTGCCTAAGTTTTGCGCGGCATCACACGCCCAAGTCAGCATTTTTTGGCATACTTGGGCATTGGGTTGGGTAAAGCTGCCCTCGATTTGACGATAGCGGAAGGTTTTGCCGTTGACTTCCAACGCTTCGGTCACAAAATCTTGGCTTAATACGATTTTTTGTCCGCGGCTGCGGCCGATGATGTGGATGCCCAAATTGTGCGCCAGCTCTTGCGCGGCTTGTTGCCATGCGTCGTTCAGCTTCTTGTGGTAAATCATGGTAACCAGCATTTCGCCGCTTAAAGTGGACAAAAATTCGACGGCGTACCAGCGGTTTTTCAGCTCGGGATGATTGGACGCGGCTTCAATCAGTTTCGGCATCAAGGTATTGATGGATTCGGATGCGGCAGGAAATTGGTCGCAACGGATCAGGCTTGCCCCGTTTGCTTTTTGCCCGCGCTCAAACATGGCGTAAAACATTTCGCCGCCCTCATGCCAGATACGGAACTCGGCACGCATCCTGTAATGCTGTTCCGGAGATTCAAAGACTTCGATTTCAGGGAAATCCAGTCCTTGGAAAAGTTGCTGAAGATATTGCTTTTTGTCGGCTAGTTGTTGCTGGTAGGCAGTCATTGGGGCAGTCTTTCAGAAAATAATGGCGAATTATAATATAGTTGGCGCAAAGATACGAAAGGCCGTCTGAAACATCGGTTTCAGACGGCCTTTGATTTCAAAGCATCAGCTTGTCAATCAGCCTTGCATTTGTTTGGCTTGAACGGCAGTCAGGGCGATGGTGAAGACGATGTCTTCAATCAATGCGCCACGGGACAAGTCGTTAACCGGTTTGCGCAAACCTTGCAACAACGGGCCTACGCTCAGGACGTTGGCGCTGCGTTGTACGGCTTTGTAAGTACAGTTGCCAGTATTGAGGTCTGGGAAAACCAAAACGGTTGCTTGACCGGCAACAGCGCTGCCCGGAGCTTTGGATTTGCCGATGGATGGAACGGTAGCCGCATCGTATTGCAGCGGGCCTTCGATGGCCAAATCAGGGCGTTTTTCTTTCGCCAGTTTGGTTGCTTCGATCACTGCATCGACATCAGGGCCGCTGCCCGAGTTGATGGTAGAGTAGGAAATCATGGCTACTTTTGGATCGATACCAAAGGCTTTGGCACTGTCGGCAGATTGAATGGCGATGTCGGCCAGTTGTTCAGGCGTTGGGTTCGGGTTAACCGCGCAGTCGCCGAATGCCAATACTTGGTTAGGCAGCAACATGAAGAATACGCTGGATACGAGGCTTGCACCCGGAGCGGTTTTAATCAGTTGCAGGGCAGGACGGATGGTGTTGGCAGTGGTGTGGACTGCGCCGGAAACCAAACCGTCCACGTCGTTTTGAGCCATCATCATGGTACCCAGTACGACGGTATCTTGCAGCTGTTTGCGAGCATCTTCCGGAGTCAGGCCTTTGGATTTGCGCAATTCGCACATTGGCTCGACGTATTGCTCAACCAAAGAGGCAGGATCGATGATTTCCAAAGAATCAGGCAGGGAAATGCCACGCTCTTTAGCTACGGCTTCAACTTCTTCGCGGGTCGCCAACAGTACGCAACGGGCGATGCCTTTTTCGTGACAGATAGCGGCAGCGGCGACGGTGCGTGGTTCTGCGCCTTCAGGCAGGACGATGCGCATATCGGCTTTGCGGGCAAAATCGATCAGGTTGTAGCGGAATTGGGCTGGAGACAGGCGTTTGGCTTCGCGTTTGGCCAAAGCGGATACGTCTTGTAGGTTGTCGCTGGAGCCGAAGAAAGTCAGGCCGGTTTGCTCGGCAACTTGTGCGCCTAAAGCGGCTGCTGCGCCGTCAATGATAAAGCCTTCCAATAAGCCTGGGGAGTTAGTGTAGAGCTGTTTGGCGAGGTTTAATTGTTGGGCGATGGCGGCCGCGTCGGTATTGTCGGATTTCAGCGCCAATACAACGCCAGCGTCTAAAGACAGCGCCAATTCGACGTTTTTGCCTGCCAAGAACAATTTGTCTGCATCAGGAGTGATGCCTTCGATAACGAGATTGTCTGCATTCAATGCTGCAACTTTACCGACAAGCGCGTCAAACCAGTCGTCGCTCTTGCCTTGAGCCAACAGGGTTTCTGTAGTGGAGTCAACGGCTTGGAAAACTTGCGCATTCAATGCCGCTGCAAATGCTTTTGCCGCTGCATCGGCGCTCAGGCCGGTAGATACCGGTGCGATCAGGATTTTTGCCATTTTGTGTCCTCTCTTTCGGTGATTGTAGAAGGGTGTTGCTGTTGTGCAGCTGGTGCTGCATTTTATCACTTTGGGATAACATATACACGGTCATATTGACATATGTCATCAGGCCGTCTGAAAAGTATAAACGCAATGGACCAAATCCATCAATCCCCCATTGCCGCCAAAAGCTCGGCTTGATGCTCGGCAATCAGGGCATCATGATTTTCTCTAAAAGTATCAGTTTACATATTTACTCAAAATAAATATTTTTTAATTTTAAAAAAGATCGCACTATTTTAAATATACTGTTCATAGGGGAAATTCTGGTATTCAGGTAATTTAGAAATGGAGATCAGTGATTGAAGGTTAAGTCATAATTTTTGGAAGTATTAGAGTATCAGTAAAATAGAAATGAGTAAGACAAAGTTTGATTAATTCATTGGGAAAGGCTATCTGAAATTTTTGTTTCAGATGGCCTTACTCTAGAAGGTTAGTTTTCAGGCATACTACCCCATTGATTATCCCCATTGAAGGATGGTTGGCACATCAAAACAATTAGCCAGATTGGGCCAATAATAGGAATAAGTATAATGAGAAACCACCAACCTGATTTTCCTATATCATGGAGACGGCGAATAACGACAGATAAAGATGGAATAATTACAGCTAGAGCAAATAGGTAATATAGGAGGAAGAAAATATCTCCAAGACTTCTGCTAATTTCAGACATTATTATTGCGACAATAAAAATGGAAAAATCTGCAATTATTCTAAAGAGTGTATATCCCCAAAATTCTCGTTTGGATGCTCTCCCTGAAAATTGTGCATAACGTTTAGATAGCGTTTCCAAAAATAAGGCAAACAGTGATAATTGTCCATTTTCATTTCTGGATTGCGCCACAGTATTGAATGCATTTACGACATTATTAGATGAACTGCTATTTAGTGCCTTGTAAATACCAATAGCCTGACCATCTCCATTAATATCAAAATCAACATTCATGCCTCGAGTAGGAATGTTTTGTTCTTTCCATTCTTCGCTTTTAAATGGATAACGCTTACCATCCTCCCCGTTGATCAGACCACCACCGTTTTGAATTGAAAAGTCTAAAATTTGTCCCTTCATTTGTATCACTCCTAATATTTAATTAATTTCTAAGTAGAAACTACTTTTATCTTTATTCTGCCATTTGATTGAGTAAGTGATGTTTTCACTTCCTTTTGTTGTGGTCAATTTGGCAGAACATACTCTTATTTCGGCATCATGATTAACGGCAGTTTCTTCCACATCATCCAATGAAACAAATTGACCTAAAAGAAATGAGCGTTGGTTAATGATTTTTTTAACCAAATCTTCTGCATCACTTGAACCGCATGAAGGTAAGCCCCCCATACAACCAGTTAATAACATCACTGGTAAAATCCCAGCAAAGAGATAGTGTTTAATTTTCATTTGGTCACCTCAAGATTTAAAGTTTCATAAAAATAGAAAAGTACAGTAAAACTGTATGAAGTATTGCATTTAAGTATTTTTATGTCAAGAAGTACAGCAATACAATTTTAATTGAATCTATTTCTCTCTAATATCTTTTGCATGAATATAAGTCGTGCAATTAGATTTTTGAGAAAACAAAAAGGTTGGACACAGCAGCAACTTGCTGATTTTGCAAATACTTCGAAAAGTAATATCTCCAATCTTGAGAATGGTAATCAAGGATACAGTGAGGCTATCTTAAAATATCTTGCTGATGCATTGGGATGCCGTGTTTCGTCTATTTTTCTGCTAGCAGAATACTTGGAAAGACAGCAAAACAATACATTAAAGGATTTAGAAGAAATGCCGGTCGAACTGATTTTTTTACAACTTCCTGAACCTTTACAACAGTCTTTTAAATTATTGATGATCCAGACTTTGGAGCAAATCTCAAAATAAATACTGTTTTATAGGTTTGTTTGTTTTTAAATAAAAGCCGTCTGAAATTTACATTTCAGACGGCTTTTATATTGGTAATGATGATCAGAGTGAGGCAAATATCAATCCCCCATGGCCGCCAAAAGCTCGGCTTGATGCTCGGCAATCAGGGCATTGGTGATTTCTTCCAAATCGCCGTCCATCACAAAATCCAGTTTGTGCAGGGTAAGGTTGATGCGGTGGTCGGTCACGCGGCCTTGCGGGTAGTTGTAGGTGCGGATGCGTTCGCTGCGGTCGCCGCTGCCGATCAGGGATTTGCGTTCGGCGGCTTCTTTGGCTTGGGCTTCACGTTTTTGTGCATCGTTTAAGCGGGCGGCGAGGACTTTCATCGCCTGCGCCTTGTTGGCGTGTTGGCTGCGGCCGTCTTGGCATTCGACTACCATGCCTGTCGGTAAGTGGGTAATGCGGACGGCGGAGTCGGTTTTGTTGATGTGCTGACCGCCCGCGCCGGATGCGCGGAAGGTGTCGATGCGCAGGTCGGCCGGATTCAGTTCAATGTCTTCGAGTTCGTCCGCTTCGGGCATGACGGCGACGGTACAGGCGGAGGTGTGGATACGGCCTTGGCTTTCGGTGGCAGGAACGCGTTGTACGCGGTGACCACCCGATTCAAATTTCAGACGGCTGTATGCGCCCAAGCCGATAATGCGGGCGATAACTTCTTTATAGCCGCCCAACTCGCTTTCGTTGGCGGACACGATTTCAACCTGCCAGCGGTTGCGCTCGGCGTAGCGGCTGTACATACGCAGTAAATCGCCTGCAAACAGCGCGGCTTCGTCGCCACCGGTACCGGCGCGCACTTCAATAAAGATGTTTTTGTCGTCATCGGCATCTTTTGGCAACAGCAGTTTTTGCAATTCGGTATCGAGTTCGTCGATTTTGGCTTTTGCCGCTTCGATTTCTTCGGCGGCAAAGTCTTTCATTTCAGGGTCGGACAGCATTTCTTCGGCATCTGCCAAGTCGCTTTGCGCCAGCTGATAGTTTTGGAAGACTTCGACGACGGGGGTCAGTTCGGCGTGTTCGCGTGTGAGTTTACGGTAATTGTCCATGTCGGACGTGGCTTCAGGCTGACCGAGTAGGTGCGTGACTTCTTCCAGTCGGTCGCTGAGTTGTTGTAGTTTTTCTAAGATAGACGGCTTCATAAGTTTTCCAAAATACGGATGCCGTCGGGTGGTCTGCAACGGCGAAATAAGGAGTCATTATAATGGGTTTGAATGAAAATTCAAAAAGATATGATTGATTGTAAAGGCCGTCTGAAACCTGTTTTTAAGTTTCAGACGGCCTTTTTTCCATGTGGGTTTATTTAGGCGCAGCCAAAATGCCTGTTTGGTTCAGTAGGAACAAAACGGTAAAGCCGGTCAAATAAATCAAACCGATAATGGCGAGGAAGTTCATGCCCATGGTCAGTTTGTGGCGTTTGTCGCCTTTGACGAGGCGGTAGTTCAACCAAGCGAACACAGGGGCGGCAACGAAAGCAGTAATCATAGCGAATTTGAGCAGCTCGGCCATCGCGCTGTTGAACCAGAAAATCACGGCCAAGCCTGAGCCTGCAACCCAGACGTTCCAAGCAAACAGTTCGACGTTGCCGGTTTTATCTTTACCGCGCAACAGGCGTACCGGTTCGGCAATCGCGCGTGCGTAGCCGTCCACTACGGTAATGGTGGTGCCGTACATGCAGGCGAAGG
>NZ_JBQCWB010000006.1:0-56814 GCF_051957775.1 Neisseria sp. P0016.S008
GCCGCCCCGAGGCCGAACCGTTTGCCGGTTTGGGCTGACGGGCGGCTTTGTATGGGGCCGGGAATGAGAGCTTGGGCAAAGCGGAGCTTCATTGGGCAATAACTGAAAACAGCCGAATCCCTGTGCTTAGGTTTCAGCTGTTGGGTGCAGAGAGTTATTTTGCAAAGGGATCAGGCCGTCTGAAAACTTGAAAGAAGCAGCCGTCTGTTAAATATGCGATAATGCGAAAGATTTCATGGGTGTGGTAGAAACATGGTTGTGATTGTCCGACGGGGATGATGTCGGGCAACGATGGAATCGGTTTGCTTGAAACACCCGCCTGTTGCGGGCTTTTTTATGGGAAGGAATGGTCATGCCTAATCCGCTTTATCGCCAACATATTATTTCAATTTCAGATTTGACGACGGAGCAGCTTGAATTGCTGCTTCAGACGGCCTTGAAGTTGAAAAAGCAGCCTCGTGAAGATTTGCTTGAGGGTAAATTGATTGGTTCGTGCTTTTTTGAACCGTCCACCCGTACGCGTTTGTCTTTTGAAACGGCGGTACAGCGTTTGGGTGGGAAAGTTATCGGTTTTTCCGATGGTGCGAATACCAGTGCGAAAAAGGGTGAAACGCTTGCAGATACTGCAAGGATTATTTCCAGCTATACGGATGCGATTATTCAGCGACACCCGAAAGACGGTGCGGCCCGTGTGGCGGCCGAGTTTTCAAGCGTACCTGTGATTAATGCCGGTGATGGTACCAACCAACATCCGAGCCAGACACTTTTGGATTTGGTAACGATTTATGAAACACAAGATAGCTTGAGCAATTTGAAGATTGCGATGGCCGGTGATTTAAAATATGGCCGTACGGTACACTCATTGTGTCAGGCACTGAAGCGTTGGGGTTGTGAGTTCGCATTTGTATCCCCTCCCAGCTTGGCGATGCCGGACTATATTACCGAAGAGCTGGAGGAGGCCGGTTGCCCTTACCAAGTTTTATCCAGTTTGGAAGAAGCAGTCGAATGGGCGGATATTTTGTACATGACCCGAGTTCAGCGCGAACGTTTTGATGAGCAGGAATTTGCCAAAATTCAGGGTAAATTCAATCTTGATGCGCAGATGTTGGCAAACGCCAAACCCAATTTGCGCGTCTTGCATCCTTTACCGAGGGTAGATGAAATTCATCCGGATGTGGATAAAACACCTCATGCCTATTATTTTGAGCAGGCAACCAATGGCGTGTATGCACGGATGGCGATTTTGTCTTTGGTATTGAACGAAGAAGTTTAAGGAGCGAAAGATGGAAAACTCAAAACTCAGCGTTGAAGCGATTGAACAAGGTACGGTAATTGACCATATTCCTGCCGGTAAAGGCTTGGCCATTTTAAGACAGTTTAAGTTGCTGCATTATGGCAGCGCGGTTACAGTCGGCTTTAATTTGCCCAGTAAAACGCAGGGAAGCAAAGACATTATCAAAGTCAGCGGCGTATGGTTGGATGCCAACGCGGCCAACCGTTTGGCTTTATTTGCCCCTGAAGCAGTGGTGAACAAAATCGATCAGTTTAAAGTGATCGACAAACAGCATTTGTCATTGCCGGACGAGATTTCGGAAGTGTTCCGCTGCCCGAATACTAATTGTGCCAGTCATGGCGAGCCGGTCATCAGCCGTTTTTATGTCCGTTCACATAATGGTCAGACGCGTTTGAAATGCCATTATTGCGAAAAAACCTTCTCGCGTGATTCGGTTGCCGAAGCCTGATGAAAATCTCAGGCCGTCTGAAAACACGGCTGTGCGGTTTGAGTTGTCTGCTTGATACATCAGTTTCATAAAAAGCAAGATATTAAGCAAATTGCGTTAAAATTACGTTAAAATAATGCCTTCTGAGTTGATGACATCATTTGCTCAAAAGGCATTATTTTTTTATAACACGATACGAAATGTAGGAAAACTTATGCACTCATCCATACAAAGCCGGTTTGCCCCAATTTTATACGTCTTGATTTTCTTTGCCGGATTTTTGGCAGCACAAGTTTGGTTTAATCAGCAAGCCTATTTGACCAACCTTCCCCTCTTGGTCACAGCCATTTCTGCCGTTGCATTGGTTTGGTTGATTTGGGCCATTGTATCTGCGCGATCCAAAGCAAAAAGCAAGATGTTGCACCGTGAGCAGCTGATTCAAAAAGAAAGCATTCATCCTGTTTTGCATGCGACGTTGCAACGTTCTGATGGGCAAACAGATTTATTGGTTTTGGTTGTCCGCAATAGCGGTAAGGGCTTGGCTAAGAATGTGCGTTTTGAGGTAGAACCTTTGCCGGATCACTTGCCGAGCAAGCTGATTGCCGATGCGGTTATGCGCTTGGAGATGTTTTCCGGCGGTGTGGATATGCTGGCATCGGGCGAATTGTATGGCGGCGTGTTTGCAAGCATGTTGGCGCTGGCTGCCGAATTGCCGGACCAGACATTTGGCGGTGTGTTGAAACTGAAGGCCATTTATGAAAATGCCTTTGGCGATCAATGCACTTCTGAAAGCATTTTGGATTTGAGCATACTGAATTTCAATTTGTCAGAAATTAAATCCAGTGGCGAGCAAAAGCCTCGCAAGAAATTGTTGTATTGATATTCAAAATATGCAGGCCGTCTGAAACCGAAATACTTGTTTTCAGACGGCCTGTTGTTATTTTTCAAATGATTTTTGAAGAAAAAGAGGCGTATCGGGTATAATAATCAAATAATTCGAAACGGATTGTCAGGATCGGCAAGCCGTCTCATCATTGTCGTATTTCAAAACCTTACTGATATTTTTTCAATAATCTGTTGCTATGTATCGGAACTTTTTCTGATGTTGGCACTGGCGAAATATTCCTTCAGCCATTTACTCTCAGGAAGCTGCTTATGTTAGTGTGTAATCCTTATGAAGTTGTGATCCATGGTACGACCAGCAAAGGCAAGATTTTCCGACCAAGCGACTGGGCGGAGCGCCTGTGCGGTATTTTGTCCTCCTTTACTAAAGACAACCGCCTTTCCTATTCTAATTGGGTGCGCCCGATTTTGGTGGACAATGTCCGTTGTGTAGCGGTCGATAAAAAATTGGAAGAAGACAATCCGCAAATGTTCCGTTTCTTGATGGACTTTGCGGCGGATAATGATTTGCGCGTGATTGACTGCAAAGCCTTGCTCAAAGAGCAAGAGAGCAAACAGCAGGGCGAAGTGCCGGTCGAGCGCGTTTTGTTGGCGCAGGCGATTGAAGAAAAACACGCTGCCGAACGTGCAGAAGCTGCTCAAACCGAGCCTCAAGCTGCCACGCCTGTGGTCGGCGTATTGCGTGAAATTCCGCCGGAAGAAACTGCAACCGCTTTTGCGGCATTGAGCATTTTGCGTTCTTCTTTGACCGATATTCACCGTTTCGTCGAACAAATCAACGAGCATCAGCGCAAAACCGGCTACCGTCTGTTGGGTATTTTTGAAGAAGGCAAACAAAATGCCGTGGCCGTATGCGGCTTCCATGCCGCACATAACTTGGCCAGCGGTTACCATATCCATATTGATGATCTCGTAACCATGCCGCAATGCCGCCAAAAAGGTTATGCTTCACGCTTGTTGGAAGAAGTACGCAAAATCGGTGCGGAAACCGGGGCAACCAAAATCCATTTGAATGTCCATGTGAACCATGACCGTGCAGGTGCGCATCGTCTCTACTTCAAAAACGGATTTGAAATCTGCGCTTACCATTTCCGTTGCGACCCGAAATAATTTTTGTAGAAAGAGAGCACTCAATGTTGAAGATTTTGACTGCGGCTGTTTTGACACTGAGCTTGGCGGCCTGCGCATCAGGCAGCGGAGGCAGCTCGCAAATGTATGGTGAGATTAAGGTCGGTGTAGAAACCAGCCATCAACGTTGAGATATACAATGACAAGGCCGTCTGAAATAGATTTTCCTATTTCAGACGGCCTTTTTGCAGCTTGATTAGAGGGGCGTGGAGGTGTCGTCAGTGGCAACAGTCCGATGCAGGCGATACCAATTGTACAGGCGCAAGATGCACAAGAAAGCGATGATGGGCATGCAGGCTGCGGTAACCAGATAACGCGGGTTGCTGAAGTTTAAAACATTGTGCCCGGAAAGCAGCGACAAAGCGGCATGCAACCATTCCCACAAAGACGAAATGCTGAATGCCAAAACAGCCAACAGGCCGAGGGTTCGGAAAATGCCGATGGGCAGGATTTGTTGGCGTAATACGGCGCGGTTGAGTTGGAACAAAACAATCAAACCGAAGCCGATGATGCAGACCATGCCGCCGTTGGCGACGATTTGCAGGCTGTTGAAAGCAATGTCGGGCGTAACGGAAATTGTACCGGACTGGTTGGCGGCGGTTTGTTGCAAATTTAAGCCTTGCATGACATTAAGTACGAAACCGTAGATCAGGTCGGCCAAAACGATGCCGATGGGTAGCGGAGTCAAAAAACGTTTCATGGATCAGTTGAGTATTCTATTAGTATGAGGGAGGCCGTCTGAAAATCAAAAATGACGACGTGAGAGTGTATTGTATCCGATAGAAAAGTAGGTTAATGCAAAAATAAATTTAGTTTAAGTCAGAAAATAATGTAATTTTACGCCAACATTATTGTATTAAGCGTACAATCTCCCTCATTATCAAACGTGGAATCAACAGGAAAGGACGTTTACATGAGCGAATTGCAACGTGATTTAACCCGTATCAGTCACAATACCAAAATTGTCGCCACATTGGGTCCGGGCAGCAACAATGTACAATTGTTGGAAGACATGATCCGTGTCGGTGGTCTTAATGTCGTCCGTTTCAATTTCAGCCACGGTACTCCGGAGTTCCATGAAGAAAATGCCCGCATTGTGCGTGAAGCCGCGAAACGCGCAGGTCAGGAAGTGGCTATTCTTGCCGACTTGCAAGGCCCGAAAATCCGTGTCGGCAAAATTGCCGGCGGCAGCATTGAGCTGAATAAAGATGAAACCTTAATTTTGGATGCCGCGCTTAAAGGTGAAGGTACACGCGAAGCGGTGGGTTTGGACTACCGTGATTTGCCGAATGACGTCGCTGCCGGCGATGTTTTGTGGCTGGACGACGGCCTGTTGACCTTGACCGTTGAGGCGGTTGAAGGAAGTAAGATTATTACAAGGGTAGAAAACAGCCATGTGCTGAAAAGTAACAAAGGTATCAATAAACGCGGCGGCGGTCTGTCTGCCGGTGCGTTGACCGAGAAAGACTTCCGTGACCTGAAAACGGCGATTGCCATTGGTTGCGACTACTTGGCCATCAGCTTTGTGAAATCTGCCGAAGATTTGCACATCGCACGCGCCAAAGTCGAAGAAGAAATGAAAGGCAGTACAGCCGTACGCCCCGGTTTGGTTTCCAAAATCGAGCGCGTAGAAGCCATTGAAAATCTGGACGAAATCATCCTTGCCAGCGACGGTATTATGGTTGCCCGCGGCGACTTGGCAGTGGAAGTCGGCCATGCCGCCGTACCTGCCCTGCAAAAACGCATGATCCGCCGCGCCCGTGAGTTGCGCCGCTTCAGTATTACGGCAACTCAAATGATGGAATCGATGATTACCAACCCCGTACCGACCCGCGCGGAAGTCAGCGACGTGGCCAACGCGGTATTGGACGGTACCGATGCGGTGATGTGTTCCGCCGAAACCGCCGTCGGCGCGTATCCGTTTGAAACCGTCAGCCAAATGGCGATTATTTGTGCGGCTGCGGAAAAAGAACAAGATTCGCTCAACGGCGTTGCCGAACAGGTCGAGTATCCCGAAGCCGTCAGCACCAACTTGGCGATTGCCGGCGGTGCGGTCAGCGTGGCGCGAGCAGTTCACGCCAAAGCCATCGTTGCCCTGACTGAAAGCGGTTCGACCGCCTTCGAAGTCAGCCGCCACAACATCACCCTGCCGATTTTTGCCCTGACGCCGAGTGTTTCAGCGCAACGCCGCATGGCGATGTACCGCGGTGTACGTCCGTTGATTTTGGCAACCAGTACCGATCACGATACCGCGCTGAACGAAGTGGAAGCCATGCTGGTAGAACACAAAATCCTCCAAAGCGGCGACCAATACATCATCACCAGCGGTTCGCAAATGCGCGAATCCGGTTCGACCAATACATTGGAAGTGTTGCAAGTCAAATAATCGAATCAATGTTTTACTAAGTGGAAAAAGCAGGCTGTCCGTAGCCTGCTTTTTTTGTATTTTGGGTATTTTTTATGTAAAAAACCGAAAATAATAGGCAAGAATAACGATGTAGTATAGAATTGAGTGCCTATACTAAATCAATAAAGGACGCTTCAGACGGCCTTTTTCTTTGTCCGCCACTTTCACGGTAAACCAAAATGATTCATTTCAATCTGAAAAAAACAGCATTTATTTTAAGCACAGCACTTTTATCTACCGCCGTCCAAGCTTCCGGTTACCACTTCGGCACACAATCCGTTAACGCACAAGGTACGGCCAACGCCGCAGCCGCCGAAGCCGCCGATGCATCAACCATTTTCTACAACCCGGCCGGCCTGACCAAACTCGACAGCAGCCAAATTTCCGTTAACGCCAATATCGTTTTCCCAAGCATTCATTATGAAGCGGAATCTGCCACCGACTTTACCGGCATTCCCGTCCAAGGATCGAAAAGCGGCAAAATCACCAAAACCACCGTTGCTCCGCACATCTACGGCGCATACAAAGCCAACGACGATGTCACTTTGGGTTTGGGCGTGTACGTTCCTTTCGGTTCCGCAACCGAATACGAAAAAGATTCCGTCTTGCGCCATAACATCAACAAACTGGGTTTGACCACGATTGCCATTGAGCCGGTAGTTGCGTGGAAACTCAACGACCGCCATTCCTTCGGCGCAGGTATTATTGCCCAACATACTTCCGCCGAACTGCGCAAATATGCCGACTGGGGTATCAAGCAAAAAGAAGTGGCAAAAGCCTCCGGCAAACCGGATGTAGCCATTGCCGCCGCCATTCAGGCTGACGGACACGCCGATGTCAAAGGCAGCGATTGGGGCTTCGGCTACCAACTGGCGTGGATGTGGGACATCAACGAGCGCGCACGCGTGGGTGTGAACTATCGTTCCAAAGTATCGCATACGTTGAAAGGCACTGCCGATTGGGAAGCGGACGGCGCAGATGCAAAACGCGCTTGGGATTTAATGGCTAAGCTCGGTTATGTGCCGAACGAAAAAGCCAGTGTCAAAATCGTCACGCCTGAGTCTTTGTCTGTTCACGGTATGTACCGCGCCACCGACAAAACCAACCTGTTCGGCGATGTGACTTGGACGCGCCACAGCCGCTTCAACAAAGCCGAGCTGGTGTTTGAAAACACCAAAAAAGTTGTCAACGGCCAATCTGACCGTACTGTCATCACGCCTAACTGGCGTAACACTTATAAAGTTGCATTCGGCAGCTCTTACCAAGTTACCGAACCATTGCAACTGCGTGCCGGTATCGCTTTCGATAAATCACCGGTTAAAAGCGCCGAAGACCGCATGAACAGCCTGCCTGACGGCAACCGTATCTGGTTCTCCGTTGGTGCTAAATATCAACTGGGTAAAAACCATGTGATCGATGCGGCGTACAGCCATATCCACATCAATGACACGGTTTACCGCGCCGGCAAAGCCAGCGGCAACGACGTGGACAGCCGCGGTGCATCCTCTGCCCGCTTCAAAAACAAAGCGGACATCTTGGGCTTGCAATACACTTACAAATTCAAATAATCGGATTTGAGTTGTGGATAAAAAGGCCGTCTGAAGATTTCAGACGGCCTTTTTGATTGGCAGGAACAGATGGAATAATCAACAGGCAATAAATAGCGTGCCGGACTTTCCATATTGCCGATTGGAATGGCAGAACGGGAAAACAATAGAAAAGGGGGATAGCCGATAAATAGCTGAAGACATGAAATATTGTTTGCGCTTTAAACAACGTGTTACAGATTTTATTTGATTGGCAGCAATCAAAAGGCCGTCTGAAAAACAGGTTTTCAGACGGCCTTTATTTGCCGGATGGCTGCTAAGAAAGCCCAATCAGCTGCGGACTTCCAGTTCGATTTCTCTTTCTTGTTCGTCTTCAGCCGGTTTGTCCATGGTTTTTTCATCAGCCATATTGTCCAAATCGCGGCCGGGTTCGGAGGCGGTATCGCCGATGGAAACGCTGTTCAGGCTTTCCAAAATAATGGCTGAGGCCAGATGGTTGGATGTGCGGTACACCATTGCCAAGCCGATTTCTTCTGCCGGAATGGAAACCAATTCAACCGTATCTTTGTCTTTCGGCTTGCGAATCAGGTTGTTGGACAGATTGACACGGACTTGGCGGCCGCGTTTGTAGAGGCTGACCACTGTGCCTTTGTCCAAACCGTCGAGTTCGCCTTTATCCAACGTAATGGTTTGGAACTGGCCGGCTTCGCCCACGCCGTCGAAGATGGAAACGACTTTGGCCTGAATCGGACGGGCAGGGGCGTGAGGCATCACATTGAAGCTGTCGAGGCCTTCTGGCAGTTTCAGCAGATAGTCGTCTTTGCGGATTTCGGAAACCGCTTCTTCGATAACCAAAGGTTGCGCGGACTGGGTGCGCAGCTTCATGACTTTGTTGACTTGGGTGTAATACTCGTTGCTTTTGAGTTTTTCGTCAGAAGCGCGGGTACGGTGTTCCAATGCGGAGTCGGTGTAAGGCAGTGTGTTGGCGATGCCGCTGAACACGACTTCTTGGCCGAGGAATTTGCCGGTTTCCGGATCGGTGATGTTTTTATTGACGCGGTAGGTCAGGTAGCGGCCGGGCTCGGTCAGGCCGTATGCGTACACGCGGTTGCCTTGGGTGTAGAGGACGCGGTTGTCGGGGCCGGCAATCAGGCGCGGCGCGTTGGCGGTTTCTTCTGGAGCGATAATCTGCGGATGTTTCATGAACATGCGGTAGAGATTGACGTTGACAGTCGGAATGCCGTAGCCGGAAGTTTCGCGTACGCGCGGATGCAGTTTGATCACGGGAATGCCGTCTGAACGGGTTTGGGCATGTTCAAAACCCAGTCGTGGCTGGCCGTTGACGTAGCGTAAAACCAACACCTGACCCGGATAGATCAGATGCGGATTGCGGATGGCGTTGCGATTGGCGCCCCAAAGGCGGTTCCATTGCCATGGGCTGTACAGATATTTACCGGAAATACCCCACAAGGTATCGCCGTTTTTAACGACGTAGCGTTGCGGCGCATTGGGGCGGATTTTTAAAGAAGCTGCCTGAGTGTGGGCAGAAATAGCCATGCCTGCTATGCAAAGCAGGGTTATAATACGTTGTTGCATAACCGTTCCCCTTGAAATCGATTCGGTTTGTCTTCAGATGATAAACAGAGAAGGCTGGAGTTTGCGAAACTGCCGCCCATTCATCAATACGATAACGAACGGCCTCCGTCGCGCTATCTTAACATTTTTCGGCGTTATTTTAGCATTGAATGTTGCTGTCATGACAGGAGATTGTGGCGGCGGAAACCAAATCTGTATGAAAATCACACATCAGCTTTATAAAACGAGAATATTATGGCTTTACTGAACATCCTCCAATACCCTGACGAGCGTTTGCACACGGTCGCCAAACCTGTTGAAAAAATCGACGAGCGCATCCAGACATTGGTTGCCGATATGTTTGAAACTATGTACGAAGCACGCGGTATCGGCTTGGCGGCCACTCAGGTCGACGTACACGAGCGCATCGTCGTGATGGATTTAACCGAAGACCGCAGCGAGCCGCGCGTGTTCATCAATCCCGTCATTGTCGAAAAAGACGGCGAGACGACTTATGAAGAAGGCTGTCTGTCCGTGCCGGGCATTTACGATACCGTAACCCGTGCCGAGCGCGTCAAAGTTGAAGCTTTGAACGAGAAAGGCGAGAAATTCACGTTGGAAGCAGACGGTCTGCTGGCAATTTGCGTGCAACACGAATTGGACCACCTGATGGGCATCGTGTTTGTCGAACACCTGTCGCAGCTGAAACAAGGCCGCATCAAAACCAAACTGAAAAAACGTCAGAAACACACCATCTGACCTGCGCATCGCTTAAAGGCCGTCTGAAAAGACAAAACAGAAGGCAGACTTCGGTTTTCAATCTTTCAGACGGCCTTTTCAGCTGAAACAGTTTGCCCGACGCGCCCATTCAAACCATTTCCACAAGGACACAACATGAAAGTCATCTTTGCCGGTACGCCCGATTTTGCCGCCGCCGCCTTGAAAGCCATCGCCGCCGCAGGTTTTGAAATTCCGCTGGTGTTGACCCAGCCCGACCGCCCCAAAGGCCGCGGTATGCAGTTGACCGCGTCGCCGGTCAAACAGGCTGCCTTGGAATTGGGTTTGACCGTGGCGCAGCCGGAAAAGTTGCGCAATAACGCCGAAGTCCTGCAAATGCTCAAAGATACAGGCGCGGATGTGATGGTGGTGGCTGCGTATGGTTTGATTTTGCCGCAGGATGTGTTGGATACGCCCAAACACGGTTGCCTCAATATCCATGCTTCGTTGTTGCCCCGTTGGCGTGGCGCGGCACCGATTCAACGTGCGATTGAAGCCGGCGACGCCGAAACCGGCGTGTGCATCATGCAGATGGACATCGGCTTGGACACTGGCGATGTGGTCAGCGAACATCGCTACGCCATTCAACCTACGGATACTGCCAACGAAGTGCATGATGCGCTGATGGGTTTGGGTGCCGAAGCGATTGTTGCCGACTTACAGCGTCTGCAGGCGGAAGGCCGTCTGAACGCGGTTAAGCAGCCTGAAGAAGGTGTTACCTACGCCCAGAAATTAAGCAAAGAAGAAGCGCGTATCGATTGGAACGAGTCCGCGCACATTATCGAACGCAAAATCCGCGCCTTTAACCCCGTACCTGCCGCGTGGGTCGAATATCAAGGCAAGCCGATGAAAATCTGGCGTGCCGAGGTGGTAGCCAAACAGGGTAAGACTGGCGAAGTATTGTCCTGCACTTCAGACGGCCTGCTAGTGGCGTGCGGTGAAAATGCGCTGAACATTACCGAATTGCAGCCTTCCGGTAGCAAACGCATGAGCATACAGGCATTTGCGGCAGGCCGGACGATTGAAGTCGGAACGGTTTTGTAACAGGCTGGAAACAAACGTAGAGGAAAGAAAACAATGGCTGTTTTTGAAGTGGTTGAGGGCGATATTACCCGATTGGCAGTCGATGCGATTGTCAATGCCGCCAATTCATCGTTGTTGGGTGGTGGCGGCGTAGACGGTGCAATACACCGCGCCGCAGGCAAAGAACTGCTGGACGAGTGCCGCACTTTGGACGGTTGCCGCACAGGCGAAGCCAAAATAACCAAAGGCTATCGTTTGCCTGCACGTTTTGTCATTCATACGGTCGGGCCGGTATGGTTTGGCGGACAGCAAAATGAAGAGGCAAAATTGGCACAATCCTATGCCAATTCCTTGCTGCTTGCCTAGAAGCACGATCTCCACAGCATCGCCTTTCCGTGCATCAGTACCGGTGTGTACCGCTTTCCGGCCGAAGCCGCCGCGCGTATCGCTTTGGAGAGTTTGCAACAAACCTTGCCGCAATGTCCGGCAGTGGAAAAAATCATCTTTTGCTGTTTTTCCAAAACAGATGCCGAATATTATCGGGCATTGCTGGCAGCCGAACAGGCCGTCTGAAATCCTCCGAATACGTGAAATCAAATATGAATCAGAAAGCAAAAATATGAGTATGTCCCTCGCCCAAAAACTGGCCGCCGACAGCGTTGCCGCGGTTGCCGAAGGGCGCAATCTTCAGGATGTTTTAGCGGAAATCCGCGTGGCGCATCCGCAGCTGACGGCGCAGGAAAACGGCGCGTTGCAGGATATTGCCTACGGTTGCCAACGTTATTTGGGCAGTTTGAAGCACATGCTTGGCCAAATGCTGAAGAAGCCGATTGACAATCCGCAGCTTGAAAGCCTGCTTTTGGCGGCGATGTACCAACTGCATTACACGCGCAATGCGCCTCATGCCGTGGTTAATGAGGCGGTGGAAAGCATTGCCAAAATCGGCCGCGGCCAGTTCCGCTCTTTTGCCAACGCGATTTTGCGCCGCTTTTTGCGTGAACGCGACAAACTCGCGGCTTCCTGCAAAAAAGACGATGTGGCGAAACACAATTTGCCGCTGTGGTGGGTGGCTTACTTGAGAAACCATTATCCGAAACATTGGCATAACATCACCACCGCGCTGCAATCGCATCCGCCGATGACTTTGCGCGTCAACCGCCGACACGGCAATGCCGAAAGCTATTTGGAAAAGCTGGCTGCGGAAGGTATTCCAGCCAGAGCTTTGGACGAATACGCCGTGATGTTGGAAGAAGCCGTGCCGGTAAGCCGCCTGCCCGGTTTTTCAGACGGCCTGGTGTCGGTGCAGGATTTTGGTGCACAACGTGCTGCCTACTTGTTGAACCCGAAAGACGGCGAACGCATCCTTGATGCCTGCGCGGCACCTGGCGGTAAGACGGGCCATATCTTGGAACTGGCAGATTGTCATGTTACCGCTTTGGATGTAGACGAGGGCCGTCTGAACAGGGTGAAGAGCAACCTTGACCGTTTAGGCTTTCAAACGGCCTCTTTGACTTGTGCCGATGCGCAGGACTTGACAGCGTGGTATGATGGCAAGGCCTTTGACGCTGTCTTGGCCGATGTGCCGTGTACCGCTTCGGGTGTGGCGCGCCGCAATCCCGATGTCAAATGGCTGCGCCGACCGACCGATGCCGTCAAAACTGCACGCCAACAGGAAGCATTATTAGACGCGCTGTGGCAGACCTTGACGAAAAACGGCAGGATGTTACTGGCTACCTGCTCGGTCTTTGTCGAAGAAAACGACGGTCAGTTGCAAAAATTCCTTAACCGCCATGCCGATACCGAGTTGATCGAATCGCATGTGCTCTTACCGAACAAACACCAAGATGGCTTTTATTACGCGCTTATTAAAAAGCAGTAAAACGCTGATTGTATTGCTCTTGCTCGCCGTATCGCTGAATGCGGCGGGCGAGGGCATCAGTGCGACCCGTGCCGAGGCAAAGCTGACCCATGCCGGACAGCTTTCCGTCAGCAGCCGTTTCCGCACCGACCTGCCCGACCAGCTTAAAGAAGCACTCAAACAGGGCGTCCCCCTGCATTTCAATTTGAGTTGGCAGCTGTCAGCGCCGTCTATGTCGTCTTATAAATTCAAGTTCGACCAGCTGCTCAACAACGACAGCACGATTCAATACAAATTGTCCTTCCATCCACTGACCAACCGTTATCGCGTTACCGTCGGTACGTTTTCTACCGAGTACGACACGCTTGAAACCGCCTTGCGCGCAGTGGGCGCGGTCGCGAATTGGAAGGTCTTGTCCAAGGGCGCGCTGAGTGATGTGGCCGCCAAAGACACGAAGGCTGAAATCCGCCTGCTGCTGACAACCGCCAAGCTGCCCAAACCGTTCCAAATCAATGCCCTGACGTCTAAAAACTGGCATTTGGATTCCGGTTGGAAATCCTTGTCGGTCGTGCAGGAGTAAACCATGCGCCGCTTTCTTCTGATTGCCGCCGTATTCGCCGTTGTTTTGTTGTACGGTCTGACTGTTGCAACGGGCAGCAGCAACGTGTTGTCCGATTATTTTTGGTGGATTGTTGCTTTGTGCGGCTTGCTGTTGCTGGTGTTGGCGGCGGTGTTGGTGCGCTATGTCGTGCTTTTGATGCGCGACAACAGCAAAAGCGTGTTCGGTTCGCAGATTGCGCGTCGGCTGTCGGGGATGTTTACCTTGGTTGCCGTATTGCCGGGTGTGTTTTTGTTCGGTATTTCCGCCCAGTTTATTAACGGTACGATTAATTCTTGGTTTGGCAATGATACCCATGAGGCTCTAGAGCGCAGCTTAAACTTGAGCAAATCCGCGCTGAACTTGGCGGTGGACAACGCTGTTAGCAACGCCACGCCGGTGCAGATCGACTTAATCAGCGCCGCTTCACTGGACGGCAACTTGGGGCAGACGCTGGCAAAATCGGCGCTTACTGCCGACTTTGCCCAGCTGGCGCTTTATAACGCGACCACCCATAAAGCTGAGAAAAGCATCAATCCCCTGAAACTAAATCAACCCGAACTCACCAAAGAAGGATGGGAGCAGCTGGAGCAGACCGGCTCGGTGCGCAGCTTGGAAAACATCGGCGGCGTGCTGTATGCTCAAGGCTGGATGCTGATCGGTACGCATAAAAATCAGGATTATGCGTTGTTTTTCCGACAGCCGATTCCGAAAGATGTTGCCCAAGATGCGACGCTGATTGAAGCGGCCCGCGCCAAATATGCCGAGCTGAGTTATACCAAAAAAGGCCTGCAAACCTTTTTCCTGTCCACGCTGTTGGTCGCGACATTGTTGGCCATCTTTTTGGCGTTGGTGATGGCTTTGTATTTTGCCCGCCGTTTTGTGGCGCCGGTGTTGTCATTGGCAGAGGGCGCACGGGCGGTGGCTCAGGGTGACTTCAGCCAGACCCGGCCGGTATTCCGCAATGACGAGTTCGGCCGTTTGACCCAATTGTTCAACCATATGACCGAGCAATTGGCGATTGCCAAAGAGGCAGATGAGCGCAACCGTTTGCGCGAAGAAGCCGCCCGCCATTATTTAGAATGCGTATTGGAAAGTTTGACCACAGGCGTGATTACTTTGGATGCCGATGGCCGTCTGAAAACCTTTAACAAGGCCGCCGAACAGATTTTGGGTGTTTCGCTGGTGTCTTTGTGGGGCAGCAACTGGCATCAATGGCACGGCAAATCGCCGCAGCAAACCCTGTTGGCCGATGTGTTTGCCGCCATTAATGAAACCGCCGACAGCGACAAACCCGTCCAAGTCGAATACGCCGCGCCCGATGATGCCCGAATCTTGTTGGGTAAGGCCACCATCCTGCCGGAAGACAACGATAACGGCGTGGTGATGGTGATTGATGACATTACCGTCTTGATGCGGGCGCAAAAAGAGGCCGCATGGGGCGAAGTGGCGAAACGGTTGGCGCACGAAATCCGCAATCCGCTCACGCCTATCCAACTTTCCGCCGAGAGATTGGCATGGAAATTGCATGATAAACTTGATGAACAAGACGCCCAAATCCTCAGCCGTTCAACCGATACCATCGTCAAACAGGTGGCTGCGCTGAAAGAAATGGTCGAAGCGTTCCGCAACTATGCGCGTGCGCCGTCGCTGAATTTAGAAAAACAAGATTTAAACGGTTTGGTGTCGGAAGTATTGGTATTATATGAGGCTGGCGCGTGCAAGTTTAATGCACGGCTCAGCGCCGACGCCCTGCCGATTGTTGCCGATACGACGGCGATGCGCCAAGTGTTGCATAACCTATTTAAGAATGCCGCAGAAGCGGCAGAGTCGGATGAAGCGCCGAAAGTAAACGTCGAAACAGGGCGCGAAGGCGGACAGGTTTTCCTGACCGTCTGCAACAACGGTAAAAGTTTCAGCAAAGAAATGCTGCACAATGCTTTTGAGCCGTACGTTACCGACAAACCGACAGGAACGGGGCTGGGTTTGCCCGTTGTGAAAAAAATTATCGAGGAGCATGGCGGCCGTATCAGCCTGAGCAATCAGAACAGCGGCGGCGCGTGCGTCAAAATAGCTTTACCGGAAATGGCAGAAACTTATGCGAAGCAGTGATATTTTGATTGTAGATGATGAAGTAGGCATCCGCGACCTGCTCTCCGAAATCCTTCAAGACGAAGGCTATACCGTTACTTTGGCTGAAAATGCCGAAGAAGCGCGCCAATTGCGTTATCAAACGCGTCCGGCCATGGTATTGCTGGACATTTGGATGCCCGATTGCGACGGCATCACTTTGTTGAAAGAGTGGGCGAAAAACGGCCAACTCAATATGCCTGTGGTGATGATGAGCGGCCATGCCAGCATTGACACTGCGGTTGAAGCCACCAAAATCGGCGCGCTCGATTTTCTGGAAAAACCGATTGCCCTGCAAAAACTCTTGTCCGCAGTTGAACGCGCCTTGAAACATGGCGAAGTTCAGACGGCCTCCGGCATGACTTTGGACAAACTGGGCAACAGTTCCGTCATTCAAGAAATGAACGGCAGTATTGAAGCGGCCGCCAAACACAACGGCCCGCTGTTGTTGGCCGGTGAGGCTGGCTCGCCGTTTGAGATTGTCGCCCGCTATCTGCATAAAAGCGGTACGCCTTGGGTGGCAACCGACCGTGTCGAACACATTGTCGATACGCCGATGGAGCTGTTGCAAAAGGCATCAGGCGGCATTTTGTATGTCGGCGATATTGCCCGGTACAGCAAAAATATCCAAAACGGCATTGCTTTTTTGCTGGAGAAAGCCGACCGCTACAATGTTCGTGTGATTGCTTCATGCGGTTTTAAACGCGGTGAGAGCGCCGATGACGTCGTTACCGGCCGACTGGCAGAGCTGTTGAAAGAGCGCATCAATGTTCCTTCTTTGCGCAGTCAACCGGACGACATCGTTTTTTTAATCAACCGCATCATGACCGATTTGGCCGAAAGTCAAAAAATCCAGCCGGTAAAATTCAGCGACAGCGCGTTGGTGGTTTTGCGCCAATACGATTGGCCGGGCAATTACGACCAGCTTGCCGAAACGGTGAAAAACATTATGTTGGAATCTGACGACAAAGAAGTGGACGAGCAGGCCGTTGCCGTGGCTTTGGGTCAGAAGGAAAACGCAACGGCGACAGAAATCATCGGTGGCTTCAATTTCAATATGCCTTTGCGCGAATTGAGGGAAGAAGTCGAGCGCCGCTACTTTGAGTACCACATCGCCCAAGAAGGCCAAAATATGAGCCGCGTGGCGCAAAAGGTTGGTTTGGAGCGTACACATCTTTACCGCAAACTCAAACAACTCGGTATCAGCGTATCACGCCGCAGCGCCGACAAATCCGAAGAATAAGCGCAATATCGGTATAAACATAAAAGAGGCCGTCTGAAAGCCATCAGGTTTTTCAGACGGCATCGTCATTTGACGGTTTGCTTAGACAAGCAATACTTTATAAAAATAATGATATGGCTCGGCATGGTTATTTTGCCTTTTAAGCCGACAGAAATTTTATATCAATAAAATATTCAGACGGCCTTGATTTACTTCAGGCCGTCTGAAAAAACATTACGAAAAGGGAACAGATTGATGACGGAAAACGAGCGTTTTGCTTGGTTGCAACTGGCATTTACGCCCTATATCGGCGCAGAAAGTTTTTTGGTGCTGTTGCAGCAATTCGGTAGCGCACAAGCAGCCTTGAATGCGCCGGCAGACAAAATTGCCGCGTTGGTGCGCCATAAACAGGCGGCCGAATCGTGGCGCAATGCGGACAAACGGGCTTTGGCGCAGCGGTCTGCCGAAGCCGCTTTACAATGGGAAATGCAGGACGGTTGCCGTCTGTTGCTACTGCAAGATGATGATTTCCCTGAAATGCTGACACAAGGCATTACCCCGCCGCCAGTTTTGTTTTTACGCGGCAATGCAGAGCTGCTGCACACACCTTCTGCCGCGATTGTCGGCAGCCGCCATGCCACGCCGCAGGCAATGCGGATTGCCAAAGATTTCGGCAGAGCGTTGAGTGAAAAAGGCATTCCCGTCGTATCGGGTATGGCTTCGGGTATCGATACCGCCGCTCATCAGGGCGCATTGCAGGCAGATGGCGGTACCATTGCCGTCTGGGGAACCGGTATAGACCGTATTTATCCGCCGTCCAATAAAAACCTTGCTTATGAAATTGCCGAAAGGGGATTGATTGTCAGCGAGTTCCCTTTGGATACGCGTCCGTTCGCAGGCAACTTTCCGCGCCGCAACCGTCTGATTGCCGCGTTGTCGCAGCTGACATTGGTGGTCGAGGCGGCATTGGAATCCGGCTCATTGATTACTGCCAAATTGGCGGCAGAGATGGGGCGCGAAGTGATGGCGGTACCCGGTTCGATAGACAATCCGCATAGCAAAGGCTGTCACAAGCTAATTAAAGACGGGGCAAAACTGGTTGAATGTTTGGACGATATTCTCCATGAGTGTCCGCAGCTATTGCAAAATACGCATGTTCCATCATATTCTATAAATAAGACGGTCAAACCGAAAAACGATCAAACCAAACAGCTGCAACCAAAAACAATAGTGAATGAACCGCAAAGGCCGTCTGAAAACCTATCTGCCGCCCCATCAACAAGCGCTTTATTGGAAGCAATGGGTTACGACCCGATACACCCCGATATTTTGGCGCAACAAACCAATACGGCAGCGGCAGACGTGTACGCACAGCTTTTGGAATACGAACTTGACGGTATCGTCGCCGCCTTACCGGGCGGCCGTTATCAGCGTGTCAAAGCATAAATTATCTATATTTAAGGAACCAGCATGACCGAAGTCATTGCCTATTTAATCGAACACTTCCAAGATTTCGACAATTGTCCGCCTCCGGAGGATTTGGGTCGCCTCTTGGAAGATGCGGGTTTTGATGCTACAGAAATCGGCAATACATTGATGATGATGGAAGTCTTGTTCAATACGTCCGAATTCTATGCCGAGCCGTTTAACAGCGACTCCCTGCGTGTATTCTGCCGTGAAGAAGCTGAAAACCTGCCGCAGGAAGTCATGGGCTTGATGCAGTATTTGGTTACCGAACACGCAATTACTTATGAGCAACGCGAAATCGTCATTCACGCCCTGATGCACATTCCATCAGACGAAATTACCCTCGATACCGCCAAAGTGTTGGTATTGCTGGTGTTGTGGATGCACAAGAGCGAGTTGCCCGTTCTGATAGGCGACGACTTGATGAGTGCGTTGACCGGACAAAACGTGATGCACTAAACCTTTTTTCAGACGGCCTCAATAATAAAGGCCGTCTGAAACATAAATCCAATACATCCAAAAGAGAACAACAATGGCGAAAAACCTATTAATCGTCGAATCCCCGTCCAAAGCCAAAACCCTGAAAAAATATCTGGGCGGTGATTTTGAAATCTTGGCGTCTTACGGCCACGTCCGCGACTTGGTACCCAAAAGCGGAGCAGTCGATCCCGACAATGGCTTTGCCATGAAATACCAATTGATCAGCCGCAACAGCAAACACGTCGATGCCATCGTCGCCGGTGCCAAAGAAGCTGAAAACATCTACCTCGCAACCGACCCGGATAGGGAAGGCGAAGCCATTTCTTGGCATCTTTTGGAAATCCTCAAATCCAAACGCGGCTTGAAAAATATCAAGCCGCAGCGTGTCGTGTTCCACGAAATTACCAAAAACGCCGTGCTCGATGCGGTTGCCCATCCGCGCGAAATCGAAATGGATTTGGTCGATGCGCAACAAGCCCGCCGCGCTTTGGACTATTTGGTTGGTTTCAACCTCTCGCCATTGTTGTGGAAAAAAATCCGCCGCGGTTTGAGTGCAGGCCGTGTGCAAAGTCCCGCTTTGCGCCTGATTTGCGAACGCGAAAACGAAATCCGCGCGTTTGAAGCGCAGGAATATTGGACGGTACATCTCGACAGCCACAAAGGCCGCAGTAAGTTTACCGCCAAACTCGCCCAATACAACGGCGCGAAACTCGAACAATTCGACCTGCCGAACGAAGCCGCGCAAGCCGACGTGTTGAAAGAACTCGAAGGCAAAGAGGCCGTCGTTACCGCCATTGAAAAGAAAAAGCGCAGCCGCAATCCAGCCGCGCCGTTCACCACTTCTACCATGCAGCAGGATGCTGTGCGCAAACTTGGCTTCACCACCGACCGCACCATGCGTACAGCCCAACAGCTTTATGAAGGTATAGACGTAGGGCAGGGTGCCATCGGTCTGATTACCTATATGCGTACCGACAGCGTGAATTTGGCGGATGAAGCGTTAACCGAAATCCGCCATTACATCGAAAACAAAATCGGCAAAGAATATCTGCCGAGTGCCGCCAAACAGTACAAAACCAAATCCAAAAACGCCCAAGAAGCCCACGAAGCGATCCGCCCGACATCCGTGTACCGCACGCCTGAAAGCGTCAAACCCTTCTTGAGCGCAGACCAGTTCAAACTCTATCAAATGATTTGGCAACGTACCGTCGCTTGTCAGATGACGCCCGCCAAATTCGACCAAACCACCGTTGATATTACCGTCGGTAAAGGCGTATTCCGCGTAACCGGACAAGTGCAAACCTTCGCAGGCTTCCTCAGCGTTTACGAAGAAAGCAGCGACGATGAAGAAAGCGAAGACAGCAAAAAACTGCCCGAAATGAGCGAAGGCGACAAATTGCCCGTGGACAAACTCTACGGCGAACAACACTTCACCACTCCGCCTCCACGCTACAACGAAGCCACGCTGGTTAAAGCCCTCGAAGAATACGGTATCGGCCGCCCTTCCACCTACGCCAGCATTATTTCCACGCTCAAAGACCGTGAATACGTTACCCTTGAGCAAAAACGCTTCATGCCCACCGACACAGGCGACATCGTCAATAAATTCTTGACCGAACACTTCGCCCAATATGTCGATTACCACTTCACAGCCAAACTTGAAGACCAGCTTGACGAAATTGCCAACGGCAAACGCCAATGGATTCCCGTGATGGACAAATTCTGGAAGCCGTTTATCAAGCAAGTGGAAGAAAAAGAAGGCATCGAACGCGCCAAATTTACCACTCAGGAACTTGACGAAACCTGCCCGAAATGCGGCGAACACAAACTGCAAATCAAATTCGGCAAAATGGGTCGTTTCGTCGCGTGTGCCGGTTATCCCGAGTGCAGCTACACGCGCAATGTCAACGAAACTGCAGAAGAAGCTGCCGAACGCATTGCCAAAGCGGAAGCAGAACAAGCTGAACTTGACGGACGCGAATGCCCTAAATGCGGCGGTCGCCTAGTGTACAAATACAGCCGCACCGGCAGCAAATTCATCGGCTGCGCCAACTATCCGAAATGCAAACACGTTGAACCGCTGGAAAAACCGAAAGATACCGGTGTCCAATGCCCGCAATGTAAAAAAGGCAACCTCGTCGAGCGCAAATCCCGCTACGGCAAACTGTTTTACAGTTGCAGCACTTATCCGGATTGCAACTACGCCACATGGAATCCGCCCATTGCAGAAACTTGTCCGAAATGTGCATGGCCGGTTTTAACCATCAAAACCACCAAACGCTGGGGCGTCGAAAAAGTCTGCCCGCAAAAAGAATGCGGCTGGAAAGAGCAAATTGAACCGCCTGCACCAAAGGAATAATTGGTTAAAGCTTGGGTGGAAAAAGGCCGTCTGAAAAATGATTTTCAGACGGCCTTTTGAATAAGAAATAGATTGTCGAAATACTAAGGTTTCTTAAAGAAGAGTTGGAAAGTGTCTACAATATCTTTGGTATTGACGGGCAGTTCAACATGTCCTGTATCGTTATTAAAGTAGTTTTCCATAACTCGAATATACGCAAAACCGATAGTTTCGGTAATGGCAAACGCTGTCGTTGCTGAAACTGCCCCGCCTATTATACTGCCAGCTCCAGGAATCAATTTGAGCGCGTATGAGACAGCAGTTTTGCCAGCATTAGCTATGGCGGTTACACCTAAAATACTCATAGCTGTTGAAGTGGCTACATTGTTTTCCATATCTACTTCAAAATAGCCATTAATCGAAAGAATCATCTTTGTCTGTATAGCAGCAATAATAGGCGCATCAGAAAATGGAATAGGAGAGGCCCCTGCAGTTGCGGCAGCTGCAGCGGCAAAATGTACAGCTTTTTTGGCATCCTCTTTCATTTTCTGTTTTCTTTTTAGGAGGTCAATCTTTTGTGCTCTTAAAAAAGTATCCTTTTTTACAGCATCTACATCCCCTAGGCATTCTTCTATTTTCGCTAACAGTTCTTCCAAGCCTTTTGGTTCAATAAAAACACCATCATCCACTTCAGTTCGAACGGAATTGACTCGTGCAAACCTGTCTTTTATAAAATCTGAATATTCTTTATTGAGTAGGGTAACTGCTTTGTGGTAAAAATCATCACCGGATTTCATCGTGTTAGTAAATACCACGACAGTTGGAATCATAAACTCTTTCAATAAACTCAATAAGGTAAGTTCTCTTTGTTCAATACGCCCAGAAGTTTCTTTAATACATAACCACGCAATATGAGGTATTTTATCGTCTTGTTGGGAATCAATGGCTTCTTTAAATCCCTTTTCAATATCAAGTCGCAGTTGTTTTGTTGTTTCTTCATATGATTCTGACTCGATGCCTTTGGTATCCCATAGTGTAATGGATTTGTTTGGAATAGTGATTTTTTCCAAGTGTTGGGTAATCGGGACACCATTACCTGATTCGACGATATTGTCACCAAAAATAGCATTTACTAATGAACTTTTGCCCACCCCAGTTGCACCCATTAAAACGATATTCAAATTTCCACGCTCTTGTCTCACTTGCTGGGCAGCCTTTTCAGGATTAAATTCTTGAGAGTTTTCGGAGTAAGAGGTTCCTAGATAGTCAGTGTAATTCATGTTGCTTCCTGTAAAATGATAGTATTGGTAAGGTATAGTTATTTTCTAAAAAATTTACCGTTGTGTTCCAGTAACGCAAAGTTTGAAATCTACCCTAATAATTCAATCATCTATACAGAAAGTTTAGTCTATGGAAACTCACGAAAAGATCCGCTTGATACGCGAATTAAATAAATGGTCTCAGGAAGAAATGGCGGAAAAGTTAGCCATGTCTGCCGGTGGATACGCTAAGATTGAGCGAGGTGAGACACAATTGAATATTCCAAGACTAGAGCAGTTGGCGGCTATCTTTAAAGTAGATATGTGGGATTTGTTGAAATCGGGTAATAACGGGATGGTTTTACAGATTAATGAAGGAGACAGTGGAGGCGATATCGCTTTATATGCTTCAAGTGATATGGCTATGAAATTGGAGTTGTTGAATCAGGAGTTAAAACATTGCCGGGAAATGCTGGAGCAGAAGGATAAGGAAATTGAGTTGTTGAGACAGCTGGCTGCTTCTGTGCAGAAGTAAAAGCCTAGGCCGTCTGAAAAATGATTTTCAGACGGCCTTTTTGTTTCTAAAAGAATAGAGTGAAATACGGCTTGATGGCAGTTTCACTATATAATTGAGGCCGTCTGAAAACTCGGCATCTTTTTAAAAATTATGGCAAACAATAAACATTCCAAACACACCAATCAAGTACGCATCATCGGTGGGCAATGCAGGGGACGAAAGTTAACATTTTTATCTGCAGACGGTCTGCGTCCGACGCCTGACAGCGTGCGTGAAAAACTGTTTAATTGGCTGGGCCAGGATTTAACCGGTAAAACAGTATTGGATTTATTCAGCGGCAGTGGTGCTTTGGGAATGGAGGCTGCTTCTCGTAATGCGGCAAAAGTGGTAATGGTCGATAACCACCGCCAAACTGTTCAAACGCTTCAGAAAAATATCCGTGAATTAGGTTTGAAACAGGTGGAAATCGTGTGTTCAGACGGCATGGCTTATCTGGCAAGGCCGTCTGAAAAATTTGATGTTGTGTTCCTTGATCCGCCGTTTGCATGGGAAGATTGGCAAAATCTGTTTATCCGATTGCAAAGCCACTTGAAAAATGGGGCAATGGTCTATATTGAAGCAGGGAAGCTACCTGAAAAACCGGATTGGCTGGAAGTTTATCGGGAAGGAAAGGCGGGAATGAGTAGGTTTGAATTGTTATTCTATTCGCAAGTTGCTGAATAGTATAGAATTTGAGAATCATTCCCAAGGTGTAAAACATTCTTTCAAACGGATTGTTCCGACGTCATTTGTGCTATAATCCGCGCCCAATCGGTTTTGATAATTTAAGAAAAAAGGAAATAGAAATGTCGCTCTTTATTACAGATGAGTGCATTAACTGCGATGTGTGCGAGCCGGAATGCCCTAATGATGCCATTTCGCAAGGTGAAGAAATTTACGAAATCAATCCAAATTTGTGTACACAATGTGTAGGCCATTACGATGAGCCTCAGTGCCAACAGGTATGCCCTGTCGACTGTATCTTGATCGATGAAGAACATCCTGAAACGCACGAAGAGTTGATGGCTAAGTACGAAAAAATCATTCAGTTTAAATAAATAGTGTTTAAAAGCAAAAGCTTGGGTATTTTTAAAGAAATAAATAAAAAAAAATCTTGACGGAAATCTGAGTTGCCAATAAACTAGCGTTCTCTTTTGGAGGGATTCCCGAGCGGTCAAAGGGGGCAGACTGTAAATCTGTTGCGTGAGCTTCGAAGGTTCGAATCCTTCTCCCTCCACCAAAAATTCTTACTTGGAGCAAAAAAGTGAGTATGCGGGTGTAGCTCAATGGTAGAGCAGAAGCCTTCCAAGCTTACGGTGAGGGTTCGATTCCCTTCACCCGCTCCAAACAATTTCGCCCATGTAGCTCAGGGGTAGAGCACTCCCTTGGTAAGGGAGAGGTCGGCAGTTCAAATCTGCCCATGGGCACCATCTCATTATTACCCTTTCTTTCAAAAAGCTATAGATTATAGGATATTGCCATGGCTAAGGAAAAATTTGAACGTAGCAAACCGCACGTAAACGTTGGCACCATCGGTCACGTTGACCATGGTAAAACCACTCTGACTGCTGCTTTGACTACTATTTTGGCTAAAAAATTCGGTGGCGCTGCAAAAGCTTACGACCAAATTGACAACGCTCCTGAAGAAAAAGCTCGTGGTATTACCATTAATACCTCACACGTAGAATACGAAACTGAAACCCGTCACTACGCGCACGTAGACTGCCCGGGCCACGCCGACTACGTTAAAAACATGATTACCGGTGCTGCACAAATGGACGGCGCGATCTTGGTATGTTCCGCAGCTGACGGTCCTATGCCACAAACTCGCGAACACATCCTGTTGGCTCGCCAAGTAGGTGTACCTTACATCATCGTATTCATGAACAAATGCGACATGGTTGACGATGCCGAGCTGTTGGAACTGGTTGAAATGGAAATCCGTGACTTGTTGTCAAGCTACGACTTCCCAGGCGATGACTGCCCAATCGTACAAGGTTCTGCACTGAAAGCTTTGGAAGGTGACGCTGCTTACGAAGAAAAAATCTTCGAATTGGCTGCTGCCTTGGACAGCTACATCCCAACACCTGAGCGTGCTGTGGACAAACCTTTCTTGTTGCCTATCGAAGACGTATTCTCTATCTCTGGCCGTGGTACAGTAGTAACCGGTCGTGTAGAGCGCGGTATCATCCATGTTGGTGACGAGATCGAAATCGTAGGTCTGAAAGCAACCCAAAAAACTACTTGTACCGGCGTTGAAATGTTCCGCAAACTGCTGGACGAAGGTCAAGCTGGTGACAACGTAGGCGTATTACTGCGTGGTACTAAACGTGAAGACGTAGAGCGTGGTCAAGTATTGGCTAAACCAGGTACTATCACTCCTCACACCAAGTTCAAAGCAGAAGTATACGTACTGAGCAAAGAAGAGGGTGGTCGTCACACTCCATTTTTCGCTAACTACCGTCCACAATTCTACTTCCGTACTACTGACGTAACTGGTGCAGTTACTTTGGAAGAAGGTGTAGAAATGGTAATGCCAGGTGAGAACGTAACCATTACTGTAGAACTGATTGCGCCAATCGCTATGGAAGAAGGTCTGCGCTTTGCGATTCGTGAAGGTGGTCGTACCGTAGGTGCGGGTGTGGTTTCTTCTATCATCGCTTAAGTTTAGAGGCCAATAGCTCAATTGGTAGAGTATCGGTCTCCAAAACCGAGGGTTGGGGGTTCGAGACCCTCTTGGCCTGCCAAATAAAAAATTAACCGGCCTTGTGTCGGTTAATTTTTTTGTACTTAAGTTTTAAGATTATTTGGAATTAATTAATGGATCAATGCCACTATCTAAAATGAAGGCGGGTGGGGTATTGATAAGTGAGTAAAGATGACAGAACATCCGTCTGGACGCAAAGAAGACCATCAGAAAAAGGAGGTTGTGGTAAGTAATAAGCCAGCTCCTGAAAAGAAAGAAGGTCTGTTTGCATATTTTAAGAGCTCTTGGACCGAGTTCAAGAAAGTGGTTTGGCCGAGTCGGGATGAAGCGGTCAAAATGACTGTATTTGTAATTATCTTTGTTGCGATTTTAGCGGCCTTCATTTATGTGGCAGATACAATTATTTCATGGTTGTTTTTTGATGTTTTATTAAATAGGAAAGGGTAAAGATGTCAAAGCGTTGGTATGTGGTGCAGGCCTATTCCGGTTTTGAAAAAAATGTCCAAAAAACATTGAAAGAGCGTATTGCTCGTGAAAACATGGAAGATTATTTCGGTCAGATTCTTGTGCCCGTCGAGGAAGTAGTAGATATCAAGAATGGTCGAAAAACCATCAGTGAGCGTAAATTCTATCCAGGCTATGTATTGGTCGAAATGGAAATGACTGATGATTCATGGCACTTGGTTAAGAGTACTCCTCGAGTAAATGGTTTTGTAGGCGGTAGTGGAAATCGCCCGATCCCAATTTCTCAAAAAGATGCAGATGCTATTTTGCAACAAGCTAAAACAGGTGTTGAGAAGCCAAAACCAAAAGTTCAGTTTGAAGTTGGTCAGCAAGTTCGAGTAAACGAAGGCCCATTTGCTGATTTTAACGGTATTGTTGATGAAGTTAATTACGAACGTAATAGACTGCGTGTTTCTGTTCAGATTTTTGGTCGCGAAACACCGGTTGAATTAGAGTTCGGCCAAGTTGAAAAGATTTAAGTGGTTTAATTCGCTTGAAATTTTTTTTTTAAGCGGATATAATCGCGAATTCTGTTTGGGAAGCGGAATGGTTCCGCGTTATACCCGTTTTTAGGAGTCCTTTAAGTGGCAAAGAAAATTATCGGCTACATTAAACTGCAAATTCCTGCAGGTAAAGCCAATCCATCTCCCCCAGTTGGTCCAGCCTTGGGCCAACGTGGTTTGAACATCATGGAATTCTGTAAAGCATTTAATGCTGCAACCCAAGGTATGGAACCTGGTTTGCCAATTCCAGTCGTGATTACTGCATTTGCAGATAAGTCATTCACATTTGTGATGAAAACACCACCAGCTTCTATCTTGTTGAAAAAAGCTGCTGGTCTGCAAAAAGGTAGTTCTAATCCTCTGACTAACAAAGTGGGTAAATTGACCCGTGCTCAGTTGGAAGAAATTGCTAAAACTAAAGAGCCTGATTTGACTGCTGCTGACTTGGATGCGGCTGTTCGTACTATCGCAGGTTCTGCTCGCTCAATGGGCTTGGACGTGGAGGGTGTTGTATAATGGCTAAAGTATCTAAACGCTTGAAAGCTCTTCGCTCTTCTGTTGAAGCTAACAAACTGTACGCAATCGACGAAGCAATTGCTTTGGTTAAAAAAGCTGCTACCGCTAAATTTGACGAGTCTGTTGACGTATCTTTCAACTTGGGCGTTGATCCTCGTAAATCTGACCAAGTTATTCGTGGTTCAGTCGTTCTGCCTAAAGGTACCGGTAAAACAACTCGCGTAGCTGTGTTTACTCAAGGTGCAAATGCAGATGCTGCTAAAGAAGCTGGTGCAGATATTGTCGGTTTTGAAGATCTGGCTGCTGAAATCAAAGCTGGTAACCTGAACTTTGACGTTGTTATTGCTTCTCCTGATGCAATGCGTATCGTTGGTCAATTGGGTACCATCTTGGGTCCTCGTGGTCTGATGCCAAACCCTAAAGTAGGTACTGTTACTCCTAACGTTGCTGAAGCAGTTAAAAATGCAAAAGCAGGTCAAGTACAATACCGTACAGATAAAGCCGGTATCGTTCACGCAACTATCGGTCGTGCTTCTTTCGCTGAAGCTGACTTGAAAGAAAACTTCAATGCGTTGCTGGATGCTATCGTTAAAGCCAAACCTGCTGCTGCTAAAGGTCAGTACCTGAAAAAAGTTGCTGTATCCAGCACTATGGGTTTGGGTGTTCGCGTTGATACTGCAAGCGTGAACAACTAAGAAATTTTCAGGTGATCCAATTTTCTGGATTGCCTGAATTTGGGCTACTTAAAATTAAGTAGATGTCCAAGACCGTAGGGATCGTAAGATTTAATCGTAACTGCCCTACGCAGACGGTAGTCCTGAAACACATTGCAAGATTGCTTGTAAGATGTCTTTTTAGGTTACCGCGCTGGTGGGATATCATTTCGGTATCCTGTTTGTAAACAGTGGGAGGTAGACCTTGAGTCTCAATATTGAAACCAAGAAAGTGGCCGTAGAGGAAATTAGCGCAGCAATTGCTAACGCTCAAACTCTCGTAGTCGCTGAATATCGCGGTATCAGTGTTTCCAGCATGACTGAGCTTCGTGCGAATGCACGTAAAGAAGGCGTTTACTTGCGCGTTCTGAAAAATACTCTGGCTCGTCGCGCAGTAGAGGGTACTTCATTCGCAGGTTTGGCTGATCAAATGGTTGGTCCGTTGGTTTACGCTGCTTCTGAAGATGCTGTTGCTGCTGCTAAAGTGCTGCACCAATTCGCGAAAAAAGATGACAAAATTATCGTTAAAGCCGGTTCTTACAATGGCGAAGTGATGAATCCTGCTCAGGTTGCTGAGTTGGCTTCTATTCCAAGTCGCGAAGAACTGTTGTCCAAACTGTTGTTCGTTATGCAAGCTCCTGTATCAGGCTTTGCACGTGGTTTGGCTGCTTTGGCAGAGAAAAAAGCTGGCGAAGAAGCCGCTTAATCGATTTTGTTTCATTTAATCAATTATTTTTTAATACAATATTTGGAGTATAAATAGCATGGCTATTACTAAAGAAGACATTTTGGAAGCCGTTGGTTCTTTGACCGTAATGGAATTGAACGACCTGGTTAAAGCTTTTGAAGAAAAATTTGGCGTTTCTGCTGCTGCAGTTGCAGTTGCAGGCCCTGCAGGTGCTGGTGCAGCTGCTGCTGAAGAAAAAACTGAATTCGACGTAGTATTGGCTTCTGCCGGTGATCAAAAAGTTGGCGTGATTAAAGTTGTCCGCGCTATCACTGGCCTGGGTCTGAAAGAAGCTAAAGACATCGTTGACGGTGCACCTAAAACTCTGAAAGAAGGTGTTTCTAAAGCTGAAGCTGAAGACATCCAAAAACAACTGGAAGAAGCCGGCGCTAAAGTCGAAATCAAATAATTTGATGCTTCCAATGAAGGCTGGCAGTTTTCTGCCAGCCTTATTTTGCTTCTTAAAATAAGCATCAGGCATTGTTTACATTTATTTGCATAGTCTTTATAAAATCATTGCAAATAAATGTAAATATCAGATTGATGCATGCCGTTGTTTCAGACGGCCTATTATTTAAAATTGCTTTTCGGAGTGTATATGAGCTATTCGTTTACCGAGAAAAAACGTATCCGTAAGAGTTTTGCAAAGCGAGAGAATGTCTTAGATGTTCCTTTCCTGCTGGCAACCCAAATTGATTCTTATGCGAAATTTTTGCAGCTGGAAAATGCTTTTGATCAACGTACTGATGATGGTCTACAAGCGGCATTTAATTCTATTTTCCCGATTGTGAGCCATAACGGTTATGCGCGACTGGAGTTTGTGCATTACACATTGGGCGAGCCTTTGTTCGATATTCCTGAATGTCAATTGCGCGGCATTACTTACGCGGCTCCATTGCGTGCCCGTATCCGTTTGGTGATTTTAGATAAAGAAGCATCTAAGCCGACTGTAAAAGAAGTTCGTGAAAACGAAGTGTATATGGGTGAAATCCCATTGATGACGCCAAGCGGCTCTTTTGTCATCAATGGTACTGAGCGTGTGATTGTTTCCCAGCTGCACCGTTCTCCTGGTGTGTTCTTTGAGCATGACCGTGGTAAAACACATTCTTCCGGTAAGCTGTTGTTCTCTGCTCGTATTATTCCTTACCGTGGTTCATGGTTGGATTTCGAATTTGATCCAAAAGATTTGCTGTATTTCCGTATCGACCGTCGCCGTAAAATGCCGGTTACGATTTTGTTGAAAGCTTTGGGCTACAACAATGAACAAATCTTGGATATTTTCTACGACAAAGAAACTTTCTATTTGTCTTCAAACGGTGTTCAAACTGATCTGATTGCAGGCCGTCTGAAAGGTGAAACTGCCAAAGTTGATATCTTGGATAAAGAAGGCAATGTACTGGTCGCCAAAGGTAAACGCATTACTGCGAAAAATATCCGTGATATTACCAATGCAGGCTTGACTCGTTTGGATGTAGAGCCAGAAAGCCTGATTGGCAAAGCATTGGCTGCTGACCTGATTGATCCGGAAACCGGCGAAGTATTAGCGTCTGCGAACGATGAAATTACAGAAGAACTGTTGGCTAAACTTGATATCCATGGCGTAAAAGAAATTACGACCCTTTATATCAATGAATTGGATCAAGGTGGTTACATCTCCAGCACTCTGCGTACAGACGAAACTGCTGATCAGCAAGCTGCACGCGTAGCGATTTACCGCATGATGCGTCCTGGCGAACCGCCTACCGAAGAAGCTGTTGAACAGCTCTTCAACCGCTTGTTCTTCAGTGAAGACAGCTATGATTTGTCTCGCGTAGGCCGTATGAAATTTAATACGCGCACATACGAACAAAAATTGTCTGAAGCACAACAAAACTCTTGGTATGGCCGTTTGCTGAACGAAACTTTGGCTGGCGCAGCTGAAAAAGGCGGTTACGTTCTGAGCGTTGAAGACATTGTTGCTTCTATTGCTACATTGGTTGAACTGCGTAATGGTCATGGCGAAGTAGACGATATTGATCACTTGGGTAATCGTCGTGTCCGTTCTGTTGGTGAGTTGACTGAAAACCAATTCCGCAGCGGTTTGGCTCGTGTAGAACGTGCAGTTAAAGAACGTTTGAACCAAGCAGAATCTGAGAACTTAATGCCGCATGACTTGATCAATGCGAAACCTGTTTCTGCCGCGATTAAAGAATTCTTCGGCTCCAGCCAATTGAGCCAATTTATGGATCAGACTAACCCATTGTCTGAAGTAACCCATAAACGCCGTGTATCTGCATTGGGCCCGGGCGGTTTGACTCGTGAACGTGCAGGCTTTGAGGTGCGAGACGTACACCCGACCCATTATGGCCGTGTATGTCCTATTGAAACACCTGAGGGTCCAAACATTGGTTTGATCAACTCACTGTCCGTTTATGCGCGTACTAATGATTATGGCTTCTTGGAAACCCCTTACCGCCGTGTTGTCGATGGTAAAGTAACTGAAGAAATTGATTACTTGTCTGCTATCGAAGAAGGCCGTTATGTGATTGCACAGGCGAATGCCGATTTGGACAAAGACGGTAATCTGATTGGCGACTTGGTTACTTGTCGTGAAAAAGGCGAAACCATTATGGCAACGCCTGACCGCGTTCAATATATGGACGTGGCAACCGGCCAAGTGGTATCCGTTGCAGCATCTCTGATTCCATTCTTGGAACATGATGACGCGAACCGTGCATTGATGGGTGCCAACATGCAACGTCAGGCCGTACCGTGCCTGCGTCCTGAGAAACCAATGGTTGGTACCGGTATCGAACGCTCTGTTGCCGTTGACTCTGCAACTGCAATCGTTGCCCGCCGTGGTGGTGTGGTTGAGTATGTAGATGCCAACCGCGTCGTAGTTCGTGTTCATGATGATGAAGCGACTGCCGGTGAAGTGGGTGTCGATATTTACAACTTGGTTAAATTCACCCGTTCCAACCAATCTACCAACATCAACCAACGTCCGGCTGTAAAAGCAGGCGATGTGTTGCAACGTGGTGACTTGGTGGCCGACGGTGCATCTACCGATTTGGGCGAGTTGGCTTTGGGTCAAAACATGACCATCGCCTTCATGCCATGGAACGGTTACAACTACGAAGACTCGATTCTGATTTCAGAAAAAGTGGCTGCGGACGATCGTTACACTTCGATTCACATTGAAGAGCTGAACGTTGTTGCACGTGACACTAAATTGGGTGCGGAAGACATTACCCGCGATATTCCGAACTTGTCCGAACGTATGCAAAACCGTTTGGATGAATCCGGTATCGTATATATCGGTGCAGAAGTAGAGGCCGGTGACGTCTTGGTAGGTAAAGTAACGCCTAAAGGCGAAACTCAACTGACTCCTGAAGAAAAACTGCTGCGTGCCATCTTCGGTGAAAAAGCATCTGACGTAAAAGATACTTCATTGCGTATGCCTACCGGCATGAGCGGTACCGTTATCGACGTTCAAGTCTTCACTCGTGAAGGTATCCAACGCGATAAACGTGCTCAATCCATTATTGATTCAGAATTGAAACGTTACCGTCAAGATTTGGGCGATCAATTGCGTATTTTCGATAATGACGCATTCGACCGTATCGAACGTATGATTGTGGGTCAAAAAGCTAATGGTGGTCCGATGAAGCTGGCTAAAGGCAGTGAAATCACTACCGAATATTTGGCAAGCCTGTCCAGCAAACATGATTGGTTTGACATCCGTCTGGCTGACGAAGACTTGGCCAAACAGTTGGAACTGATTAAATTGAGTCTGCAACAAAAACGCGAAGAAGCGGATGAGTTGTATGAGATCAAGAAGAAAAAACTGACCCAAGGTGACGAGCTGCAACCGGGCGTACAAAAAATGGTGAAAGTATTTATCGCCATCAAACGCCGTCTGCAAGCCGGTGACAAAATGGCGGGTCGCCACGGTAACAAAGGTGTGGTATCACGCATTCTGCCAGTGGAAGACATGCCTTACATGGCTGACGGCCGTCCGGTAGACATCGTACTGAACCCGTTGGGCGTACCTTCCCGTATGAACATCGGTCAGATTTTAGAAGTTCACTTGGGTTGGGCGGCAAAAGGTATCGGCGAGCGCATCGACCGTATGCTGAAAGAGCAACGCAAGGCCAGCGAGCTGCGTGAATTCTTGAATAAACTCTACAACAGCAGCGGTAAGAAAGAAGATTTAGACAGCCTGACAGATGAAGAAATCATTGAATTGGCTTCTAACTTGCGTAAAGGCGCATCTTTCGCGTCCCCAGTGTTTGACGGTGCGAAAGAGTCTGAAATCCGCGAAATGTTGAACTTGGCTTATCCAAGCGATGATCCTGAAGTCGAAAAATTGGGCTTTAACGACAGCAAAACCCAAATCACGCTGTATGACGGACGCTCTGGCGAACCGTTTGACCGCAAGGTAACAGTCGGTGTGATGCACTATCTGAAACTGCACCACTTGGTTGATGAAAAAATGCACGCCCGTTCTACCGGTCCGTACAGTCTGGTTACCCAACAACCTCTGGGCGGTAAAGCCCAGTTCGGTGGCCAACGTTTCGGTGAGATGGAGGTTTGGGCGCTGGAAGCATACGGTGCAGCATACACGTTGCAAGAGATGCTGACAGTGAAGTCGGACGACGTGAACGGTCGTACCAAAATGTACGAAAACATCGTCAAAGGCGAACACAAAATCGATGCCGGTATGCCTGAATCCTTCAACGTATTGGTTAAAGAGATTCGCTCACTGGGCTTGGATATCGATTTGGAACGCTACTAAACAGAAGTTTTCAGACGGCCTTTTAAGGTCGTCTGAAAAAGCGGTTTCAGAATAAGAATAAAGCAATCGGCATTTAGGCCGTCTGAAATCAAAAGTACCGTTTCCAATATCGAAAATCCGCCACGCGGTAAAAATACTTCCTTCAAGGAGCAAAAATGAATTTGTTGAACTTATTTAATCCGTTGCAAACCGCCGGCATGGAAGAAGAGTTTGATGCCATCAAAATCGGTATTGCCTCTCCCGAAACCATCCGCTCATGGTCTTATGGCGAAGTTAAAAAACCTGAAACCATCAACTACCGTACGTTCAAACCAGAGCGCGACGGTTTGTTCTGCGCCAAAATCTTTGGCCCGGTCAAAGACTATGAATGTTTGTGCGGTAAGTACAAACGCTTGAAATTTAAAGGCGTAACCTGTGAAAAATGTGGCGTGGAAGTGACCCTGTCCAAAGTGCGCCGCGAACGCATGGGCCATATCGAATTGGCTGCACCTGTTGCCCATATCTGGTTCTTAAAATCCCTGCCTTCCCGCCTGGGTATGGTATTGGACATGACGTTGCGTGATATCGAACGCGTATTGTACTTTGAAGCATTCGTGGTGACCGATCCCGGCATGACTCCGTTGCAACGCCGTCAATTGCTGACTGAAGACGATTACTACAATAAGCTGGACGAATACGGCGACGACTTTGATGCCAAAATGGGTGCGGAAGGTATCCGCGAATTGCTGCGCACCTTGGATATTGCCGGCGAGATCGAAATCCTGCGTCAAGAGTTGGAATCTACCGGTTCTGACACCAAAATTAAAAAAATTGCCAAACGCTTGAAAGTATTGGAAGCCTTCCACCGTTCCGGTATGAAACTGGAGTGGATGATTATGGATGTGCTGCCGGTATTGCCACCTGATTTGCGTCCTTTGGTTCCATTGGATGGCGGTCGTTTTGCCACTTCCGATTTGAACGATTTGTACCGTCGCGTCATCAACCGTAACAACCGTCTGAAACGTCTGTTGGAACTGCATGCACCTGACATCATCGTCCGCAACGAAAAACGTATGTTGCAAGAAGCAGTTGACTCTCTGTTGGATAACGGCCGTCGCGGTAAAGCCATGACCGGTGCTAACAAACGTCCGCTGAAATCATTGGCAGATATGATTAAAGGTAAAGGCGGCCGCTTCCGTCAAAACCTGCTGGGTAAACGTGTGGACTACTCCGGTCGTTCCGTGATTACCGTAGGCCCATACCTGCGTCTGCACCAATGTGGTCTGCCGAAGAAAATGGCTTTGGAACTATTCAAACCGTTCATTTTCCATAAACTGGAAAAACAAGGTTTGGCTTCTACCGTTAAAGCTGCGAAAAAATTGGTAGAACAAGAAGTACCTGAAGTATGGGATATCTTGGAAGAAGTAATCCGCGAACATCCGATTATGCTGAACCGTGCGCCAACCCTGCACCGTTTGGGTATTCAAGCGTTCGAACCTATCCTGATTGAAGGTAAAGCGATTCAGTTGCACCCATTGGTGTGTGCCGCATTTAACGCCGACTTTGACGGTGACCAAATGGCTGTACACGTTCCATTGAGCTTGGAAGCACAAATGGAAGCACGCACGCTGATGCTGGCTTCAAACAACGTATTGTCTCCAGCCAACGGCGAACCAATCATCGTACCTTCTCAAGATATCGTATTGGGTCTGTACTACATGACCCGAGACCGTATCAATGCCAAAGGCGAAGGCAGCCTGTTTGCCGATGTGAAAGAAGTGCATCGTGCATACTATACCAAACAGGTTGAGCTGGGTACGAAAATTACCGTACGTCTGCGTGAATGGGTGAAAAACGAAGCAGGTGAGTTTGAGCCTGTCGTTAACCGTTACGAAACGACTGTCGGCCGTGCATTGTTGAGCGAAATCCTGCCTAAAGGCCTGCCATTCGAGTACATCAACAAAGCGCTGAAGAAAAAAGAAATTTCTAAACTGATTAACGCATCATTCCGTCTTTGCGGCCTGCGTGAAACAGTTATTTTCGCTGACCACCTGATGTATACCGGTTTCGGTTTTGCGGCTAAAGGCGGTATTTCCATTGCGGTTGACGATATGGAAATTCCGAAAGAAAAAGCAGCCTTGCTGGCTGAGGCTAATGCTGAAGTTAAAGAAATCGAAGACCAATACCGTCAAGGTTTGGTAACTAACGGCGAACGTTACAACAAAGTGGTCGATATTTGGGGTCGTGCCGGCGATAAGATCGCTAAAGCGATGATGGACAACCTATCCAAACAAAAAGTTATCGATCGTGACGGCAACGAAGTTGATCAAGAGTCCTTCAACTCTATTTACATGATGGCTGACTCTGGTGCCCGTGGTTCTGCAGCTCAGATTAAACAGTTGTCCGGTATGCGTGGTTTGATGGCGAAGCCTGACGGCTCAATTATTGAAACGCCTATTACCTCCAACTTCCGCGAAGGCCTGACCGTATTGCAATACTTTATTGCGACCCACGGTGCGCGTAAGGGTTTGGCGGATACCGCGTTGAAAACTGCAAACTCCGGTTATCTGACCCGTCGTTTGGTAGACGTAACCCAAGACTTGGTAGTTGTTGAAGACGATTGCGGTACTTCAGACGGCTTTGTGATGAAGGCAGTGGTACAAGGCGGTGATGTGATTGAAGCCTTGCGCGATCGTATTTTGGGCCGCGTTACTGCTTCTGATGTTGTCGATCCTTCGACTGGCGAGACTTTGGTTGAAGCCGGTACGTTGTTGACCGAGAAACTGGTAGATATGATCGACCAATCCGGTGTCGATGAAGTCAAAGTCCGTACTCCGATTACTTGTAAAACCCGTCATGGCCTGTGTGCACACTGTTATGGCCGCGACTTGGCACGCGGTAAACTGGTTAACGCCGGTGAGGCAGTTGGTGTGATTGCTGCACAATCCATTGGTGAACCAGGTACTCAGCTGACCATGCGTACGTTCCACATTGGTGGTGCGGCATCTCGTGCAGCGGCGGCCAGCCAAGTAGAAGCCAAATCCAACGGTACAGCACGTTTCAGCAGCCAAATGCGTTACGTTGCTAACAACAAAGGCGAGTTGGTTGTCATCGGCCGTTCTTGTGAAGTAGTGATTCACGACGATATCGGTCGCGAACGTGAACGTCACAAAGTACCTTACGGTGCAATCCTGCTGGTACAAGACGGCGAAGCCATTAAAGCTGGTCAAACCTTGGCAACTTGGGATCCGCATACCCGTCCGATGATTACCGAACATGCAGGTATGGTGAAATTCGAAAACGTGGAAGAGGGTGTTACTGTTGCGAAACAAACCGACGATGTAACCGGTTTGTCTACTTTGGTAGTGATTGATGGCAAACGTCGTTCCTCTGGTGCTTCTAAACTGTTGCGTCCGACTGTCAAACTGTTGGATGAAAATGGTCTGGAAATTTGTATCCCAGGTACGACTACCCCAGTTTCTATGGCATTCCCGGTCGGTGCGGTGATTACCATCCGTGAAGGTCAGGAAGTCGGTAAGGGTGATGTGTTGGCACGTATTCCGCAAGCGTCTTCTAAAACCCGCGATATTACCGGTGGTCTGCCACGCGTAGCCGAATTGTTTGAAGCACGCGTGCCGAAAGATGCAGGTATGTTGGCAGAAATTACCGGTACCGTTTCCTTCGGTAAAGAAACCAAAGGTAAACAGCGTCTGATTATTACCGACGTAGACGGTGTAGCATACGAAACCCTGATTTCTAAAGAGAAACAGATTCTGGTACACGACGGTCAAGTGGTAAACCGCGGTGAAACCATCGTAGACGGTGCCGTAGATCCACACGACATTCTGCGTCTGCAAGGTATCGAAGCATTGGCCCGCTACATTGTTCAAGAGGTACAAGAGGTTTACCGCCTGCAAGGTGTGAAGATTTCCGATAAACACATCGAAGTCATCATCCGCCAAATGCTGCGTCGAGTGAACATCGTTGATTCCGGTGATACTGAGTTCATTACCGGCGAACAAGTTGAGCGTGGCGATGTGATGCTTGCCAATGAAAAAGCCATGGCTGAAGACAAAGAGCCAGCACGTTACGAAAACGTGTTGCTGGGTATTACCAAAGCTTCCTTGTCTACAGACAGCTTTATTTCTGCGGCATCGTTCCAAGAAACAACCCGCGTCTTGACAGAGGCCGCTATTATGGGCAAACAAGACGAGCTGCGCGGTTTGAAAGAGAATGTGATTGTCGGTCGTTTGATTCCTGCCGGTACAGGTTTGACCTATCACCGCAGCCGCCACCAACAATGGCAGCAAGCTGATCAAGAAATTTCTGAAACCGAAGCTTCAGACGAATAATCTCTCGGGATTATTGTGAAAATAAAACCGCAAGCCAGTCTTGCGGTTTTATTTTTTAGAGGATTTAAAAGAGGGTAGAGATTAAGGCAGTCTGAATAAATAAGGAAAGCAATGGAGAAAAATAAGTAGAGAGCCAAATTACGGACTTATTTAAAATGACAAAGGCCGAGACCTTTGCAAAATTCCTTTCCCCTCGACAGCCGAAACCTAAACATAGGTTGAGACCTTTGCAAAATTCCCCAAAATCCCCTAAATTTCCACCAAGACATTTAGGGGATTTTGGGGAATTTTGCAAAGGTCTCAGGCCGTCTAAATCTTTCAGACGGCCTTTGTTTCCAAAATTTAGACATAAATTGGAAAACACTAAACTTTATCAGTCATTTGCTTGACTAAACCCTTGCAATAAAAATATAATTCCAATCTTGTCGACATGGTGTCGGCAAGTATTTAACTCAACAGGACGAGAAAATATGCCAACTATTAACCAATTGGTACGCAAAGGTCGTCAAAAGCCTGTGTACGTAAACAAAGTGCCTGCACTAGAAGCTTGCCCGCAAAAACGTGGCGTGTGCACCCGTGTATACACAACTACCCCTAAAAAACCTAACTCTGCATTGCGTAAAGTATGTAAAGTTCGCCTGACCAACGGTTTTGAAGTCATTTCATATATCGGCGGTGAAGGCCACAACCTGCAAGAGCACAGCGTCGTATTGATTCGCGGCGGTCGTGTAAAAGACTTGCCAGGTGTACGTTACCACACTGTACGCGGTTCCTTGGATACTGCAGGTGTTAAAGACCGTAAACAAGCCCGTTCTAAATACGGTGCTAAGCGTCCTAAATAATTATCGGGACTCAAATAGGCACGTCGGCCGCCTAAGCTGAACAACGGCCGAGTAAGTGAATACTCAATTGGGTATTCATGGGAATTGACCCAACTGAATAGATTAAAGGAAATTAAAATGCCAAGACGTAGAGAAGTCCCTAAGCGCGACGTACTGCCAGATCCTAAGTTCGGCAGCGTTGAACTGACTAAATTCATGAACGTATTGATGATTGACGGTAAAAAATCTGTTGCAGAACGTATCGTTTACGGTGCACTGGAACAAATTGAGAAAAAAACCGGCAAAGTAGCAATCGAAGTATTTAACGAAGCCATTGCAAACGCCAAACCTATCGTGGAAGTGAAAAGCCGCCGTGTAGGTGGTGCAAACTACCAAGTTCCTGTTGAAGTTCGTCCTTCACGTCGTCTGGCTTTGGCAATGCGCTGGGTTCGCGACGCGGCCCGTAAACGTGGTGAGAAATCTATGGACCTGCGCTTGGCAGGCGAATTGATTGATGCGGCTGAAGGTCGTGGCGGTGCGTTGAAAAAACGTGAAGAAGTACACCGTATGGCTGAAGCTAACAAAGCATTCTCTCACTTCCGTTTCTAATATTGAAAGGCTAACAAAATGGCTCGTAAGACCCCTATCAGCCTGTATCGCAATATTGGTATTTCTGCCCATATTGACGCGGGTAAAACAACCACAACAGAACGTATTCTGTTCTATACAGGTTTGACTCATAAGTTGGGTGAGGTGCATGACGGTGCAGCAACTACCGATTACATGGAACAAGAGCAAGAGCGTGGTATTACCATTACTTCTGCTGCTGTGACTTCTTATTGGTCCGGTATGGCGAAACAGTTCCCTGAACACCGTTTCAACATCATCGATACCCCGGGACACGTTGACTTTACCGTAGAGGTAGAGCGTTCTATGCGTGTATTAGACGGTGCAGTAATGGTTTACTGTGCAGTAGGTGGTGTTCAACCTCAATCTGAAACCGTATGGCGTCAAGCTAACAAATACCAAGTTCCTCGCTTGGCATTTGTAAACAAAATGGACCGTCAAGGTGCCAACTTCTTCCGCGTTGTCGAGCAAATGAAAACCCGTTTGCGCGCGAACCCTGTACCTATCGTAATCCCGGTTGGTGCAGAAGATAGCTTCAGTGGTGTTGTTGACCTGCTGAAAATGAAATCTATCATCTGGAACGAAGCTGATAAAGGTACAACCTTTACCTATGGCGATATTCCTGCGGAGTTGGTTGAAACTGCTGAAGAATGGCGTCAAAACATGATTGAAGCCGCAGCAGAAGCCAGCGAAGAATTGATGGATAAATACTTGGGTGGTGAAGAGCTGACCGAAGAAGAAATCGTAGGCGCATTGCGTCAACGTACTTTGGCAGGTGAAATCCAACCAATGTTGTGCGGTTCTGCATTTAAAAACAAAGGTGTTCAACGTATGTTGGACGCAGTAGTAGAATTGTTGCCTGCTCCTACCGACATTCCTCCTGTTCAAGGTGTTAACCCTAACACTGAAGAAGCAGACAGCCGTCAAGCCAGCGATGAAGAGAAATTCTCTGCATTGGCGTTCAAAATGTTGAACGACAAATACGTTGGTCAGCTGACTTTCATTCGCGTTTACTCTGGTGTCGTGAAATCCGGTGATACCGTATTGAACTCTGTAAAAGGTACTCGCGAACGTATCGGTCGTTTGGTGCAAATGACTGCTGCGGACCGTACTGAAATTGAAGAAGTACGCGCTGGCGACATCGCCGCTGCTATCGGTCTGAAAGATGTTACTACCGGTGAAACTTTGTGCGCAGAAAGCGCGCCGATTATCTTGGAGCGCATGGAATTCCCTGAGCCGGTAATTCACATTGCTGTTGAACCAAAAACCAAAGCCGACCAAGAGAAAATGGGTATTGCCCTGAACCGTTTGGCTAAGGAAGACCCTTCTTTCCGCGTTCGTACAGATGAAGAATCTGGTCAAACCATTATTTCCGGTATGGGTGAGTTGCACTTGGAAATTATTGTTGACCGTATGAAACGCGAATTCGGTGTGGAAGCTAACATTGGTGCGCCTCAAGTTGCATATCGTGAAACTATCCGCAAAGAAGTTGAAGCAGAATACAAACACGCTAAACAATCTGGTGGTAAAGGTCAATACGGTCACGTTGTGATCAAAATGGAACCTATGGAACCGGGTGGTGCAGGTTACGAATTTATCGACGAAATTAAAGGTGGTGTGATTCCTCGCGAATTCATTCCTTCTGTCGATAAAGGTATCCGCGATACCCTGCCTAACGGTATCGTTGCGGGCTACCCAGTAGTTGACGTACGCGTACGTTTGATCTTCGGTTCTTCGCATGATGTCGACTCTTCACAATTGGCCTTCGAATTGGCAGCTTCTCAAGCCTTTAAAGAAGGTATGCGTAAAGCCAATCCAGCTCTGTTGGAACCAATCATGGCAGTTGAGGTGGAAACGCCTGAAGAATACATGGGTGATGTAATGGGCGACTTGAACCGTCGTCGTGGCGTTGTATTGGGTATGGATGATGACGGTATCGGCGGTAAGAAAGTTCGTGCCGAAGTACCTCTGGCAGAAATGTTCGGTTACTCAACCGACCTGCGTTCTGCAACCCAAGGCCGCGCTACTTACTCCATGGAGTTCAAAAAATACGCTGAAGCTCCTGCTCACGTAGCTGCTGCTGTAACTGAAGCCCGCAAAGGCTAATCAGAAAAGGCCGTCTGAAACTGAAAATAAATTTTCAGACGGCCATTGTTCTTTAATCGATCTTTATATGTAAAGGAATTAGCTCATGGCTAAGGAAAAATTTGAACGTAGCAAACCGCACGTAAACGTTGGCACCATCGGTCACGTTGACCATGGTAAAACCACTCTGACTGCTGCTTTGACTACTATTTTGGCTAAAAAATTCGGTGGCGCTGCAAAAGCTTACGACCAAATTGACAACGCTCCTGAAGAAAAAGCTCGTGGTATTACCATTAATACCTCACACGTAGAATACGAAACTGAAACCCGTCACTACGCGCACGTAGACTGCCCGGGCCACGCCGACTACGTTAAAAACATGATTACCGGTGCTGCACAAATGGACGGCGCGATCTTGGTATGTTCCGCAGCTGACGGTCCTATGCCACAAACTCGCGAACACATCCTGTTGGCTCGCCAAGTAGGTGTACCTTACATCATCGTATTCATGAACAAATGCGACATGGTTGACGATGCCGAGCTGTTGGAACTGGTTGAAATGGAAATCCGTGACTTGTTGTCAAGCTACGACTTCCCAGGCGATGACTGCCCAATCGTACAAGGTTCTGCACTGAAAGCTTTGGAAGGTGACGCTGCTTACGAAGAAAAAATCTTCGAATTGGCTGCTGCCTTGGACAGCTACATCCCAACACCTGAGCGTGCTGTGGACAAACCTTTCTTGTTGCCTATCGAAGACGTATTCTCTATCTCTGGCCGTGGTACAGTAGTAACCGGTCGTGTAGAGCGCGGTATCATCCATGTTGGTGACGAGATCGAAATCGTAGGTCTGAAAGCAACCCAAAAAACTACTTGTACCGGCGTTGAAATGTTCCGCAAACTGCTGGACGAAGGTCAAGCTGGTGACAACGTAGGCGTATTACTGCGTGGTACTAAACGTGAAGACGTAGAGCGTGGTCAAGTATTGGCTAAACCAGGTACTATCACTCCTCACACCAAGTTCAAAGCAGAAGTATACGTACTGAGCAAAGAAGAGGGTGGTCGTCACACTCCATTTTTCGCTAACTACCGTCCACAATTCTACTTCCGTACTACTGACGTAACTGGTGCAGTTACTTTGGAAGAAGGTGTAGAAATGGTAATGCCAGGTGAGAACGTAACCATTACTGTAGAACTGATTGCGCCAATCGCTATGGAAGAAGGTCTGCGCTTTGCGATTCGTGAAGGTGGTCGTACCGTAGGTGCGGGTGTGGTTTCTTCTGTAATCGCTTAATTGAGGGATATTGATAAATGGCAAACCAAAAAATCCGTATCCGCCTGAAAGCTTATGATTACAGTCTGATTGACCGTTCTGCGCAAGAAATCGTTGAAACTGCCAAACGTACTGGCGCTGTTGTTAAAGGTCCGATTCCTTTGCCAACTAAAATCGAACGTTTCAACATCTTGCGTTCCCCTCACGTGAACAAAACTTCTCGTGAACAATTGGAAATCCGTACCCACTTGCGTCTGATGGACATCGTGGACTGGACTGATAAAACTACTGATGCACTGATGAAACTGGATCTTCCAGCAGGTGTAGATGTAGAAATTAAAGTTCAATAAGAACTGAAAAACCGAACAGCTTGGCTGTTCGGTTTTTTATAGAATTCTTAGGCAGTCTGAAAATTTTCAGATATTTGGTAACCCTTCATCCGAAAAAATGATGGGTTTAAGAAGTTAAATTGAAATTTTTGTTGATATTTCTTTGATTTGTCAATTATAATGGCAGACTTGGTACATCCGTATCAAGTTTAACTTTGTCTGAAAGGCAGGCCAATCGTAGCCCGCCCCTTTACTTAAAAGGAAAATAATCATGACTTTAGGTCTGGTTGGACGCAAAGTTGGTATGACTCGCGTGTTCGACGAACAGGGTGTTTCTGTTCCGGTAACTGTTTTGGATATGTCTGCCAACCGCGTTACACAAGTGAAATCCAAAGATACTGACGGCTACACTGCTGTACAAGTTACCTTTGGTCAGAAAAAAGCTAATCGTGTCAACAAAACTGAAGCCGGTCACTTTGCTAAAGCAGGTGTTGAAGCTGGTCGCGGTTTGGTTGAATTTGCTTTGACTGAAGAAAAACTGGCTGAATTGAAAGCCGGTGATGAAATTACCGTTTCTATGTTTGAAGTTGGTCAATTGGTAGATGTAACCGGTACCTCTAAAGGTAAAGGTTTCTCTGGTACGATCAAACGTCATAACTTCGGTGCTCAACGTACTTCCCACGGTAACTCCCGTTCCCACCGTGTTCCTGGTTCTATCGGTATGGCACAAGACCCTGGTCGCGTGTTCCCTGGTAAACGAATGGCAGGTCAATACGGTAACACTAAAGCAACTGTTCAAAAATTGGAAGTTGTACGTGTTGATGCTGAACGCCAACTCTTGTTGGTTAAAGGTGCTGTTCCGGGTTCGGTTAACAGCGACGTCGTGGTTCGTCCTAGCGTGAAAGTAGGTGCGTAATGGAATTGAAAGTAATTGACGCTAAAGGACAAGTATCTGGCAGCTTGGCTGTTTCTGATGCTTTGTTTGCTCGCGAATACAATGAAGCTCTGGTTCACCAACTGGTTACTGCTTACTTGGCAAATGCCCGTTCTGGTAATCGTGCGCAAAAAACTCGTGCCGAAGTAAACCACTCTACTAAAAAACCATGGCGCCAAAAAGGTACTGGTCGTGCTCGTTCCGGTATGACTTCTTCTCCGCTGTGGCGTAAAGGTGGTCGTGCATTCCCAAACAAACCTGATGAAAACTTCACTCAAAAAGTGAACCGTAAAATGTATCGTGCCGGTATGGCGACTATTTTGTCCCAATTGGCTCGAGATGAACGTTTGTTTGCAATCGAAGCATTGACTGCTGAAACTCCTAAAACCAAAGTTTTTGCTGAACAAGTGAAAAATTTGGGTTTGGAGCAAGTTCTGTTTGTAACTAAACAGCTCGACGAGAATGTTTACTTGGCTTCACGCAACTTGCCTAACGTATTGGTTTTGGAAGCTCAACAAGTTGATCCTTACAGCTTGCTGCGTTACAAAAAAGTCGTTATTACTAAAGATGCAGTTGCACAATTAGAGGAGCAATGGGTATGAATCAACAACGTTTGACTCAAGTAATCTTGGCACCTATCGTTTCTGAAAAAAGCAACGTATTGGCTGAAAAACGTAACCAAATGACGTTTAAAGTTTTGGCAAATGCAACTAAACCTGAAATTAAAGCGGCTGTTGAGCTGCTGTTCGGCGTTCAAGTTGCAGACGTTACTACTGTTACCATTAAAGGTAAAGTTAAACGTTTTGGTCGCACTTTAGGTCGTCGCAGCGATATTAAAAAGGCTTATGTAAGCCTGGCTGCAGGCCAAGAGTTGGATTTGGAAGCCGCTGCTGCAGCTGCAGATAAGGAATAAACAAAATGGCAATCGTTAAAATGAAGCCGACCTCTGCAGGCCGTCGCGGCATGGTTCGCGTGGTAACAGAAGGTTTGCACAAAGGTGCACCTTATGCACCTCTGCTGGAAAAGAAAAATTCTACTGCCGGTCGTAACAATAATGGTCATATTACTACCCGTCATAAAGGTGGTGGCCATAAACATCATTACCGCGTTGTAGATTTTAAACGTAACAAAGACGGTATCCCTGCAAAAGTAGAGCGTATCGAATATGACCCTAACCGTACTGCATTTATTGCACTGTTGTGCTATGCAGATGGTGAGCGTCGCTACATCATTGCTCCTCGTGGTATTCAAGCCGGTGCAGTATTGGTTTCCGGTGCTGAAGCTGCTATCAAAGTAGGTAACACTCTGCCGATCCGCAATATTCCTGTTGGTACAACTATTCACTGTATCGAAATGAAACCAGGTAAAGGTGCACAAATTGCACGTTCTGCTGGTGCTTCTGCGGTATTGCTTGCAAAAGAAGGTGCTTACGCACAAGTTCGTTTGCGGTCTGGTGAAGTGCGCAAAATTAGCGTAAATTGCCGTGCAACTATCGGTGAAGTTGGCAACGAAGAACAAAGCCTGAAAAAAATCGGTAAAGCTGGTGCTAACCGCTGGCGTGGTATTCGTCCGACCGTTCGCGGTGTTGTAATGAACCCTGTTGATCACCCACATGGTGGTGGTGAAGGCCGTACTGGTGAGGCTCGCGAACCGGTTAGCCCATGGGGTACTCCTGCTAAGGGCTACCGCACTCGTAATAACAAACGCACGGATAACATGATTGTTCGTCGTCGTTACTCAAATAAAGGTTAATTAGTATGGCTCGTTCATTAAAAAAAGGCCCATATGTAGACCTGCATTTGCTGAAAAAAGTAGATGCTGCTCGTGCAAGCAACGACAAACGCCCAATTAAAACTTGGTCACGTCGTTCTACCATTTTGCCTGATTTCATTGGTCTGACTATCGCTGTACACAACGGTCGCACTCACGTGCCTGTGTTTATCAGCGATAACATGGTTGGTCATAAATTAGGTGAGTTCTCATTGACCCGTACCTTTAAAGGCCACTTGGCTGATAAAAAGGCTAAAAAGAAATAAGGTGAATCATGAGAGTAAGTGCACAACATAAAAACGCCCGTATTTCAGCTCAAAAAGCTCGTTTGGTAGCTGATTTGATTCGTGGTAAAGACGTTGCCCAAGCTTTGAATATCTTGGCATTCAGTCCTAAAAAAGGTGCTGAGCTGATTAAAAAAGTATTGGAATCAGCAATCGCCAATGCCGAGCACAATAATGGTGCTGACATTGACGAACTGAAAGTGGTAACTATCTTTGTTGACAAAGGCCCAAGCTTGAAACGTTTCCAAGCTCGTGCCAAAGGTCGCGGTAACCGCATCGAGAAACAAACTTGTCATATTAACGTGACAGTGGGCAACTAAGGAAAAGCTATGGGACAAAAGATTAACCCTACAGGCTTTCGCCTGGCGGTAACTAAAGACTGGGCTTCAAAATGGTTTGCTAAAAGCACCGACTTTTCTACTGTTTTGAAACAAGATATTGATGTTCGTAACTACTTGCGTAAAAAACTGGCCAATGCTTCAGTTGGTCGCGTAGTGATCGAGCGTCCTGCTAAATCTGCACGTATTACCATTCACTCTGCTCGTCCAGGTGTGGTTATTGGTAAAAAAGGTGAGGATATCGAAATCTTGAAACGTGACTTGCAAGCTCTGATGGGTGTGCCTGTTCATGTAAATATTGAAGAGATTCGTCGTCCTGAATTGGATGCGCAAATCATTGCTGATGGTATTGCTCAGCAGCTTGAAAAACGTGTTCAATTCCGTCGCGCTATGAAACGTGCAATGCAAAATGCAATGCGTTCTGGTGCTAAAGGCATCAAGATCATGACTTCAGGCCGTCTGAATGGTGCTGATATCGCTCGTAGCGAATGGTACCGTGAAGGTCGCGTACCTTTGCATACTTTGCGTGCGAACGTAGATTATGCAACTAGCGAAGCGCACACTACTTATGGTGTACTGGGTCTGAAAGTTTGGGTTTATACAGAAGGTAATATTAAATCTTCTAAACCTGAGCATGAGAAGAAACAAAGAAAGGCAGGTGGACGTAATGCTGCAGCCAACTAGACTGAAATATCGCAAGCAACAAAAAGGCCGTAACACCGGTATTGCTACTCGCGGTAACAAAGTAAGTTTCGGTGAATTCGGTTTGAAAGCCGTAGGCCGTGGTCGTTTGACTGCCCGCCAAATCGAAGCTGCTCGTCGTACTATGACTCGTCATATTAAACGTGGCGGTCGTATTTGGATTCGTGTATTCCCTGATAAACCAATTACTGAGAAACCTATCCAAGTTCGTATGGGTGGCGGTAAAGGTAATGTGGAATATTACATTGCTGAAGTTAAACCAGGCAAAGTATTGTACGAAATGGACGGTGTTCCTGAGTCTTTGGCTCGTGAAGCATTTGAATTGGCCGCTGCCAAATTGCCTATTCCTACAACCTTTGTAGTAAGACAGGTGGGTCAATAATGAAAGCAAATGAATTGAAAGACAAATCTATTGAGCAATTAAACTCTGATTTGTTGGACTTGTTGAAAGCTCAGTTTGGCTTACGCATGCAAAATGCAACCGGTCAGTTGGGTAAATCTAGCGAGTTAAAACGTGTACGTCGCGATATTGCTCGTATTAAAACCATTTTAACTGAAAAAGGTGCTAAGTAATGAGCGAAGCTAAAAATGTTCGTACTTTGCAAGGCAAAGTGGTAAGCGACAAAATGGACAAAACTGTTACAGTATTGGTTGAGCGTAAAGTTAAACACCCTCTGTACGGTAAAATTATTCGTTTATCAACTAAAATCCATGCTCATGATGAAAACAATCAATATGGTATTGGTGATGTAGTGGTAATCGAGGAATCTCGTCCTTTGTCGAAAACCAAGTCTTGGGTTGTAAAAGAATTGGTTGAGAAAGCACGTACTGTTTGATTTAAAACACAGTAATGTAGCTTAATAAGAAACGAAGTCTTGCAGCAAAGTTAATTTGCGTGTAAACTTCGTTTCTTATCTTCCAGCTTCTTATGGAAGTTTCTCTCCCTTCGGGATCCAAGACTGGTTTACTAGAACCGTGATGGTTTCATTTAATAAGCAGCTTAAAGTAAGGTGCGAGTTATATGAAAGTGGTAAATTAAGTTGGTTAATTTAAAGGTACTAATATGATTCAAATGCAGACCATCTTAGATGTGGCTGATAACTCTGGTGCGCGTCGCGTAATGTGCATCAAAGTATTGGGCGGATCTAAGCGTCGCTACGCTTCTGTTGGCGACATTATTAAAGTTGCAGTTAAAGATGCAGCCCCACGTGGTCGTGTCAAAAAAGGTGATGTATACAATGCAGTAGTTGTTCGTACTGCTAAGGGTGTGCGTCGTCCTGATGGTGCGTTAATTAAATTCGATAACAATGCTGCTGTGTTGTTGAATAATAAACTTGAACCTCTGGGTACCCGTATTTTTGGTCCGGTAACCCGTGAATTGCGTACTGAGCGATTTATGAAAATCGTTTCATTGGCGCCTGAAGTATTATAAGGAATAGCGCGATGAATAAGATCATTAAAGGCGATCAGGTTGTAGTGATTACCGGTAAAGATAAAGGTAAGCAAGGTCAAGTAGTTCGAGTGTTGGGTGATAAAGTTGTTGTTGAGGGTGTTAATGTCGTAAAACGCCATCAAAAACCTAATCCAATGCGTGGTATTGAGGGTGGCATTATTACTAAAGAAATGCCTTTGGATATTTCTAATATTGCAATCCTGAATCCGGAAACTAATAAAGCAGACCGTGTTGGTATTAAGCTGATTGAAAATGAAGGCAAAGTTAAACGCGTTCGTTTCTTCAAATCAAATGGCTCTATCATTGGAGCATAAGGAGATAACATGGCTCGTTTGAGAGAGTTTTATAAAGATACAGTTGTTCCTGAATTGGTTAAACAATTTGGTTACAAATCAGTAATGGAAGTTCCACGTATTGAAAAAATCACCTTGAATATGGGTGTAGGTGAAGCTGTTGCTGATAAAAAAGTTATGGAGCATGCTGTTTCTGATTTAGAGAAAATTGCTGGTCAAAAACCAGTTGTTACTGTTGCTCGTAAATCTATCGCAGGTTTTAAAATCCGTGATAACTATCCAGTTGGTTGCAAAGTAACATTGCGTCGTGATCAAATGTTTGAATTCTTGGATCGTTTGATTACTATTGCGTTGCCTCGCGTACGTGACTTCCGTGGTGTAAGCGGTAAATCATTTGATGGTCGTGGCAATTACAATATGGGCGTTCGTGAGCAAATTATTTTCCCGGAAATTGAATACGATAAAATCGATGCTTTGCGTGGTTTGAATATTACTATTACAACTACTGCAAAAACTGATGAAGAAGCGAAAGCTTTGTTGTCACTGTTCAAGTTTCCGTTTAAAGGATAATCATGGCTAAGAAAGCACTTATTAATCGTGAGCTGAAACGTCAAGCATTGGCGAAAAAGTTTGCAGCTAAACGTGAGGCAATTTTCGCTGTTATTAATGATGCTAATGCGACTGAAGAAGAACGTTTTGAAGCACGTTTGAAATTTCAATCCATTCCTCGTAATGCAGCACCTGTACGTCAACGTCGTCGTTGTGCTTTAACAGGTCGTCCTCGTGGCACTTTCCGTAAATTTGGTTTGGGCCGTATTAAAATCCGTGAAATCGCTATGCGTGGCGAGATCCCTGGTGTTGTTAAAGCTAGCTGGTAATAGGAGTATAAATAATGAGTATGCATGATCCTATTTCCGATATGTTGACTCGTATTCGCAATGCGCAACGTGCTAATAAAGCAGCAGTTGCCATGCCTTCCTCTAAACTGAAATGTGCAATTGCAAAAGTTCTGAAAGAAGAAGGTTATATCGAGGATTTTGCGGTTTCTGCTGATGCAAAACCGGTATTGGAAATTCAATTGAAATACTATGCAGGTCGTCCTGTGATTGAGCAAATTAAACGTGTTTCACGTCCAGGTTTGCGTATTTACAAAGCATCAAGTGAGATCCCTAGCGTAATGAATGGTTTGGGTGTCGCTATTGTTAGTACTTCTAAAGGTGTAATGACTGATCGCAAAGCCCGTTCTGAGGGTGTAGGTGGTGAGTTGTTGTGCATCGTAGCCTAGTGGAGAAAAGTAAATGTCACGCGTCGCAAAAAACCCAGTGACTGTTCCTGCTGGTGTAGAAGTAAAATTCGGAACAGAGGCATTGGTTATCAAAGGTAAAAACGGCGAATTGTCTTTTCCTTTGCATTCCGATGTTGCTATTGAACTGAACGATGGTAAATTGACTTTTGCTGCAAAAAATGATAGTAAACAGGCTAATGCTATGTCTGGTACTGCTCGTGCATTGGTTAATAACATGGTTAAGGGTGTTTCTGAAGGTTTTGAGAAAAAACTTCAATTGATTGGTGTGGGTTATCGTGCCCAAGCTCAAGGCAAAGTTTTGAACTTGTCTCTGGGTTTCTCTCATCCAATCGTATACGAAATGCCTGAAGGTGTTTCTGTTCAAACTCCTAGCCAAACAGAAATCGTTTTGACTGGTGCAGATAAACAAGTGGTTGGCCAAGTCGCTGCTGAAATCCGTGCATTCCGTTCTCCTGAACCTTATAAAGGTAAAGGTGTTCGTTATGTAGGTGAAGTAGTAGTGATGAAAGAAGCCAAGAAAAAATAATTGAGGTTCACTAATGGATAAACATACAACCCGACTCCGTCGTGCACGCAAAACCCGTGCGCGTATTGCGGACTTGAAAATGGTAAGATTATGTGTGTTCCGCAGCAATAATCATATTTATGCTCAAGTAATTAGTGCTGAAGGTGATAAAGTATTGGCTCAAGCCTCTACATTGGAAGCTGAAGTACGTAGTAGCCTGAAATCAGGTAGCAACGTTGAAGCAGCAGCTGTAGTTGGTAAGCGTATTGCTGAAAAAGCTAAAGCAGTAGGTGTTGAAAAAGTTGCTTTTGACCGTTCAGGTTTCCAATATCACGGTCGTGTGAAAGCTTTGGCTGAAGCTGCACGTGAAAATGGTTTAAGCTTCTAATATTTGGAGACTTTCAGATGGCAAAACATGAAATTGAAGAACGCGGTGATGGCCTGATTGAAAAGATGGTCGCAGTTAATCGCGTGACTAAAGTAGTTAAAGGTGGCCGTATCATGGCTTTCTCTGCACTGACTGTTGTTGGTGATGGTGATGGTCGCATCGGTATGGGCAAAGGTAAATCAAAAGAAGTACCAGTTGCTGTTCAAAAGGCAATGGATCAAGCTCGACGCTCTATGATTAAAGTACCTTTGAAAAACGGTACTATTCATCATGAGGTTATTGGTCGTCATGGTGCTACTAAAGTATTTATGCAACCTGCTAAAGAAGGTAGCGGTGTGAAAGCTGGTGGTCCAATGCGTTTAGTATTTGATGCTATGGGTATCCATAACATTTCAGCTAAAGTACATGGTTCTACTAATCCTTACAATATTGTACGCGCTACATTAGACGGTTTGTCTAAACTGTATACCCCTGCTGATATTGCTGCTAAACGTGGCTTGACAGTAGAAGATATTTTGGGAGCTAACCATGACTGAGCAAAAAAAGATTAAAGTTACATTGGTTAAGAGCCTGATCGGTACAATTGAATCTCATCGTGCATGTGCTCGCGGTTTAGGTTTGCGCCGCCGTGAACATACTGTAGAGGTTTTGGATACCCCTGAAAACCGTGGCATGATCAATAAAATCAGCTACTTGTTGAAAGTGGAGTCTTAATATGTTTTTGAATACTATTCAACCTGCTGAGGGTGCTACTCACGCTAGTCGTCGTGTAGGCCGTGGTATTGGTAGCGGCTTGGGTAAGACAGGTGGTCGTGGTCATAAAGGTCAAAAAAGCCGTTCTGGTGGCTTCCACAAGGTAGGTTTTGAAGGCGGTCAAATGCCTTTGCAACGCCGTCTGCCGAAACGTGGTTTCAAATCTTTGACTGCTGCCGCGAATGCTGAAGTTCGTTTGAGTGAATTAAATCTGATTGCTGTGAACGAGATTGATGTCTTGGTTCTTAAACAAGCTGGTCTGATTCCTGCAACTGCTTCTAATGTAAAAGTTATTGCTTCTGGTGAAATCTCAAAAGCAGTTACCTTGAAAGGTGTAAAAGCTACTAAAGGTGCTAAAGCTGCTATTGAAGCTGCCGGTGGTAAAGTAGAAGAATAAGGCTTGCACTACAGTGGCTAATCAACAATCTTTATCAGGATTATCCAAATTTGGTGATCTGAAAAAACGTCTGGTGTTCCTTTTAGGTGCTTTAGTCGTTTTCCGTATTGGTGCTCATATACCGGTACCGGGCGTAGATGCTGTTGCATTAGCTAAGTTATACGAAGGCGCTGCAAACGGCATATTCGGAATGTTAAATATGTTCTCGGGTGGTTCGTTGGAGCGCTTTAGTATATTTGCAATTGGTATCATGCCTTATATTTCGGCATCGATTATTGTTCAGCTTGCTTCTGAAATTGTTCCTTCTTTAAAAGCTTTAAAGAAGGAAGGTGAGGCTGGTAGGAAAATAATTACGAAATATACTAGGTATGGGACGGTATTATTGGCTGTATTGCAAAGCTTTGGTGTTGCAACATTTGTTTATCAACAAGGTGTTGTTGTAACGAGTTCGCTTGAGTTTCATATTTCTACAGTAGTCTGTTTGGTTACAGGTACTATGTTTCTGATGTGGTTAGGGGAGCAAATTACCGAGCGTGGTATTGGTAATGGTATTTCTTTAATTATTACAGCAGGCATTGTATCGGGTATCCCATCCGGTATTGTTCGGTTGTTAACTTTGACTGAACAAGGTTCCATGAGTATGTTGATGGCAGTATCCATTGTGATTGGTATTTTGCTGTTGATCTATGCTGTAGTTTATTTTGAGAGTGCTCAGCGTAAAGTTCCTGTACATTATGCTAAAAGGCAGTTTGGCTCTGGAATGATGCCGGGACAAAGCATTCATATGCCGTTCAAGCTAAATATGGCAGGTGTTATTCCTCCTATTTTTGCTTCCAGTATCATTTTATTTCCATCTACACTTTTAGGTTGGTTTGGTTCAAATAGCACGAATTCTGTTCTTCATAAGGTTGCTGCAATGCTGCAACACGGACAGCCTTTGTATATTGTATTATTTGCCACAACTATCATCTTCTTCTGCTATTTCTATACTGCTTTAGTATTTAGCCCTAAAGAGATGGCTGAAAATTTGAAGAAGAGTGGCGCATTTGTACCGGGTATTCGCCCAGGTGAGCAAACCTCTAGATATTTGGAAAAAGTTGTACTGAGACTGACATTATTTGGTGCTTTGTATATCACTATAATCTGTCTGATACCTGAATTTTTAACGACGGCATTGAAAGTTCCTTTCTATTTAGGTGGAACATCTCTGCTTATTTTGGTTGTCGTTACAATGGATTTTAGGACACAAATCAATTCATATAGAATGAGTAGTCAGTATGAAGACTTGATGAGTCGTCCAGATATGAAATCTTTGTCACGTAAGTAGGCTTATGGCTAAAGAAGATACCATACAGATGCAGGGCGAAATCCTTGAAACTCTGCCCAATGCAACATTTAAAGTAAAACTGGAAAATGATCATGTAGTACTTGGTCATATATCTGGCAAAATGCGGATGCACTATATCCGTATTTCTCCAGGTGATAAGGTAACAGTTGAATTAACTCCTTATGATTTAACCCGTGCTCGGATTGTTTTCCGAGCAAGATAAACGATAAAAGGAAATAAAATGCGTGTACAACCTTCTGTAAAGAAAATTTGTCGCAATTGCAAGATTATTCGTCGTAATCGTGTAGTTCGCGTAATTTGTACTGACCCACGTCACAAACAACGTCAAGGTTAAGAAGCTAGTTTTCTTAACTATTGATTTTGTGGTATAGTGACATACTTTGCCCTAAAAAGGAAAAAATATGGCTCGTATTGCAGGGGTAAATATCCCTAATAATGCCCATATCGTAATTGGCCTTCAGGCTATTTATGGTATTGGTGCGACTCGTGCTAAATTGATTTGTGAGGCAGCAAATATTGCTCCTGCTACTAAAGCAAAAGATTTGGACGAGGCTCAATTAGACGCTTTGCGTGAGCAAGTTGCTAAATATGAAGTTGAAGGCGATTTGCGTCGTGAAGTAACGATGAGCATTAAACGACTGATGGATATGGGTTGCTATCGTGGCTTCCGTCATCGTCGTGGCTTGCCTTGTCGTGGTCAACGCACTCGCACAAATGCTCGCACCCGTAAAGGTCCGCGCAAAGCGATTGCCGGTAAGAAATAAATTTTAAGGAATTTGATTAATGGCTAAAGCAAACACAGCTTCGCGTGTACGTAAAAAAGTACGTAAAACCGTAAGCGAAGGTATTGTGCACGTTCATGCATCTTTCAACAATACCATCATTACAATCACTGACCGTCAAGGCAATGCATTGTCTTGGGCTACCTCTGGCGGCGCTGGTTTTAAAGGTTCTCGTAAAAGTACACCATTTGCAGCACAAGTTGCAGCAGAAGCAGCTGGTAAAGTTGCCCAAGAGTATGGCGTTAAAAATTTAGAAGTTCGCATTAAAGGCCCTGGCCCTGGTCGCGAATCTTCTGTACGTGCTTTAAACGCTCTTGGTTTCAAGATTACCAGCATTACTGACGTTACCCCGTTGCCTCATAACGGTTGCCGTCCGCCTAAAAAACGTCGTATTTAATATTGGAGTGATTTAAAACATGGCACGTTATATTGGCCCTAAATGTAAATTAGCACGTCGCGAAGGTACGGATCTGTTTTTGAAGAGTGCACGTCGCTCTTTGGATTCCAAATGTAAAATGGATTCTGCACCTGGTCAACACGGTGCAAAAAAACCACGTTTATCAGACTACGGTTTGCAATTGCGTGAAAAACAAAAAATTCGTCGTATTTATGGCGTATTAGAGCGTCAATTCCGTCGTTACTTCGCGGAAGCAGCTCGTCGTAAAGGCTCTACCGGTGAATTGCTGCTGCAATTGCTGGAGTCTCGTTTGGACAATGTCGTTTACCGTATGGGTTTTGGCTCTACTCGCGCCGAAGCACGTCAATTGGTTTCTCATAAAGCTATCGTTGTAAACGGTCAAGTTGTTAATATCCCTTCTTTCCAAGTTAAAGCAGGTGATGTTGTAGCTGTTCGTGAAAAAGCTAAGAAACAAGTACGTATCCAAGAAGCATTGAGCCTGGCTACTCAAATTGGCTTGCCAAGCTGGGTATCTGTTGATGCCGACAAATTGGAAGGCGTATTCAAAAATATGCCGGATCGCTCAGAATTGTCTGGCGATATTAATGAACAGCTGGTGGTAGAGTTCTACTCTAAATAATGCTAGCTCAATGAGGGACAGTTAAATGCAAAATAGCACAACCGAATTTTTGAAACCTCGTCAAATCGATGTAGATACTTTGTCTTCCACTCGGGCCAAGGTGTCTATGCAGCCATTTGAACGTGGTTTTGGTCATACTTTAGGTAATGCTTTGCGTCGTATCTTACTGTCATCCATGAATGGCTTTGCCCCAACTGAAGTAGTTATTTCCGGCGTATTGCACGAATACTCTACTATTGATGGTGTTCAAGAGGATGTTGTCGACGTTCTCTTGAACATTAAAGGTATCGTATTCAAGCTTCACGGTCGTAACCAAGTTCAGTTGACTTTGAAAAAAACAGGTGCCGGTGCTGTTGTAGCTGGTGATATTGATTTGCCACACGATGTGGAAATCATCAATCCTGAACATGTTATTTGCCACTTGGCTGACAATGGCCAAATCGACATGGAAATTAAAGTAGAGCAAGGTCGTGGTTATCAATCTGTTTCAGGCCGTCGCGTTTTGCGTGATGAGAACAAACAGATTGGTGCGATTCAGTTGGATGCGAGCTTTTCGCCCATCAGTCGTGTTAGCTTTGAAGTTGAACCTGCACGCGTAGAGCAACGTACGGATTTGGATAAATTGGTTTTGGATATTGAAACCAATGGTTCTATTGATCCAGAAGAAGCTGTACGTAGTGCCGCACGTATCTTAATTGACCAAATGTCTATTTTTGCAGATCTGCAAGGTACTCCGGTTGAAGAGGTTGAAGAAAAAGCGCCTCCTATCGATCCTATCTTGCTGCGTCCTGTAGATGATTTGGAATTAACCGTACGTTCAGCTAATTGTCTGAAAGCTGAAGATATTTACTATATTGGCGATTTGATTCAACGTACTGAAACCGAGCTTCTCAAGACCCCTAATTTGGGTCGTAAATCTTTGAATGAGATCAAAGAAGTGTTGGCCTCTAAAGGTCTGACATTAGGTTCCAAATTAGAAGCTTGGCCGCCTGTAGGCTTAGAAAAGCCGTAAGTTTGAAGATTAAAGGATAATGACATGCGTCATCGTAATGGCAACCGCAAATTAAACCGTACTAGCAGCCACCGTGCTGCGATGCTGCGCAATATGGCGAATTCCTTGTTGACTCACGAAACCATCGTGACAACTTTGCCTAAAGCAAAAGAATTGCGCCGCGTAGTTGAGCCCTTGATTACCTTGGGTAAAAAACCTTCTTTGGCAAACCGTCGTTTGGCTTTTGACCGCACTCGCGATCGTGATGTTGTAGTTAAATTGTTTGACGAATTAGGTCCACGCTTTGCTGCTCGTAACGGCGGCTATGTTCGTGTACTGAAATACGGTTTCCGTAAAGGCGACAATGCTCCTTTGGCATTGGTTGAATTGGTTGATAAAGCAGCTGATTCTGCTGAATAAGCATATTAATAAAAAAGCACTACCTGTTTAGGTGGTGCTTTTTTATTTGGATAGACCCTTTCTCATTTCGCAGTGCTACAATTACGCGCCTGACGTTAAGGGTATTTGGTATGTTGTAGCTCCCTTTCTCATTTCGCAGTGCTACAATGAAGCCATTGATAGCCACGACGTTCACGAAGTTGTAGCTCCCTTTCTCATTTCGCAGTGCTACAAT
>NZ_JBQCWB010000006.1:56914-140153 GCF_051957775.1 Neisseria sp. P0016.S008
AGTGCTACAATGAAGCCATTGATAGCCACGACGTTCACGAAGTTGTAGCTCCCTTTCTCATTTCGCAGTGCTACAATAAGCAAGCATTTTGGCAAACAGCAAGCCTAGTTGTAGCTCCCTTTCTCATTTCGCAGTGCTACAATGCCGTTAATAAACGCTATCTTATATATCTAGTTGTAGCTCCCTTTCTCATTTCGCAGTGCTACAATAACGCCGCCGTCTATACGGTCAATTCTGAAGTTGTAGCTCCCTTTCTCATTTCGCAGTGCTACAATTTAGGTATATTTCTTAAACTAGCTACTAATGTTGTAGCTCCCTTTCTCATTTCGCAGTGCTACAATCTCTCAAGCAATGGTTGGTTCTTAATGAATGTTGTAGCTCCCTTTCTCATTTCGCAGTGCTACAATCAACTCACCATCAGCAAGCTCATATGCTGAGTTGTAGCTCCCTTTCTCATTTCGCAGTGCTACAATACCAGCTTTTTAATATTCTTCAAGTCTGACGTTGTAGCTCCCTTTCTCATTTCGCAGTGCTACAATGTTCAAGGCGGTGTATTGGCGCAGCCAGCGGTTGTAGCTCCCTTTCTCATTTCGCAGTGCTACAATACCTCAACGGGAAACCCTTATTCTATAAGGGTTTCCCATTTTATTTGGTCTGAAAAATAGGACTTAAAATAATAATAGTTGGTCGGAATTTACCCTTTTTTCTTGGGTTTTCAGCTCTCCCAACAGCAGTTTCATGGTGGCATATTGCTTTTCTGTCACTTCCAAACAGCGGATTGAACCTTCTTGCGGTAGGTTTGTGCATAGCCTATTGTGGTGTTTTTGCAACGAATCACGACCTTTGACAATACGGCTGTATACGGAAAGTTGGAGCATTTGGTATCCATCTTTTAATAGAAACTGGCGAAATTGATTAGCGGCTTTGCGTTTTGCTGCAGTGGTAACCGGTAGGTCGAAGAAGATAATAATCCTCATAAATTTGGCTTCACTCATATTGGTATTCTTTCAATGGCAAGATTTCAGGCAGTTTCAGCTGTTTGGCGTTTTTATTGGTTACGCTGGCTTGAAATGAGGAAATCATTTGGTCTATGGCAGCCAAGGTGCTGAAATGTTGCTGTTCGATGCAGATTTGACAGTGAAGGGTCTTGGTAAGGTTTTGTTTTATATTGGGTGTCAGATCAGTTTTCAGACGGCCTTGTTCATACAAATGCATAACGACCAGGTCAGCCAATGGGCGTAAGGGTTCGATAAAGTCATCGGCGAGGTTGAATGGATTTAGTTCGCTTCTATGAAACAAGCCTAATGCAGGCAACCAGCCATATAAGGTCAGGGTGCGTGCAACTGCTGCACGGAGTACGGCGTAGGTGTAGTTCAATGCGGCATTGACGGCATTGTTGTCACTGCGAGTAAACTTTTCTCCAAAGAGGGCTTGGAAGTAGAGGGCGGCAGCTTGGGCTTCACGGTTTCCTGTATCGCCCGAACGGACTTCGACTGCCAAAGTGCGCAGTCGTTTGGCTGCAAGATCATTGCCTGTTTCGTCTGCGACAAATGCTTGATTTAGGATTTTTTGGCGGATGATATGTTGCCAGAGTTGCTTTTTTAAGGGTTCGCTTATATTCAGCTGCAACTTGAGGATTTTAAGTTGGCGGTGATATTGGGCATAAGGCAGCCATTGTCCGCAGGGCAGGAACTGTTCGTCACATGTCAGCAGGGTTGAGCCATGTTCGGCTAAGGCTGATAAGAGCGGGGCGGTAATCAGGGTTTCGCGGTTTTCGATGATGATAACGGCGATGTCTTCTAATGGTACGGTGTGGGACTCGCCGTTTTGTTGAATCAGCAGTTGCCGACGTTGCAAAGATAGTTTGCCGCCGTTTTGAATAAGTAGGCTGCGCCAAGTCATGTTTTTCCCCTTATTTTGATATAAAAAATCCCTGCTTCAGGCCGTCTGAAACAGGGATAGATTAATTTAACGGACAGGCGGGCGTTTTTTCAGACGGCATGGTCTGATTTCTTTGCCCAATTCGTCGATTTGGTATTTTTGCATCAATACAAGATTTTGGGTGCTAATACGGAATTGCTGTTCTTTAGAGCCTTTATCATGCCAAGCTAAATAGAATCGTCCATCAGAGCTATCACAGTTGATATAGTAGGCGAATTCTACTTTAGATTTTTCATCTTTCTGAAAAGTAATCAGATCATACTTATGCAAGCTAAAACAGAATGTATAGCTATCATCAATCCGGTATCCTTTACAATCAATATCAGGAAGAATGTTTTCAGCAACCTGCCAAGCATAGATGGGAACAATAAAATACTGATTTTTTCCTTTCTTATCCGCTTTACAGAACACATCAACACGTACTATGTCTCCATTATCTGCAATGGTATAAGCATTTTTTTTATTTAATAAGACTCCGCTCTCTTGGGTTTTTTCGACCCTTACAGCTTTAACCAGTTGTCCTCCCTTTTTATAAAACGGATTGTTATTAGGGTCAAATGCTTGTTTAGCATTACCTCCATATTTCTCTAAACGTGCTTTAAGAGCATCATATAGCTCAATTTCCCTACCATTTTTATAATTAACCATATTTTCAAGGTCGGCCAACTTGATTTCGGTTAACCATACTCGTTTAACACTAATTTTTTCATTATGTTTAACAAATCGTTTAGCAGATCTCAAAGTATCTTTATGTGCACCGCTCATCTTCCGATTAGGCGCACGCGAAACAAATAGTGGCGTAACGTATTCGTGTACGGCTTCGGGGCGAGAAGATAATTTTTCTGCGAGCAGGGTACGCAGTTTTTCGGGGGTATCCGCTTCTTCAAATTCGGGTTTTCCGTCCGGTTTGCCGAATACGCGAATCATGACTTCTTGTGCGAAAAAATCCCAAGGTTGCGGGAAGTGTGTTTTTTGATGCAGCACTTCTCCTGTTTCTTTATCTATGGTTTTACCGTCAAACGCGCTCATCTCTTTATAGCGTACAAAACGGGTAATTTTCTGCTGCATAGCAACGGTCGAGCAGGCAACGACGACGGCATCCAAGGCGTGATGGCGGTCGTTTTCCGCACGCACTTTGCGCAATCCCCAAAAGCCGCGCAACAGATTGGTAATTTGCCCGTTGGATGCAAAGACACGTCTTTTTCCTTTACCTGTCAGCCGCATATGGTCGGCAACAAATTGACACAGGAAACGGTTGACGTAGCGCGTATCGTTCAGATTGCGTTCTTTAAAGCCATCTTCGTCGAATTTTTGCAGCAGAATCCGTTGTTTTTTACTGCGCGGGAAACGGCTGGTTTCGACACGCGCTTTAAATTCCTGCCATTCGCGGCTGCTGTCTTTGCCATTGAAGTATTCGTATGGGGTTTGGTTGCCTTTGTTTTGGTTTTCGCTGCCCAATACCAGCACTTTATTGTTGAAACTGTCGTCCCATGTGCGCGAGAACGGCAGGGCATGGTCGATTTCGACATAGCCTTTTTCGTTCAGACGGCCTAAGTTGATTTCTTTGCCCGAATACAGGCATTTGCCGTGTTGTTGCTCGTACAGGCGCAGTTTCAGAATATCTTTGGATTTGGGTTCGCCGACAAAATTGGGGAAATACTCTCGGAATTTGGCGACGGCTTTTTCCCGGTCTTTACGGTTTTCTTCTTGGCGTTTTTCGATTTCTTTGCGGTCTTTAAACGATTTGCCTACTTCCCTTGCCGTTTCAATATGAATACGTGCAGGGGAGCCGTAACGCCGAACCACGCCGTTAATGACTTTTCTGGCTTGAGATAAGGCGCGCAAGACGACTGGGTTACGGATTTCGTCAGCTGGAATCGGCGGCAGATAAATCTTTTCTTCCGTATTTTTCTTGCCGTAATGGTCTCCGTAGATTTCGGCGCAGGCTTCATCGTAACGTTTGCCTTGCTCCATGAGAGGCACAATTCGGCGCAATGCTTTCAAGGAAATTTGGACGAACTTATCGAAGCTGATGTGTTTCAACAGCGCTTCTAAGATTTCGGGCTGAACACGGTCTTTCAGACGGCCTGTAATGTCTTCATCGGTTTTGAACAGGGAGAATGCCGTACCGATTTCGTCTTGTAATTCGGGAGAAAGGTTTAATGGGGATTTTTTGTCTTTCAATCCTTCTTTTTCCAGCGCACGGCTGATGGCATGGTAGGCCTTCATTTCCATCAATGTTGAGGCTTCTGTATTGTCTTTACCATAGCGCAAGCCTTTGAAAAAGGCGGTATCGTCTAGATCCAAAAGCTTACGGGCTTGTGCGTAAGTCAGTTTGGATTTTCTGTATGGCTCGTCCATAAGCGTGGTGCGTTCGGTATCGGTCAATGGCCGCTCGCTGCCTTGCTCTAAAATACGCAGGTTGTTCAGTTTGGTCAGCCAGATGAAACGTTCGGCGGTGTAGGTGTTTTTAGCGGCTTTCGGCTCTGTCGGCTCTAAGGTGCAATGCCCCAACATTTTTTGAACAGCATCGCCGGACAGGGCGGGACGTTGTGTCATCAGCAGGATTTCAATACCTTCTTTAAGGTCGTCTGAAACATGAGGATTGCCGAATTCTCTTTGTTTTTCAAACAGTAAATTCAGCTCCGCCTGCAAATCTTTGCGGCTGAACGTATGCGAATAATCGCCACGTTGGTTGCGGATATGGCCGCTTTCTTTTTCAAATTTATTTAAAGCCAATTCGGCCGGTGTGCGGAAATCGCCTGTCTGTAAGGTATGGGCATTGTCGGCTACGCCTTTGAGCAAAGCGCCAAGCTCCTTATCGGCAGTTTCGCCCTCGTTTTTTCTTTGCGACAAATAGCCGCGGTGTTTGATTAAATGTAGTAAGACTGCCGACCACTCTAAAGGCGTTAGTTTGCGGTCTAATGCGGCGGCGCGAAGTTGCCATGGGGTATTCGGTAAGGATTTGATCAAGCCGTTTTCATCAAAATCGGCGGCTTGTAATACGCCTTCGCGTTTCAATAGGCGACGGGCTCGAAGCAGGCGGTGGGTGCGACGGCGGGTCAGGCGGCGGACGCTGCGTGCCAAGCGTCTTGCCGCTGCAAGAGAGTCGCCGGTTTTCGGTACTTCTGCACGCTCAAATACGCGCACGCCCAAATCAATCAGGCGGATGGGGTTTTCTTCTTCGTCAATTTCTACCATCGCCCAGCCGACGGATGCGATGCCGATATCGAGGCCGAGGATGTAGTTGACTGGATTGGGTTTGAATGCAGCCATCAGTTTCTCCGTAATGTGATGTTTGGTAAGTATAAATATATCCTAGGTAAGTATTACTATGCAAATGAAATGCTTGACTGGGTGTCGATTTGGAATTAGAATCTGTCCATATTGTTGCACTGCGAAATGAGAAACGTTGCTACAATAAGGCCGTCTGAAAAGATGGGCCGCAACGCTCTGCCCCTTAAAGGCTTCTGCTTTAAGGGGCATCGTTTTGTCTAAATGGCAGGGATTAAAAAGGCCGTCTGAAATTTCAGACGGCCTTTGGTGTTACCAGATATCGGATTTGATTTTGCGTTTCAAGCCAGGGTGTTCAGAGAGTTTGAACTCTGGGTCTTTGCCCATTTTCAGCTTGGCTGTGTAGTCTTTCAACAGCAGGAAGGCAAGTGGGGACAGGAGCAGGATGGCAACGAGGTTAATCCATGCCATGATGCCCATGGCCATGTCTGCCATATCCCATACCAAGGGTACGTTGGCAACTGCACCGAAGTAGACCCATGCCAAAACCAGCATACGGAAAACGGCGGTAACCAGCCAATGGCTCTTGATGAATTGGACGTTGGACTCGGCATAGGCATAGTTGCCGATAACGGTTGAAAAGGCAAACATAAACAGGATGGCAGCAAGGAAGCCCGCTCCCCATTCGCCTACCTGGCTGACGATTGCCGCTTGGGTCAGCGCCGCACCGCTCAGGTCGCCGTAAGGCTGTTGATAGGTCAAGACGATAAAGGCGGTGCATGAGCAGACGATGATGGTATCGACGAAAACGCCCAGCATTTGAATCATGCCTTGGGAGACGGGGTGTTTCACTTCGGCTGCGGCTGCGGCGTTCGGCGCGGAACCCATACCCGCCTCATTGGAATACAGGCCGCGTTTGATACCCTGCATCATGGTGGTCGAAATCAGACCGCCGAGGAAACCGCCTGCAGCCGAATCGAAGTTGAACGCGTTGGAAAAAATCTGACCGAACACGTCAGGAATCAGGGAAATATTGGTAACAATGATGAAGAGTGCTATGACGAGATATAAAACCGCCATCAGCGGAACGATGATTTCCGCGGCTTTGGATACGCGGCGGATACCGCCGAAGATAATCGGGGCAGTCAGAATGACCAGGGCGACGCCGACATAGTGTTGATCCCAGCCCCATGCCGCTTTGGTGGTATCGGCGATGGTATTGGTCTGTACGGCTTCAAATACAAAGCCGAAACAGAAAATCAGGCTCAGGGCGAACAAAACGCCCAGCCATTTTTGTCCCAAGCCTTGAGTGATGTAGTAGGCAGGGCCGCCGCGGAAGTGGTGGTTGTCGTAGTCGCGGATTTTGAACAGTTGGGCCAGTGAAGATTCGACAAACGCCGAACTCATGCCGATTAAGGCAGTTACCCACATCCAGAACACCGCGCCCGGCCCGCCGAGTTTGATGGCAATCGCCACGCCGGCGATGTTGCCCACGCCTACGCGGCTGGCCAAGCCGGTAACAAATGCTTGGAACGGTGTGATTCCGTGCGGATCATCACCTTGTTTGCGGCCGCCCAGCATTTCTTTGATACTGCGGCCGAAGAGGCGGAATTGTACAAAACCGGTGGTAACGGTGAAAAAGAGGCCTGCGCCTAAAAGCATATATACCAACCCCGACCACATTGGGTCGTTGATGGCGTTTATCCAGCCGTGAAGCTGTTCGAAAAATTGATCCATACAAACCTTTCAGAGTTTCTGCATTTTCAGACGGCCTGTGTGTGGAGGCTGTCTGTAACTGGATGTATTCTAGCAGACTGTCAACAAACTGAAAAACGTTTACATATTCTTTTTTATATTATCTTTTTGATTATCATGTAATTTTATTATTATGATGTAAAGGATTTATTGATTTAAACTCTTCCGTTTTACATATTTGAACAAAAAGGCCGTCTGAAAACAGAGTCTTGTTTTCAGACGGCCTTGATTTTATTTCAATGCGTTATTCGGGACGCATTTGAGGGAACAGGATCACGTCGCGGATGGTTTGCGAATCGGTCAGCAACATTACCAAGCGGTCGATACCGATGCCGCAGCCGCCTGTCGGCGGCAGGCCGAATTCCATAGCGCGGATGTAGTCGGCATCGTAGTGCATGGCTTCGTCGTCGCCGGCGTCTTTTTGCGCCACTTGCGCTTTGAAGCGTTCGGCTTGGTCTTCCGGATCGTTCAACTCGGAGTAGCCGTTTGCCAATTCGCGACCGACCACGAAAAGCTCGAAGCGTTCGGTCAAACCTGGTTTGCTGTCGGATGCACGTGCCAATGGCGATACTTCGACAGGGTAGTCGATGATGAAAGTCGGGTTCCACAGTTTGCCCTCGGCGCAACCTTCAAACAGGGCAAGTTGCAGGCTGCCGATGCCTGGAGAAGGAGGCAGGCTTTCGCCGTGTTTGACGATTTCTTTTTTCAGCCATTCTTCATCGTTCAACTGCTCATCGGTGTAGTGCGGATTGTATTTTTTGATGGCACCGAGAATGGTCAGGCGTTCAAATGGGCTTTCCAAATCGACTTCTTTGCCGTTGTAGCTGATTTTCGCCGTGCCGTTTACCGCGCGGGAAGCGTTGCGGATGATGTCTTCCGCCATTTGCATCATGCGTTCGTAGTCGGAGAAGGCTTCGTAGAATTCGATCATGGTGAATTCAGGGTTATGGCGCACGGACATACCCTCGTTACGGAAGCTGCGGTTGATTTCAAACACGCGTTCCAAACCGCCGACAACCAAGCGTTTCAGATACAGCTCAGGCGCAATGCGCAGGTAGAGCGGAATGTCCAAGGCATTGTGGTGGGTAACGAACGGTTTCGCTGTCGCACCGCCCGGAATTGGGTGCATCATTGGGGTTTCAACTTCCAAATAATGCTCGTTGACCATGAAATTGCGCACGGATTGGATGATTTGGCTGCGTTTGATGAAGGTATTACGCGACTCTTCGTTGGCAATCAAATCGACGTAGCGTTGACGGTATTTGGTTTCCTGATCGCTCAAACCTTTGTGTTTGTCCGGCAGAGGGCGCAGGGATTTGGACAGCAGGCGGATGTTGGACACGCGCACGGTCAATTCGCCGTGGTTGGTTTTGAACAAAGTACCTTCCGCGCCGACGATGTCGCCCAAGTCCCAGTGGTTGAAATCGTCCAAAACTTCTTGGCTCACGCCTTTGTTGTTCAAATAAAGCTGGATTTGACCGGTAACGTCTTGAATGGTGGCGAAGCTGGCTTTGCCCATTTGACGTTTGAGCATCATGCGGCCGGCAACTTTGACGGGAATGCCTTGCGGGTCGAGTTCTTCTTTGCTGATTTCACCGTATTGGGTATGCAGGTCGGCGGCAAAGCTGTCGCGTTTGAAATCGTTAGGGTAGGCGTTGCGTTCTTTGCGGATGTTGTGCAGTTTCTCGCGGCGCAGGGCGATGATTTGGTTTTCGTCCAACTGCGGCTCGATTTGCGGATTGTTTTGTTCGCTCATGGTGTTTTCCGGAAAAATGAGTCAGGCTGCCGGAGTTTTCAGACGGCCTGAATAAAGTGAAAAATTGGCTCTATTTTACGCGATGTCGGTGTTTTTTTCTATAAAGGCAGAAAGGCCGTCTGAAACCTGAACTGCCTCCCCAAGCTGTATTTTTGTGATCGGCTTGTCGGCGATGAAGGGATTTTTGCGGTGGTCGATCATGATTTTAGACTGAAGGGTTTGAATGCGCCGATGCCGCTTTCCTGACAGGCGGTTATCCAACGTCGCAGATGGGTGCGTGAGATACAGTATTGGTCTGTGCTGTATGGTTACATTATGTGCAGCTAGTGGAATATGGCTTAGTATTTGAAGTGTAATATATATTGGGTCATAAAAAACTGCACCTTGTTAGTTAGAGGGCAACTTTGGGGGTGCAGTTCATTCTGTCTAATATCTTGCTCTTCAATTATCAAAACCTCTGGATTGAGATACGGAAATTGCCTCAATACGTCCTGTTTGACGGTAATGCCGAGTTTGATTCGGTGCTTCACCTTTACCCGGATAAATCCCTGCTCCCTGCTCTACTCTAAATCCGAAATGTTTCGGTTGACGGGCAAATGTTGCGTATTCACGCGCTTCGATTTCTGATAGTTGGATTCCTTTGACTTTGCCTAGCTTGGCTTCTGCGTCTTTAATCTTCATGCCCGGGTGTACACCTGAAGCCGTGTGACAGGTAGGAGAATCGGTCTCCAAAAAATTAATTTTTTTATGGAGTTTTATAGGAGAATCAGGATCGTTGTCTCCATTTTGAAAAGCCAAAACCATAACGTCTTTCGACAGCGTAATGGCAACAAACGCCACACCTTCGGCATCGCTTTCTCTTTCCATTTTTGCCTTCGGGAATTTCTGTTTTACCTGCTTTAAGTTCTGCCCTAATTTAATTCCTCCGATACTGTCTTTTTGAATCAAACATTCGGCAGCAGCCGGCATGGCAAAACCCAAGATCAATGCGCTTATCATCCCGATTTTGTGCAACATGGTTACTTTCCTATTTAATAAAAATTAGTTATAAAAAACTGCACCTTGTTAGTTGGAGTAGCAACTTTTGGGGTGCAGTTTAACCTGAAAAATCAACTTCAGACGGCCTTTTGTTTTATGAAGGGCCGTATCGGCAGTTAGATATCGGTTTCCAAATAAACGACTTGGGTTTGCAGATATTCTTCCAAACCATGTTTACCGTCCGCGCCGCCGATACCTGATTTTTTCCAACCGGCATGGAAGCCCTGCATGGCTTCGAAGTTTTCGCGGTTGATGTAGGTTTCGCCGAAACGCAGGCGGCGGGTTACATAAAACGCTTCATTCAGATTGGTGGTATAGACGGAGCTGGTCAGGCCGAATTCGCTGTCGTTTGCCAAGGCGATGACTTGATCGAGTGTGTCGAAAGTGGCAACCGGCAGGACGGGGCCGAAGGTTTCTTCCTTCATAATGTCCATACTGTTGTCGATATCGGTCAGCAGGGTAGGTTCGAAGAAGTAGCCTTTGCCGTCGGCACGTTTGCCGCCGCAGACCAGTGTAGCGCCTTGTTTGACTGCGCGTTCGACTTTTTCGGCAACGGATTTTACGGCGCGCTCTTCAATCAGCGGACCCATTTCCAGTGCACCGGGTTCGGCTTCGGCCGGGTTGCCGTAGCGCACGCTTTTCATGGCGGCGGTCATTTTTTCAATAAATGCGTCTTTCAGGCTGCTGTGGACATACACGCGTTCGGCGCAGTTACAGATTTGGCCGGTATTGCCCACGCGTGAAGCCAAGATGGATTTGACGGCCAGATCCAAGTCGGCATCTTTCAGGACGATGGCAGGGGCTTTGCCACCCAGTTCCAGTGAGACTTTGGTGATGTTGATGGCGGCAGCTTCCATCACTTGACGGCCGGCATCGACAGAACCGGTCAGGCTGACCATATCGACTTGCGGATGTGATGCCAAGGCATTGCCGATTTCTGCGCCTGGGCCGTTGACGACGTTGAATACGCCGGCCGGTAAGCCTGAAGCATGAACGATTTCAGCAAAGATGTGGCAGTTAATCGGGGTAACGCTGCTTGGTTTGACGACGATGGTATTGCCTGTTACCAAAGCCGGGCCCATTTTGCGGGCGATCAGGAAGAATGGGAAGTTCCACGGCAAAATGCCGGCGATCACGCCCAAAGGACGTTTGAACAATAAAATGTTTTCGCGCGGACGGTCGCTTTGGATGATTTCGCCTTCATAACGGCGCGCCCATTCGGCTTGATAATCGAGATAATCGGCAGTGAACATGACTTCAATACGTGCCAAATCTTTGGTTTTGCCGCCTTCGGCAACAATGGTGTCAGTCAGCTCGTCGGCTCGTTCGCGGATGCCTTGGGCAATTTTACGCAGGTATGCGCCGCGCTCAACGGCAGGCAAACGCTCCCATGCAGTTTGTGCATCTCTGGCCGCGGTAACGGCACGATCAACATCGGCTTTTCCGCCTTTAGGCTCACGCGCGATGACTTCTTCGGTTGCCGGATTCAAAACATCACGCCATGTGCCGTTAAAGTCGGTTTCAAAGCGGCCGTTGATATACATAGACAGTTGTTTCATCAAACCTTCTCCTGTTGTTGTAGTTGGATGTAGTTTTAGTCTATGCCTAAATTGTCTGGCATACAAGAGGATTTGGCGTGGGTTGATGGTAGGTATTTGGAAGTTTTTAGAAAAAGGTGATGGGTGGGGAGTTGGGTTTGATTGATTCAAGAGGTTGGTGATGCTTTGAGTTATATCTATAACAGCATTGTGACAAAGCTCGAATATTCTTGATGTTGATAATAAAGTAGGTATCGAGTGAAGAAAGGCTTGATGGAGAATATAAAAAAACCTGCTTTTTTTAAAGCAGGTTTTCATATTTGGTGGGTCGTGAGCGATTCGAACGCTCGACCAACGGATTAAAAGTCCGCTGCTCTACCGACTGAGCTAACGACCCGATAAGCTGTGTATTATAGGAAACGTGTTTCTTTTTGTCAACTGTTTTTTTGAAATTTTTTTCAAAAAACGTAAATCGGCTGTTATTTGGCGTTAATTCTTCCTTTTTTGAGTATTAATTATGTTATGATTTTCTAATCTGTCAGTTCTGATGGATATTTTTTAGACCAAAGGATATACAACATGAAAAAATTATTGATTGCTGCGATGATGGTAGCTGGTTTGGCTGCTTGTTCTCAAGAGGCGAAACAGGAAACTCAAGAAGCGGCTTCTGCCGTTGCTTCTGATGTGAACGCTGCTGCCGAACACGCGGCTTCTGCTGCCGATGCTGCTGCTTCCGAAGCTAAAGGCGCTGCTGAACAGGCTGTTTCTGACGCTAAAGAAGCCGGTGCCGATGCGAAGGAAACTGCGGAGAAAGCAATTTCCGATGCTAAAGAAACTGCCGGTAAAGCGGTTGAAGAAGCTAAAGATGCGGTTTCTGATGCTAAAGATGCTGCCAAAGATGCGGCTAAAGATGCTTTGGGTAAAGCTGCCGATGCAACTCAAGAAGCTGCCGACAAATTGAAAGACGCTGCTAAATAAGCTGGTGTCCGATACCAAAAGGCCGTCTGAAAAAATGTTTTTCAGACGGCCTTTTTATATCGGCAGATTATTTTTTCTCTTGCTGACGCGTATACACCAAAGAAGTCAGGATGGACGCTCCCAGTGCGCCGAAGACGACGGACAGGGAAATGGAAATCGGGATATGTACCCAGTGCATAATCAGCATCTTGATACCGATAAAGCTCAATACGAAAGCCAAGCCGTATTTGAGGAAAATAAAGCGTTCGGCAAAGTCTGCCAGCAGGAAGTACATGGCACGCAGGCCCAAGATGGCAAAAATGTTGGAAGTGAGAACGATGAAAGGGTCGGTGGTTACGGCAAAAATAGCGGGAATGCTGTCCACGGCGAAGATGACGTCGCTCAATTCGATCATAATCAATACCAGTAAAAGCGGCGTAGCGATGCGTTTGCCGTTTTCAATGGTAAAGAATTTTTCACCGTCAAACTGTTGGCTGGTCGGGATGACTTTTTTGAGCAGAGTCAGGATCTTGTTTTGGGAAAGGTCTTCTTCAGCTTCGGCTTCGGGCTTCATCATGTGAATGCCGGTGTATAAGAGGAATGCGCCGAAGAGGTACAAAATCCATTCAAATTGTTGTACCAAGGTTGCGCCGATGAAGATCATGATGGCGCGCAGGACGATGGCGCCGAATACGCCATAGAGCAGGACGCGGTGTTGGAATTTGGGTTCGACTTTGAAGTAGCTGAAAATCATCAGGAAAACGAAGATGTTATCAACGGCAAGGGATTTTTCAAGCACATAGCCGGTGAAGAATTCGAGGACTTTTTCTTTGGCGACAACGGCCCCATAAGTCGGGTTGCCCGCCAATTCAAAATAGAGCCAGCCTGCAAATGCGCAGGATACGGCCACCCAAACGCCGCTCCAAGCGAGGGCTTCTTTGATGCTGACTTTGTGGGCGCCGTTTTTTTTCAGCGATACCATATCGATGGCGATCATGATTAAGACGGCAATAAAGAAGATGCCGTAAAACATCGGCGAGCCGACGGACGGGTATTGGGTCATAAAAAATCCTTGTGTGTGGGGTATGGGTAAGGTTTACCAAGACAGGTAGAACATCGCCTTGGCAAAAAAGACTATAAACAGCATATGGCTGAAGACAACGGCGTGTATGTATTTCGACCAGCCGACGGTAAGGGTATGCCGTGCCATTTTGACGACGGCGATGGCAAAATGTACCAAAACGCTTATTGCCAACAGGATTTTGATGCTCAGCATGATGCCGAAGGAGCTGTCGAATGGGTGGTGCAGTATCGGCAGGTAGCGGTTGTACACCATCACAATGCCGCTGATGAACAGGGTAATGACGACAGGCGGCATCACGCGGACGGCACGATAGGACATGGCACGTTCGACTTCGCGGCGCGATTCGCGTGAAACGCGGCCGGTGTGTAAAACGGAGAGGACCAGCATTTCGAAAAATACGCCGCCGACAAAGGCAATCGCGCAATAAACGTGGATGATGTGTGCCAGTGCGTAGATACTCATGACAGGTGTTTCCGGTAATTCAGACAAGTCGTCATTGTATCACTACCGAATGCGGTTGATGTATGCGCAATTTTATGCCAAATATATTAAATTTTATAAATATTCTTTTGGAATTGCCGTTTATTTTCGCATTTAACCGTTCATCAAGGGCGTTATCTTAGTTTAATCTGTCTTTACTTATCAGAAAATATATTAATGAAAGGTTGTGCCATACTGTTTCATATACAGCTTAACCCCTGATGGAGAATCAAACCATGAAGAAAACTTTTGCAAAAACTGTGACCTTGATCATGCTGGCCGCTTCTTTGGGTGCATGTGCCAATATGACCCAAACCCAACGCAACACTGCTGCTGGTGCGGTATTGGGTGGCGTGGCAGGTAACTTGATTGGTGGCGATACCGGCTCTACCTTGGGTGGGGCGGCTTTGGGTGGCGTTATCGGCAGTCAAGTTCATACCCACTACTAATCCTTTATTCGGTTAAAAATAAAAAGGCCGTCTGAACATTCAGACGGCCTTTTGTTTTGCGGTTTATTCGTTGACGAAGGTTACACCGGTCAGTTGCGATTGCAAAATAGCAGTGCGCAAAGCAGTCAGTGCTTTCGGGCGGACAAAGTTGCGGCGATAGGCCAAAACAACACGGCGGTGCGGCGCATTGCCTTCAAACGGGATAATACTGAAAAGCATATGGTCGTTTTCGGTCAATGCGGTAGCCGGCATGACGCTGATGGCCAAACCGCTGGCAACCATGTGGCGGATGGTGTTGATGGAGCTGCCTTGCAGGGTATTGGTCAAACCTTGGATTTTTTGTTTGGAAGCCAATTCGGAACAGCTTGCCAACACTTGGTCGCGCATACAGTTGCCTTCGGACAGCAGCAACACTTGTTCTTCGCCCAAAAGCTGAGGAGTAACGGCATCGAGTTCTTCAAAGTGATGGCCTTTGGGAACAATGACGAAGAAAGGTTCGTCATACAGAGGCTCGGTCACGATGCCCGGCTCTTGGAACGGTTCGGCAACGACGATTGCATCGACATCGCCACGTTTGAGCGACTCGGTCAGGATGTGGGTATAGTTCTCTTCCAGCATCAGCGGCATTTTCGGCGCGGTTTCACGCAGCGCGGTAATGAGCTTGGGCAGAAGGTAGGGGGCAACGGTGAAAATCAGGCCGAGTTTGAACGCGCCTTCCAATTCGTTTTGCTCTTCATTGGCAAGGTGCTTGATGAGTTCCGCTTCTTCCAGAACTCGGCGGGCTTGGGCGACAATGCGCTCGCCCGCTTCGGTCGTGATGATGTCGTTGCTGCTACGGTCGAACAGGGATACCGACAGCTCTTCCTCCAGCTTTTTGATGGCGATGGAGAGGGTGGGCTGGCTGACAAAGCAGCGTCGTGCGGCACGTCCGAAGTGACGTTCTTGTGCGACGGCTACGATGTAACGCAATTCGGTCAAGGTCATGTGTTAAGCCTTTTTTTGTTCCGGCAGGGTGATGTTCAGCTCAAGAACGTCCAAGCCGTCTTGTTTCTCTTGGGAGATGCGGATGTCGTCCAATGATACGTTGACGTATTTGGACAGGACCTCCAACAACTCTTTACGCAGGGTCGGCAGATAGTCCGGGGCTTGGCCTTCTTGTGCGCGCTCTTGCGCGATGATGATTTGCAGGCGGTCGCGCGCGACTGTGGCGGTTTTCGGCTTTCTGCCGAACAGCATATCGAGCAGTGACATGTATTAACCTCCGAACAGTCGTTTTAAGAAGCTTTTCTTCTCAGCTTCGAGGAAACGCATTTCGCGGTTTTCACCCAAGAGGCGGGCGATAACGTCTTTGTAGGCTTCTGCGGCGGCGGCATTGTCTTGGTGGATGACAGGTTCGCCGGCGTTGGAAGCTTGCAGAACGTTTTGTGATTCAGGAATCACACCGATCAATGGAATACGCAAGATGTCGCAGATGTCTTGTACAGACAGCATTTCGCCTTTGGCTACGCGCTCAGGGGAGTAGCGGGTAATCAGCAGGTGCTCTTTAACAGTGCTGCCTTGTTCGGCTTTGCGAGATTTGCTTTGCAAAATACCCAGGATGCGGTCGGAGTCGCGGACGCTGGATACTTCCGGATTGGTGGTAATGATGGCTTCGTCGGCAAAGTAGAGTGCCATCAGTGCACCTTGTTCGATACCGGCAGGGGAGTCGCAGATGATGAATTCGAAGCCCATTTTTTCGCTGGCCAGCTCTTTCATCACGTTGTCCACGCCTTCGCGGGTCAGCGCGTCTTTATCGCGGGTTTGCGATGCAGGCAGGATGTAGAGGTTTTCGCAGTTTTTATCTTTAATCAGGGCTTGGTTGAGAGTCGCTTCGCCGTGGATGACGTTGATGAGGTCGTATACGACGCGGCGTTCGCAACCCATAATCAGGTCAAGGTTGCGCAAACCGACGTCGAAGTCGATCACGGCGGTTTTGTGGCCGCGCAGGGCCAGGCCGGTTGCGATGCTGGCGCTGGTAGTGGTCTTGCCTACGCCGCCTTTACCTGAAGTTACTACGATGATTTTGGACACGATATTTCCTTTTTAAGTACTGATGTTTATTCGGCGTCGATTGCGCTGATAACCAGTCGGTTGTCTTGCAATGATACTTGTACGGGTTTTTTGTGCAGATGCTCGGGCAGGTCTTGCTCGAAGTTGCGGTAGATACCTGCAACGGAGACTAATTCGGCCTGCATGGAATGAATAAAGATGCGTGCGTTGGTATTGCCTTTTGCACCGGCCAACGCTCTGCCGCGCATGGGGGCGTAAATATGGATGTTGCCGTCGGCGATAAGTTCCGCACCTTGGCTGACGATGCCGGTGACGATGAGGTCGCCGTTTTCAGCGTAAACCTGCTGGCCGGTACGCACGGGCGTGCTGACCAATACGGTCGGATTGTTGATGACGGTGGCTTGTACGTCTTGCGGCTGCGGTGCTTGGCGTGGGGCAGGTGCTGCCTGTGTGTCGGCTGCCTGGGTGGAGTTGCCTTGTTTGAATACCAAGTGATAACGCGCCGCCGCTGCCGCCCATGTGTCGCTGGTGTGGTGCAGCCCTAAAATTTGCATGCCGTAACGGGCAAACAGGGAAATCATACCGCCCAAATCGATGGATTCGGGATAGTCGAAATCTTGTACGTCTAAAATGAAGGGAACGAATTCGTCTTGGGATTGGCCTGCCAGTTGGCGCAGGAATTCTTCCAATTCGGTTAAATCTGCGGTGTGCAGATGGATGGATAAGACGTCCAAACGTGACGTTTTTATGTCGAATGCGGGTTTCATTGTCATGAAATAATAAAATTTTTTAATGACGTAAGTTTACCGTGTAAATCTTGGCTATTCAATCTGTTTGGCCGTCTGAAACCAAAATATTTTGTTTGAACGTTTTTCAGCTGTATTTAGTGTGGTTTTTTGGTGTGAACGCAGGTTTCAGACGGCCTTGGGAAAGGGGTAGCCGTGTGTGTCGATGTCATCGGCGGCGGCCCACGGCGTGTGGATGAGGGTGGACGGCAGATGTGCCAATTCGGGGATGTAACTGCGGATGTAGCTGCCGTCGGGATCGATTTGATGCGAACTGTGGGCATAGCGGACGGTGGCCATGTCTTGTGCGGCGAGGTGCCAGTTGGCTTGGTTGAGCGCGGGGTCGGTGCCGGTTTGGACGGAGGCTGTCCACGCGATGCCTTGGTTGGGGTCGAAGTTGAGCGCATGACAGAAATAGTGAGCGCACAGTTGCTGGAGAACGGGGTGTAAGTGGCCGGTGGCTTCGAGGCCGCGGATGGAGGCGTCGATGATGGGTACGCCGGTTTGGCCGTGTCGCCAGTATTCGCGTACCGGAGCGGCATCGGTTGTTTCGGGTAGGCGGCGGTGGTAGGCGAGCTGGTAGCAGTAGTCACGGAAAATAAGCTTGTCCAGCCACTCGAAATGTCGGTTTGCCAAGCCTTCGGCGGCCAGCAGGCGCGGGGAAATGCAGCCTGCGGACAGGTAGGCATTGAGGAGGCTGGTGTTTTTTCGTGCCGGAAAGTTTTGGGTAATCGGGTAGTGAACCAAATTCTGTTTGAACGCGTGCCATTGCGTTAAGGCTGCGGTTTCACCGCCTTGCTGATAGGCAGGCAATACCGCGCCGGTATGGGCTGGAAACAGTTGAACGTTTTGTCCGGTTTGAACAGGTAATTCGGTTTCAGACGGCCTTTGTCCTGAATAAGCCTGCAACCATGCTTGTTTATAGGCGGCAAAATCGGTGTAGGGCAGGCCGTTGGCATCCATGAGGGGGGATTTGGCCAAAATGCCGCGGTCGTTGGCGTGTTGCAGGGCAATGCCTGCTCGGTCGAAATTGTGCCAGAGGCGGTTGTCTTGGCGGATTTCGGCTTCGGTGTAGGCTTCGTCTGTGATGACGGTATGGGCATTGAGCGCAGCAGCCAAGGGGAGGAGGTCTTCGTCGGAGGCGACGACATATAAAGGAATATGGTGCGCCGCCAGACGGGTATGCAGCTCTTGCGCGGCTTGATAGTGGAACAGGCTTTGACGCGGATTGTGGTTTTCAGACGGCCTTTGGCTGACCCAGACGCAGGCAATGGGCAAACCGCTTGCAACGGCGGCATTAAGCGCGGCATTGTCGTGCAGGCGGAGGTTGCGGCGGAACCAGACAAGGACGTGAGCAGATTTCATGAGCATGTTCCGACGAAAAAAGGGGAGACCATTTTATCAGAATCGGCCTCATGTATCAGGCCGTCTGAAAAATCTTTTGGTTTGATTTTGCTATATAATTTTGGTTTTAGCAATGAGGCGGCGACCATGACCGAGCAAACCGTTTTGGCACTCATTACCTGCCAAACTTATCCCGAACCATCGGACAACCTGAAAACATTGGCGGCATGCTTGGAAACCATGGGCGTGAAAACCGTATTTGATGCGTGGCAAAACCATCCGTCCGCGCCATTTTTACTGCCTTTGTGTGCATGGGATTATGCTACCGAACCCGAAGCCTTCCGCAAATGGCTGGAGCAAGCCGAGCAGGCGGGGCAGCGTTTTATCAATCCGCCCGAGCTGATGGCTTGGAATATGGAAAAGACTTATTTATGTGATTTGGCAGAACGCGGCACGCAAGTGATTCCCAGCGTGTTCGTTCCGCCGCAAAAAGCCGAATTGGCTGACATCCTAAACCGACAAGGCTGGACGGAAGCGGTCATCAAGCCGGCATTCGGGCAGAGCGGCAAAGGCGTGGTTAAAGTTTGTGCGGAGATATTGGACGTGGATATGGTGGATTATCCGCAAGGCATGATTGTTCAACCTTATATCCGCGAAATCGAAACGGCAGGCGAAACCTCGCTGGTGTTTTTCAACGGCACATTCAGCCATGCCGTGCGCCGTCAGCCGCCCCAAGGCGAATGGCGCGCCAACTCGGCCTATGGCGTGTCGGTGTTCGGTATCGAGCCGCCCGAGTTTGCCATCCGTGCCGCGCAAGACGTACTGGCCGCTTTGCCGCAAATGCCGGTTTACGCCCGAGTGGACGGCACATTGGTCGGCGACACCTTCCTGCTCAATGAATTGGAACTTATCGAGCCCGCCCTGTATTTGCACACCAGTGAAGGCGCGCCGGAACGCTTTGCCCGAGTGTTGGCGCAGTTGCTTGGGCAACATTCATCAACCTGACTTTATCAATATAATTAACAAGCCTCAGGCCGTCTGGAAACCATCTTTCAGACGGCCTGAGGCTTTTTTTAAACAAGATTTGCGTGTTTGTATTTTTCAATAATGTGCCATTTGTCGATTGTGTCATTTTAATTGTTGCAGTCTTAATTGATGGTTGGTTAACTTTCATTTGGCATTTTATCTCGGCCGCAGCCTTTATTTTTAGCGGATTGTAAACAATCTGGCCGGTCTAAATAGATATCTTTTTAGGGTAAAACCTCAAAAATCTTTTTAAAAAGAAAGATATTGTCTTATTGAATATTCTGTGCTGAAATTACATGACACTACAAAAAGTAGTGCATAAAAAATAAAACAGACAAAGGAGAAAGCCATGCAATTGTTTTTAGACAATCTCAAAGCCTTTTTCGAAACCATCAGCGGCTGGGTCTGGGGACCTATTATGTTGATGCTGTTGGTCGGTACGGGCATTTTGCTGACCGTTTTGCTGAAAGGCTTGCAGTTCACCATGTTGGGTTATGCGCTGAAACAGGCGTTTGTGCCGTCAAAGAAGCATGAAGACGGCGAAGACCACGAAGGCGATATTTCCCATTTTGCGGCGTTGATGACCGCACTTTCCGCCACCATCGGTACGGGTAACATCGCCGGTGTGGCGACTGCGGTGGTAACCGGCGGCCCGGGCGCGGTATTTTGGATGTGGATGACCGCTATTTTCGGCATGGCAACCAAATACGGCGAGGGCGTGTTGGCGGTGAAATACCGCGTCACCAATTCCAAAGGCGAAATGTCCGGCGGCCCGATGTATTACATCGAAAAAGGCTTGGGCAAAAACTGGAAATGGATGGCTGTTGCGTTTGCGCTGTTCGGTACATTCGCTTCATTCGGTATCGGCAGCTCGGTACAGTCCAACTCGGTTGCGCAGGCAGTGCAAACCAGCTTCGGTGTCGAACCTGCCTACACCGGCGTGATATTGACCGTATTAACGGCCATTGTGCTTTTGGGCGGCATTAAGGGCATCGCCAAAGCCGCATCCTTTATCGTACCTGCCATGGCTGTGTTTTATGTAGTAGGCGGTATTTCCATTATTGTCGTGAATTCTGACGCACTGATGCCCGCCGTCAAACTGATTTTCTCCGATGCGTTTAGCGCGCAAGCTGTGGCAGGCGGCGCCATCGGTACGGTCATCCGTTACGGCGTGGCGCGCGGCGTGTTCTCGAACGAGGCAGGTATGGGTTCTGCGCCGATTGCCGCCGCAGCCGCGAAAACCGACCACCCCGTCCGTCAGGCTTTGGTTTCCATGACCGGTACTTTTTTGGACACCATTGTTGTCTGCTCGATTACCGGCATCGTATTGGTCATGGGTCTGCTCGGTACAGGCGGCGAGTTTGTGAAACCTGAATTGAGCGGCGCGGCGCTGACAACCGTCACTTTCCAAAAAATGCTGCCCGGCATCGGCGGCTGGATTGTCACCATCGGCCTGATTTTCTTTGCCTACTCAACCATTCTCGGCTGGTGTTATTACGGCGAGAAATGCGCGGTTTACGTCTTCGGCGAGAAGTTTGCCGGTTTGTACCGCGTCGGTTATGTTTCTTCGGTCATGCTGGGAACCGTGTTGAGCCTTGATTTGGTGTGGCTGGCTTCGGACACATTCAACGGCTTGATGGCATTGCCTAATCTGATTGCGCTTTTGTTGATGGCGAAAGTCATCGTCAATGAAACACGCGACTTCAAACAAAAAATCAAAAACGGCGAATTGCCGCATTAATGTCCAAGGCCGTCTGAACCTGAACATTCAGACGGCCTGATGTATATTAAGTTTGTTTTGAAAAAAGTCAGAGGAGGAGAAAAATGAAAGTGCTTGTTTTAGGTGCTGGTGTGGCCGGCGTATCTTCCGCGTGGTATCTGGCAGAGGCAGGATATGAAGTAACGGTCATCGACCGCGCCGAGGGCGTGGCGATGGAAACCAGTTTTGCCAATGCAGGCCAGCTTTCTTACGGCTATACCACGCCTTGGGCTGCACCCGGTATCCCGACCAAAGCACTGAAATGGCTGTTTAAAAGCCATCCGCCTTTGCTGTTCCGCCCTGACGGCAGCCTGTATCAAATCGAATGGCTGTGGCAAATGCTGCAAAACTGCACGGCAGCGCGCTATCAAATCAATAAAGAGCGCATGGTCAGGATTTCCGAATACAGCCGTGAAATGTTCCGCCGTTTTGAAGCGCAAACCGGCATGAATTTTGAAGGGCGTAAAAAAGGGACGTTGCAGATTTTCCGCCAGGCTAAAGAAGTTGAAGCGGCAGAACAAGACATTGCCGTTTTGGAACGCTACGGCGTGCCGTACCGCCGTCTGAAACCCGAAGAATGCGCAGAATTCGAGCCTGCGCTTGCACGCGTTACCGCCAAAATTGCCGGCGGCCTGCACCTGCCTGCGGACGCAACCGGCGACTGCCACCTCTTCACTGAAAACCTGTACAAATTGTGTCAAGAAAAGGGCGTACAGTTTCATTTCAACCAAACCATCAGCCGCATCGACCACAACGGGCTGCGCATCAAAGCCGTTGAAACCGAAGCAGGGCGGTTTGAAGCAGATGCCGTTGTCTGCGCGCTCGGTTGCTTCAGCAGGACTGTGTTGGCTCAGTTAGATCTCAATCTGCCGATTTATCCCGTCAAAGGCTATTCCTTGACCCTGCCGGTTACAAATTCCGACGGCGCGCCGGTTTCCACCGTTCTCGATGAAAGCTACAAAGTCGCCATCACGCGCTTTGACAACAGAATCCGCGTCGGCGGCATGGCGGAATTGTCGGGCTACGAAATCAAACTGCCCGAAAAACGCCGCGAAACCTTGGCTTTGGTCGTCAACGACTTGTTCCCAGAAGGCGGCGATTTGAGCCAAGCATTGTTCTGGAGCGGACTCAGACCGATGACGCCCGACAGCACGCCGTTAATCGGGCACACCCGCTTTGATAATCTCTTCCTAAATACCGGCCACGGCACTTTGGGCTGGACCATGTCGCTGGGTTCGGCAAAATTAACCGCCGATATCGTGAGCGGCAAAGACACAGAAATCCGAAGCGACGATTTGAGCCTGTCGCGCTATCAGGCTTAAGCTGGAAAGCGATAAGGTTTAGCGACATTTCAAATTTAAAGGCCGTCTGAAAACTATTTTTCAGACGGCCTTTTGTTTCAAAATCCTGGTATCCAATCAATAAAATAAATAATAACTATTATCATATGCATTAAAAAGTGTTAGTCTGAACCTGTCCCAGCTTTTAGCGCAGGTTTTCTCATGCCCGATTTTTCGATGTCCAATTTGGCCGTTGCCTTTTCCATCACGCTGGCTGCCGGTTTGTTTACCGTATTAGGTAGCGGCTTGGTGATGTTTTCCAAAACGCCCAATCCGCGCGTGTTGTCGTTTGGTTTGGCATTTGCCGGCGGTGCGATGGTGTATGTCTCCCTGACGGAGATTTTCAGTAAATCCAGTGAGGCGTTCGCTGAAATTTATGATAAAGACCACGCGTTTGCGGCAGCGACCATGGCATTTTTGGCTGGGATGGGCGGCATCGCGCTGATTGACCGCCTGGTGCCGAACCCGCATGAAACCTTGGATGCTCAAGATCCGTCGTTTCAAGAAAGCAAACGTCGCCATATCGCGCGAGTCGGCATGATGGCGGCGTTTGCGATTACGGCGCACAACTTTCCCGAAGGCTTGGCGACGTTTTTTGCCACCTTGGAAAATCCGGCGGTCGGGATGCCTTTGGCCTTGGCGATTGCCATCCATAATATTCCGGAGGGCATTTCCATCGCCGCGCCGGTTTATTTTGCCACCCGAAGCCGTAAGAAAACGGTATGGGCGTGTCTGCTATCTGGCCTGGCCGAGCCTTTGGGGGCGGCTTTGGGCTATTTGATTTTGCAGCCGTTTTTGTCGCCTGCCGTGTTTGGTTCGGTATTCGGTGTGATAGCTGGTGTGATGGTGTTTTTGGCGTTGGACGAGCTATTACCGGCCGCCAAACGTTATTCAGACGGCCACGAAACCGTTTACGGCCTGACAACGGGTATGGCGGTAATCGCCGTTAGCCTGGTATTGTTCCATTTTTAAAACCCGTATGCCAAAGGCCGTCTGAAATGATTCAGACGGCCTTTTTGCGTTATAATCCGCACATCAAAAATAACCTTAATTTCACAAAGTTCCATCATGTTAGACAAATACAATCCAGCCGAAATCGAATCCAAACATTATCAAAACTGGGAAGAGCAGGGCTATTTCCAGCCTGATATGGATTTGACGAAACCGTCTTTCTCCATCCAATTGCCGCCGCCCAATGTAACCGGCACGCTGCACATGGGTCATGCCTTCAACCAAACCATTATGGACGGCTTGACCCGCTATTACCGCATGAAAGGCTGCAACACCGCCTGGATCCCGGGCACCGACCACGCGGGCATCGCCACACAAATCGTGGTCGAGCGTCAGCTTGCCGCGCAAAACGTGTCCCGTCATGACTTGGGCCGTGAAAAATTCTTGGAAAAAGTGTGGGAATGGAAAGAAGTTTCCGGCGGTACGATTACGCAGCAGATGCGCCGTGTGGGCTGTTCTGCCGACTGGACGCGCGAGTATTTCACGATGGACGACGTGCGCGCCGAAACCGTGACCGAAGTGTTCGTGCGCCTGTTTGAGCAAGGCTTAATTTACCGCGGCAAACGCTTGGTGAACTGGGATCCGGTATTGGGTACCGCAGTGTCTGATTTGGAAGTGGAAAGCGTGGAAGAACAAGGCTCTATGTGGCACATCCGCTATCCGCTGGCGGACAATCCTGCCGAAGCCGTTATCGTGGCGACCACCCGCCCCGAAACGCTGCTGGGCGACGTGGCCGTAGCCGTCAATCCTGAAGACGAACGTTACACCCACTTAATCGGCAAAGAATTAATCCTGCCGCTGACCGGCCGCACCATTCCCGTGATTGCTGACGAATACGTTGAAAAAGACTTCGGTACCGGCTGCGTGAAAATCACGCCCGCACACGACTTCAACGACTACGAAGTCGGCAAACGCCACGACACGCGCCTGATTAATGTGTTCGATTTGGAAGCCAAAGTGTTGGCAAACGCCGAAGTGTTCAACTTCAAAGGCGAAGCGCAACAAGGTTTTGCCCTGCCTGAAAAATACGCAGGCTTGGACCGCTTTGACGCGCGCAAACAAATGGTTGCCGATTTGCAGGAACAAGGCTTCTTGGTCGAAATCAAACCGCACACGCTGATGACGCCGAAAGGCGACCGTACCGGCTCAGTGATTGAGCCGATGCTGACCAGCCAATGGTTCGTCGCTATGTCCGCCACGCCAAACGGCGGCGAGCCTGACAGCGAGTTCAAAGGCTTGAGCCTTGCCGACAAAGCCAAAAAAGCCGTCGACAGCGGCGCAGTGCGCTTTATCCCTGAAAACTGGGTCAACACCTACAACCAATGGATGAACAACATCCAAGACTGGTGTATCTCGCGCCAATTGTGGTGGGGCCATCAAATCCCTGCATGGTACGACGAAGCAGGCAATGTTTACGTTGCCCGCAATCAGGCAGAAGCCGAAAAACAAGCCGGCAAAACCGGTTTGACCCGCGAAGAAGACGTATTGGACACATGGTTCTCCTCCGCGCTCGTGCCGTTCTCCACACTGGGCTGGCCGTCTGAAACCGACGAACTCAAAGCCTTCCTGCCGTCCAATGTCTTGGTTACCGGCTACGAAATCATCTTTTTCTGGGTGGCGCGCATGATTATGATGACCACCCACTTCACCGGCAAAGTACCGTTTAAAGACGTGTACATCCACGGCATCGTGCGCGACCACGAAGGCAAAAAAATGTCCAAATCCGAAGGCAACGTCATCGACCCTGTGGATTTGATCGACGGTATCGACTTGGAAAAACTGCTGGTAAAACGTACCACCGGCCTGCGCAAACCCGAAACCGCGCCGAAAGTGGAAGAAGCCACGAAAAAACTCTTCCCCGAAGGCATCCCCAGCATGGGTGCGGACGCATTGCGCTTCACCATGGCGAGCTACGCCAGCTTGGGGCGCAGCGTGAACTTCGACTTCAAACGCGCCGAAGGCTACCGCAACTTCTGCAATAAATTGTGGAACGCCACCAACTTCGTGTTGATGAACACCGAAGACAAAGACTGCGGTCAAGACGAAATGCAGCCGTTGGCGTTTACCTTCGCCGATCAATGGATTATCGGTAGACTGCAACAAGCCGAAGCCGCCGTTGCCGAAGCCTTTGAAACTTACCGTTTCGACCTTGCCGCGCAAACGTTGTACGAATTTGTGTGGAACGAATATTGCGACTGGTACATCGAGCTGGCAAAAGTGCAAATCCAAACCGGCTGCCCGACAACACAGCGCACCACACGCCGCACCCTCGTGCGCGTACTCGAAACCATCCTGCGCCTGCTGCACCCAATCATGCCTTTCATTACCGAAGAGCTGTGGCAGGTCGTTGCGCCTCTGGCGAATGCCAAAACCGCCGACAGCATCATGTTGGCCGCCTATCCGCAAGCCGATAAAGAAAAAATCGTTCAGACGGCCTTCGACAAAATGGCCGCATTGAAAGACTTGGTGGAAGAAGTGCGCAAACTGCGTGGCGAAATGGGCATTGCCCCGAACGTGAAAGCGCCGCTCTTCGTCGAAGGCAGCGCAGAACTCGAAGGCCTGCTCAAATACCTGCCGTCGCTGACCCGACTGACCGAAGCCAAGCTGGTGGACAGCCTGCCGGAAGCAGAAGACGCACCTGTCGCCGTCTGCAACGGCGCGCGCCTGATGCTGAAAGTCGAAATCGACAAAGCCGCCGAAACCGCCCGTTTGAGCAAAGAAGCCGAGAAGCTGCAAAAAGCCTTGGACAAACTCAACGCCAAACTCTCCAAACCTGGCTACACCGAAAAAGCCCCGGCGCATTTGGTGGAAAAAGACAAAGCCGATTTGGCGGAATTGGAAGACAAAATGGCGAAAGTTCAAAATCAGTTGGCGAAGTTGAAAGACTGATTTTGATTGAATAGACAAGGCCGTCTGAAACTTAAATTTCAGACGGCCTTTTTCTTTTTTAATCTCCATCACATTCAATCAAACCAAACAATCTGATTTTCATCCACGCTGATGCGGATTTCCTGTCCGGTTTGCGGTTTGTCCGTATCGTGGTCGGCATGGGGATACCAAATCAAATCGCCGTATTGCGGATGGGCGAGGGTAAGGCGTGTGCCTTCGGCGAGGGGGATGGCTTCGCTGATGCGGACGGCTGTGCCGTTTGGGTCGAATCGGATGGCATGTTGGGGAATGTAGCGAGTGTCGCCGGTGTTGGCCAAACCGAGCAGTAGTGCGGCTTGGGCATTGACGGGGCGGCGGATAAGGGTTTCCGGTGTGCCGTGTTGGAGGATACGGCCTTCGTGCATGATGGCGATGGTGTCGGCCATGGTGCAGGCTTCCTCGGCGGAGTGGGTCACGAGGATGGCGGGGATGTTTTGACTGCGGATGCGTTCGGCGGTCAGGGTGCGCAGGTGGTGGCGCAGGTGGGTGTCGAGGCTGGAGAAGGCTTCGTCCAAGAGCAACAGCGACGGGCGCGTGATGAGGGCGCGTGCGAGGGCGAGGCGTTGCTGTTCGCCGCCGGAGAGGCTTTCGGGTTTGCGTTGCGCTTCGTGTTCCAAACCGATGTCGCGCAAGGCCTGCATGGATTGTTCTTCGATTTCGGCTTTGGGCAGACGGCGCATTTTGAGGCCGAAGCCGACGTTGTCGAGGGCGGACAAATGCGGCAAAAGGGCGTAGTCTTGAAACATCAGCGAGATATTGCGTTTTTCAGACGGCATGTCGGTGATGTTGTCGCCGTTGAGCCAGACTTCGCCGCTGTCGGGACGTACTAGGCCGACGATGGTTTTGAGCAGGGTGGATTTGCCGCAGCCGGAGCGGCCGAGTACGGCGAGGATTTCGCCTGCTTCGACGTTTAGGTTGATGTCTTGGGCAACGGTTTTGCTGCCGAAGCGTTTGTTGATGTTTTTGAGTTGCAACATGGTTTCAGACGGCCTTTAAAAATGGGGTCGGCAACGGATGCTGTCGAGCCATGCGGACAGCGGATGTTTGAGGTCTATCAGGCCGTATCGACGGCAGGCTTCAAGCGTAACCAGCTGGGCATCGTGCATCATGTTTCCGTCCAACATGGCATCGAGCAGGGTGGGGATGTCCATCAGTTCAAAACCGGCTACTTCGCCGTCTTGGTTGGCGGGTTGGAAGTTTTCGGGCAGGACGATGTCGAAGATATGCAGGATTTCGTTGTGGACACCGCGGTTAACGGGGCGCAAACTATATATTTGGGCGGTCGGTCGGATATGGGGGGTTAACGAAGCGGGAATGCCTGCTTCTTCTTCGCCCTCGCGGCAGACAGCTTCAGACGGCCTTTCGCCGCTGCTGATGCCGCCGCCGGTCAGGTTGTCGAGTTTGTTCGGATCGACGGCTTTGTGCGGACTGCGGCGGCCTATCCAAAAGCGCAGACTGTTTTCTGTTTCGACCAATCCGTTCAAATGCACTGCCTGACTCATCAGGCCGAACGGACGGAAGGCGGCGCGTTCGAGTGCGCATAAAGGCTTGCCCGACTGGTCGCAGATGTCGAACTTTTCATCGCGCCAACCTTTGAGCCAACCGCACTCGCGCCATTGTTGCGCCAGCGTTTGCAAACTGTCGCCCATTTCCGGCCAGCTGTCGGTTTCCAAATTCAGGCCGTCTGAAAAGGTAGACTGCCTGCCTGTCCAATCTTGTCCGAGGCGTTCGCGCCATAATGGGGTCAGACGGCCTAAAGGCAGGCCGTTGAGATACAGAATGCACCAATCGTCGGATGCGCCATAGCTGGTTTGCGCCCAATCCCACAATGCATCGTGGACATCGGGCGCGAATACCTGTTCAAAGCGGAAAGACTGAGACACGGCACATCCTCCAAAAGAACTAAAGATACGTTGATTTTAGCCGTTTACGGCGAATTTGCAAAACAACCGCACTACCCGAAAACCGCTATAATAGAGTAAACCATCCGAAACGAGCACATCATGAGCGAATTGAGCGAAATCCTCGCCTATAACCAACATTTCGTCGAAACAGGCGAATACGAAAAATACTTTACCAACAAATACCCCGGCCGCGAGCTGGCCATCCTCTCCTGCATGGACGCGCGCATTATCGAATTGCTGCCCAATGCGTTGGGTTTGAAAAATGGCGATGCCAAGCTCATCAAAAACGCCGGCGCGCTGGTGACCCACCCTTGGGGTTCGGTGATGCGCAGTTTGTTGGTCGCCGTATTTGAACTCAAAGTCAAAGAAATCATGGTCATTGCCCACCACGACTGCGGTATGCGCGGACTACACGCTGAAGAGTTCCTCCAACGCGTACACGACAGCAATATCCCCGACGACCGCATCGAAACCCTGCGCAACGCCGGTATCGATTTGGACGGCTGGCTGACCGGTTTTGACGATGTCGAAGACAGCGTGCGCCATACCGTCGAGCTGATTCGCAAACATCCGCTGATGCCCGACAACATCGCCATCCACGGCCTGGTCATCCACCCGACCACAGGCAAGCTCAACCTGATTGTTGACGGCAGCCTGCCTGCTTCAGACGGCCCAACATCTAACGCAGACACCACCACGAAATGAAAAACATCGGATTATTCGGTGGCACGTTTGACCCCATCCACAACGGCCACCTCCACATCGCCCGCGCCTTTGCCGACGAAATCGGTTTGGATCTTGTCGTCTTCCTGCCGGCAGGCGACCCGTACCACAAAGACAGCACGCGCACGCCGGCACAAGAGCGTCTCAATATGGTCGAACTCGCCATCGCCGACGAGCCGAAATTCGCCGCCAGCGACTGCGACATCGTTCGCGACGGCGCGACCTATACGTTTGACACCGTCCAAATCTTCCGCCAGCAGTTTCCCGGCGCGCAACTGTGGTGGCTGATGGGCAGTGACAGCCTGATGCAGCTGCACACATGGAAAAAATGGCAAACCCTCGTGCGCCAGACTAATATCGCCATCGCCATGCGCCAAGGCGACAACCTCAACAAAACCCCGCGCGAATTGCACGCATGGCTCGGCGAAGCCCTGCAAAACGGCAGCGTCCGCATCCTCAACGCGCCGCTGCACAACACCAGCTCCACCCAAATCCGCGCCGATCTCGCCAAAACGCACCATTCAGACGGCCTGCCGCAACCTGTTGCCCAATACATCCGCCAACACAAACTCTATGAAAAATAGCGTTTATTCAGGCAGATAAGCTATAATGCCGTCTGAAAACATTTCAACTAGGAAAATAATGAACGAACAAGAATTGCAAGACCTGCAAAAAATGGTCGAAGTAGCCGTAAACGCCCTCGAAGACATCAAAGCCAAAGACATCTCTGTTTTGGAAACCCAAGACAAAACCTCCCTGTTCGCCCGCATGATTATTGCCAGCGGCGACAGCACACGCCAAGTCAAAGCACTGGCGAACAACGTTGCCGTCGATTTGAAAGAAGCCGGTTTCGAAATCCTCAGCACCGAAGGCGACAGCGGCGAATGGACGCTCGTCGACGCAGGCGACCTCGTTGTCCACGTCATGCTCCCTGCCGTGCGCGACTTTTACGACATCGACACCTTGTGGGGCGGAGAAAAACCGAGTTTCCACGCCGGTATGCAAAAACCTTGGCACGCCGCCGACTAAAACGGTTTATCCATACAAAGGCCGTCTGAAACTTGAAAGCAAGCAAGTTTCAGACGGCCTTTTGCTATAATTCCATTCTTTTCACATTATTTAATTTATTGCACCATCATGCCGCAACCCGATTTCGCCCAAACCCTCTCCAAAGACCGCCATTTTCTGCGATCTGCCTTTAAAAACCCCAATAAATACGGCGGCTTGGCCAAGGTTGAGGAAAAATACAAAAAATCGTACGACCTCTATCTACAACGCCTGTCCAAACTGCCCAAGCCCGAATTTGACAACACGCTGCCTGTTCACGAAAAACTCGACGAAATCAAAAAAGCCATTGCCGAAAATCAGGTAACGATTATCTGCGGCGAAACCGGTTCGGGCAAAACCACGCAGCTGCCCAAGATTTGTTTGGAACTCGGGCGCGGGGCGGCAGGCTTGATCGGGCATACCCAGCCGCGCCGCCTTGCCGCGCGTTCCGTAGCAGAGCGGATTGCCGAAGAGCTGAAATCCGAAATCGGCAGCGCGGTCGGCTATAAAGTGCGCTTTACCGACCACACCTCGCGCGATGCCTGTGTCAAGCTGATGACCGACGGCATCCTGTTGGCAGAAACCCAGACCGACCGTTATCTCGCCGCCTACGACACGATTATCATCGACGAAGCGCACGAACGCAGCCTGAATATCGACTTCCTCTTGGGCTATTTGAAACAGCTGCTGCCGCGCCGCCCCGATTTAAAAGTCATCATCACCTCGGCAACGATAGACGCAGAACGCTTCTCCCAACACTTCAACGGCGCGCCTGTGCTGGAAGTAAGCGGACGGACGTATCCTGTCGAAATCCTCTACCGACCGCTGACCAGCAAAGACGAAGACGATGCAGAAGTCGAGCTGACCGACGCGATTGTCGATGCGGCCGACGAATTGGCGCGCTACGGCGAAGGCGATATTTTGGTGTTTCTGCCAGGCGAACGCGAAATCCGCGAAGCGGCAGAAGCCATGCGCAAATCCACGCTGCGCCGCAACGACGAAATCCTGCCCCTATTCGCACGTCTGTCGCACGCCGAGCAGCACAAAATCTTCCACCCTTCAGGCGCAAAACGCCGCATCGTGCTGGCGACCAACGTCGCCGAAACCTCGCTCACCGTGCCGGGCATCAAATACGTCATCGACACCGGCCTCGCGCGCGTTAAACGCTATTCCGCACGGGCAAAGGTGGAGCAGCTTCATGTCGAGAAAATCTCCCAAGCCGCCGCCCGCCAACGCTCGGGCCGTTGCGGCCGCGTCTCTGCAGGCGTATGTATCCGATTGTTTTCAGAAGAAGATTTCAACAGCCGCCCTGAATTTACCGATCCCGAAATCGTCCGCAGCAACCTTGCCGCCGTCATCCTGCGCATGGCATCGCTGAACTTGGGCGACGTAGCGGCATTCCCATTTTTAGAAATGCCCGATTCGCGGTATATCAATGACGGTTTTCAGGTGTTGCTGGAGTTGGGGGCGGTGGAGGCCGTCTGAAAACAGCAAAATGCGCCGTTCAAAAAATAAACGTTCGAAGCAAGCGTTTTCAGGCCGTTAAAATTTTTGACAAAATGCGGTTGGGTATATTGAGCGTCGCTTGCAACAACCCCGCAGGGGCGAAAAATCCCCACAGGGATTTTGAGTAATATCGCACTGCACTTTGATGGTAAAAGGTCGTCTGAAAAACGATAACTGGCGTTTCAGACGGCCTTTTCATGTTCTAAGCCGATTTTTTTGGCTACTTGAAACTACTCCAACCCACCGATAAACCCGTTATTCCGCAACGCTTCAATCACGCCGCGAATCAAATAGGATTGGGCGAAATTGGGCGTATAGACACGGGCGTTCGGCTCTATCGGCATGATGAATTTTTGTTCCGTCAGTTTTTTGATTTGATAGGTGCGCCGGTTGCTGTTGCTTTGCGGAAACAGGGTTTGCAAATCGCCCGCTTTAAATTCGCCTTGCTGGCAGGCAAAGGTCAAAATTTTTGCTTCGTCATGGGTAATATGCCCCCGTTGCAGGGAAAACTGAATCGCCGGTAGCAAAATCTGTTGGTTTAAAAAGGCTCGGTCGGTCAATTTGTCCACTTTTTGCAGTTCGCGCGAAATGCCCGACAGCACATAAGTGCACCATGCCTCCAAATCCGCCGCCGTGCCGCCGTCGGCAAGCGACAACATTTCGTAATAACGGTTGCGGTCGCTGCAAAACACGGCGGTGGGGTTGAGTACCCGTCCGCCTGCCTGCACGTTAAAGCCGTATTTGACCAAGAGCGCATAAGTCAGCAGCCGCACGGTTCGCCCGTTACCGTTGCCAAAGGGGTGTATCCAGCCGAAACGGTGGTGCGCCAGTGCGATTTTCATCAAATCGTATTTGGGCTTGTCGGGCTGGTTGATAAACGCCACCAGCTCTTGCATATAATCCGCCACCTTAAACGCCTCGGGCGGCAAGTGGGCGGATTGGGCGATGGCAACGGCGTGGCTGCGGTATTGCCCCGGGGTTTTGTCGCCTTCCCGTTTCAGCCCGTTTACCGTCAGGCTGTGCAGCTCCCGAATAAAATGCTCGCTAATCGGGTCGCCCTCGCCGAGGGTTTCCTCAATGTAGCGCATGGCGGTTTCAATGTTGCGGATTTCCTCCAACTGCTCCGACTGCGCCGAATCGCTGTCAAGCTGACTTTCCACATAGTCCGCCAGCGTGGTGTGGTTGCCCTCGATCCTTGCCGAGCCGATACTTTCCAGCATATGGAAGATGGTTTTTAACTGCATAAACAGATGCGGATGCACATCGCCCGAAAGGCGCAGGGTGCGCAGTTTTTCCAATTCGGTCAGCACATCAATCAAATCGGAATCAAAGCTGGGGTTGAGCAAAGTCAGTGGAAAATCTTGAAAGGTTGCTTGCATTATCTTGAATCTCCGTCGGCGGTAAAACTGAATATTTTTAAAAATATTGTGATAAATCAAAAATATTTTTTAGGTTTCAAACGGGCTTAAATTTTATCACAAAAGATATTATCTTGAATTTTGCCGGAGCGGATTTTGAAAAAACTTTCCCAAAACCGACCGCACTTTGATAGCAAAAGGTCGTCTGAAAGAGCTTTCAGACGACCTTTCGTTTTACACCGGATTTTTACTCGAAATCCTTTACGGGATTTCTCGGCGCTTCGAGCCCGTCGGCAACGCCGACGTTCAAAATGCTTAACCGTATTTTGTCAGACGACCTTTCTTCAGTCTTGCCTACCAAACCAACGGCAGCGTTACATTGGTGTCCATCGGCAGCAGGCTGTCGGCGGCGGCGGGTTGGTCGCCGGTTTCGATGCGGCGCAGGTTTTCGTTCCAGAGCAGCGGCAGGTTCAGGCTGCTCGGGGTGCCGCCATCGTGCAGAATGCGGTACGTTGCGCCCTTGATGTTCGCCTGTTGGGCGTGGGTCAGGCGGCAGGCTTCGGTGTCGTTTTTCGGCACGTTGTCCGTTGCGGGACAGCGGTCGTGCGGGGTTTCGGCGGTCAGCTCAAATCTTAAACGGTGATTCGGCGCAATGCCCCATTGGCGCGGCGCAAGGGCGATGTCTAAGTCGTTAGAACACCCAATGTCGTCAGACGGTATGTATATCGTTGATTTAAGAATAAACTTACATAAAGTTATTAGCATTAAATCCAATATAGAAGTAGTTTAAAAATATTTTTTAATGAAAATTCTAGGATGTAAAATGGCAAGACAAAAATTAGTAGATTTTCTTTTAACTGTTGATAAAAGGCATATTATTGATCTGGTTAATATTGTAACTGATTTTGGTAATGTGTAGAAACTAGTAGCGTTGTTTACAGTATTTCCAGGAGAATACTGAAAAATGCACGACTGCCCATTGACCTGAAATTCCCTGTATTTTATTAGCAGCATTCCCATTTTTAGAAATGCCCGACTCGCGGTATATCAATGACTGTTTTCAGGTATTGCTGGAATTAGGTGCGGTGGAGGCCATCTGAAAATAAAATCTTTCTTCATAAAATGGCAGGCCATGTTTCATTTTCAGACGGCCTAAATCATTGAGAAACTAAAAAATATTGAAAAGGGAATATTGGGTTTTAAAACTCAATCGGTAAATTTTTATTGTGAAATATTAATGATGAAAAAATCTTTCTTTACGCTTGTTCTGTATTCGTCTTTATTGACTGCCAGCGAAATTGCCTATCGCTTTGTATTTGGGATTGAAACCCTGCCGGTGGCGAAAATGGCGGAAACGTTTGCGCTGACATTTGTGATTGCTGCGCTTTATCTGTTTGCGCGTTATAAGGTGACGCGTTTGTTGATTGCGGTGTTTTTTGCGTTCAGCATTATTGCCAATAATGTGCATTACGCGGTTTATCAAAGCTGGATGACGGGCATTAATTATTGGCTGATGCTGAAAGAGGTTACCGAAGTCGGCAGCGCGGGTGCGTCGATGTTGGATAAGTTGTGGCTGCCTGTGTTGTGGGGCGTGTTGGAAGTTGTGTTGTTTTGCAGCCTTGCTAAGTTCCGCCGTAAGACGCATTTTGCCGCCGATATTTTGTTTATTGCGGCGATGTTGCTGATTTTTGGACGCTCCTTCAGTACGACGCAGGAACACGGTATTTCGCCCAAACCGACATACAGCCGTATCAAAGCCAATTATTTCAGCTTCGGCTATTTTGTCGGGCGCGTGTTGCCGTATCAGTTGTTTGATTTAAGCAAGATTCCTGTGTTCAAACAGCCAGCGCCAAGCAAAATCGGGCAGGGCAGTGTTCAAAATATCGTCCTGATTATGGGCGAAAGCGAAAGCGCGGCGCATTTGAAATTGTTTGGCTACGGACGCGAAACTTCGCCGTTTTTGACCCAGCTGTCGCAAGCTGACTTTAAGCCGATTGTGAAACAAAGCTATTCCGCCGCTTTGATGACGGCTGTGTCCCTGCCCAGCTTTTTCAATGCGATACCGCATGCCAACGGCTACGAGCAAATCAGCAGTGGCGATACCAATATATTCCGCCTCGCTAAAGAGCAGGGCTATGAAACGTATTTTTACAGCGCACAGGCGGAAAACGAGATGGCAATTTTGAACTTAATCGGTAAGAAATGGATAGATCATCTGATTCAGCCGACGCAGCTTGGCTATGGCAACGGCGACAATATGCCCGATGAGAAGCTACTGCCGCTGTTCGACAAAATCAATTTGCAGCAGGGCAAGCATTTTATTGTGTTGCACCAACGCGGTTCGCACGTCCCATACGGCGCATTGTTGCAGCCGCAAGATAAAGTATTCGGCGAAGCCAATATTGTGGATAAGTACGACAACACCATCCACAAAACCGACCAAATGATTCAAACCGTATTCGAGCAGCTGCAAAAGCAGCCTGACGGCAACTGGCTGTTTGCCTATACCTCCGATCATGGCCAGTATGTGCGCCAAGATACCTACAACCAAGGCACGGTGCAGCCCGACAGCTATCTTGTGCCGCTGGTGTTGTACAGCCCGGATAAGGCCGTGCAACAGGCTGCCAACCAGGCTTTTGCGCCTTGCGAGATTGCCTTCCACCAGCAGCTTTCAACGTTTCTGATTCACACGCTGGGCTACGATACGCCGGTTTCAGGTTGTAGCGAAGGCTCGGTAACGGGCAACCTGATTACGGGCGATGCAGGCAGCTTGAACATTCGCGACGGCAAGGCAGAATATGTTTATCCGCAATAAGCGGCGTGAAAACCAATAAAGACAAATTAAGATGATGTCGGGGAAGATGCCCGACCGACAAGGCTATGCAAAATATGAAAAACCAAGTACGCGGATCAGGCATGGATGCCCGATCCACCCCAGCCAATGTTTCAGACGGCCTGCAAAACAGTTCGGGCCATATCGGTACCAACACGCGCTACCGCCTGACCAAACTCGGCGAACAAATGGCGCGCCTGCCCATCGACCCGAAAATCGCACGCATTTTGCTGGCGGCGAAGAAACACGACTGCATGGCGGAAATATTGGTGATTGCGTCCGCGCTGTCGATTCAAGACCCGCGCGAGCGGCCGCTGGAAGCGCGTGATGCCGCGGCCAAGGCGCATGAACGCTTTACTGACAAGCAATCCGACTTTCTTGCCTATCTGAATATTTGGGACAGCTTCCAGCGCGAGCGCGACAAAGGTTTGTCCAACAAGCAGCTGGTGCAGTGGTGTCGTCAATATTTCCTGTCGCACCTGCGTATGCGCGAATGGCGCGAGCTGCACCACCAGCTTGCCCAAACCGCGATTGAAATGGGTTTGACCACCAAGGAAGCCGCTTTCAGACGACCTCCCGAAGCCAAGCAGCTCACGTCGTCTGAAAACCAAGGCGACCAAGACTTATCCGCAAAACTCAAACAAAAACAACTGGATAAGAAACAACACCGTGCCCAAATCCGCGCTGCCAAAGAAGCCGGCTACGAACAAATCCACCGCGCCCTACTGACCGGCCTTATCGCCAATGTCGGCATGAAATCGCCCGACGGCAACGACTATACCGGCGTGCGCGGCAGCCGCTTCCACCTTTTCCCTGCCTCAGCCCTGTTTAAAGCCAAACCCAAATGGGTGATGGCGGCAGAATTGGTTGAAACCACGCGCCTTTACGCGCGCGACGTGGCCGTTATCCAGCCCGAATGGATAGAGCAGGAAGCGCCGCACCTCGTCCGCTATCATTATTTCGAGCCGCACTGGGAACAAAAACGCGGCGAAGTCGTCGCCAGCGAGCGCGTAACGCTGTACGGCCTGACCGTATTGCCGCGCCGCCCCGTGTCTTACGGCAAAGTTGCGCCCGAAGAAGCACGCGAAATCTTTATCCGCGGCGCATTGGTGGCGCAAGAAAGCAATCTTCAAACGGCCTTTTTTGCCCACAATAAAAAGCTGATTAAAGAAATTACCGAACTCGAACACAAATCTCGTAAGCAAGACGTATTGGTCGATGACGAAGCCCTGTTTGCGTTTTATAACGAACGCCTGCCTGAGCTGGTGTGGAAAGACGCGAAAGGCGGAGTTTGGGGAAGCGAAGAGGGCGGACAAACTCAGTCGGACAAGACAGCCGATCAAAACGGACAAGCAAACCAGCGCAACGCAGGGCATGTGGCGCAAGCTACGCACTCAGATTCCAAAGATACGGACAACCGCGAGCATGAACCGAGTTCACATACCCGACAAAATGTTTCAGACGACCCCAAACCCAAAAAGCAGCCAGTATCCCAAAAAGGCCGTCTGAAACCTTTGCCCCTTGCCGATATCCGCACCTTTGAAGCCTGGCTCAAAAACGCCGAGCGCGACAATCCGCGTCTGCTGTTCCTCAGCCGCGACGATCTGATGCAACACGCCGCCGCGCACATTACCGAAGAGCAGTTCCCCAAATTCTGGCAAACCGCAGACGGCAAGTTCAAACTTTCCTACCGCTTCGAGCCGCACCATCCGCTCGACGGCGTGACCATGACCGTGCCGCTGACCGTCCTCAACCGCCTGCACGCGCCGTCGCTCGAATGGCTGGTGCCCGGCATGTTGCGCGAAAAAATCCAGCTGCTGATTAAAGCCCTGCCGAAGCAAATCCGCCGCATTTGCGTGCCCGTACCCGATTTCATCACCAAATTTCTCGAAAGCAATCCCGACCGCCAAGCGGCCATCATTCCCCAGTTGGCGCACTTTATCGCCAAAAGTGCTGGCGATATGCGGATTCTCGAGCAAATCGACCAAGACGCATGGGCAGCGCAAGAATTGCCCGAACACTGCTATCTGAATCTGCGCATTATCGACGACGGCGGACAAGAGCTTGCCGGCGGTCGCAAACTGCACGAATTGCAACAACAACTCGGCCAAGCCGCCGCCGTTACCTTCCGCGACAACACCCAAGAATTCGAGCGCGACAACGTTACCGCATGGGACATCGGTACCCTGCCCGAATCCATCAAATTCGCACGTGGCAAACAACAGCTCACCGGCTATCTCGGCCTGCAAAAAGAAAAAGACGGCCGCATCGCCCTGCGCCTGTTTGACACCATCGAAGCTGCCGAACAGGCACACCGTCAAGGTGTCATTGAATTGATGAAGCTGCAATTAAAAGAGCAGGTAAAAGATTTGAACAAAGGCATCCAAGGCTTTACCCAAGCCGCTATGCTGCTCAAACACATCAACGCCGACACCCTGCGCGACGACCTCACGCAGGCTGTCTGCGACCGCGCCTTTATCGGTGAAGACGAGCTGCCGCGCAACGAAAAAGCCTTCAAAGAACAAATCAAACGCGCCCGCAGCCGCCTGCCCGCCGTCAAAGAAGCCCTCAGCCGCTACTTGCAGGAAACCGCCGCCGCCTACGCCGAACTGAACGGCAAACTCGGCAAACACCCGCTCACCCACCTCATACGCCAACGCCTGCAAACCCTGCTCGCCGCCGGCTTCGCCACCCGCACCCCGTGGACACAATGGCCGCGCCTCCCCATCTACCTCAAAGCCATGACCCTGCGTCTCGAAAAATACATCAGCAACCCCGCCCGCGACGCAGCCCGCGAAGCCGACATACAGGAATTGGAACAAATGTGGCAGGAAAAAACCGACGGTTTGGTGAAACAAGGATTGCCCGTTTCAGACGACCTCGCCGCGTTTAGATGGATGATTGAAGAATTGAGGGTGTCGCTGTTCGCGCAGGAATTGAAGACGCCGTATCCGGTGTCGGTGAAGAGGTTGTTGAAGGTGTGGGATATACTGAACAAAATGTGATTAGGAGCTACAAGTTTAAAATGTTCAATTCAGAAGATATTATAAAACGGCATATATGTAATCAGCTAACAGACTCTAATGTAGAAGGTTTTTTTGTTGGGTTTGATTATGACGAAGAAAATCCATTGATAAAATCATATAGATGGAAGCCATTAGTCGATATCATTTTTGATGCTTTATGTGATTTTGCATTTGGATTGCATGAAGGTAACTACACACCACCTCAAGAGATAAGACGTAAACTCCGCGAAGCAGCTAAATCATTATATAAGATAAAGGCATTTAAGGACGTCGCCGAATTATATCACTCAGGAAATGAGAGCAAACTTGATGAGTTAGAGATTGAAGAGAAATATTTAAAACGAGGAGAATTTGGTGAATTAATTCTACACCTAATTTTAAGAGATAACTTCAATACCATTCCTTTAATCTCTAAAATTTGGTTTAAAGACTCATATGGTCACGCAGTACATGGTTTTGATTGCATACATATAGAACCCCAAAGTAAGTCATTATGGCTAGGAGAATCAAAGTTATATAGCGATCCTAAACAAGGTGTTAGGGCTCTACTACAAGATTTAGATGATCATTTTAACAGAGACTTTTTAAATGATGAATTTAGTCTTATCACGAAGAGACTACATGATATCCATCATATTGACCATATCAATACAGTAGATAGGGATTACTGGGTAAGGCAGTTATCATCAGGAAAATCGCTAAAGGATAAAATAAATTTTATAAAAATACCTTTATTCTGTACATACTCAAGTAATTTATTCACCAAATTTGATGATGAAAATAATCCTGCTTTCTTAAAAGAATATATAGATAGTTTGGTACTTCTTAAGCAGTATTTTGATAAACATTATAATCATCCTTTGAAGGATGTATTAAATATAGTTCTAATCTTATTCCCAGTTCCCAACAAAATAGAACTAGTAAAAAAACTACATAATAAATTAGATTTATTACAACAAATATAATTTAAGGATATAAAATGAGAAAACTGACTACGGATTTAATTGAAAAAATTAAAAGTTCAGAAATCTTTAATTTTGATGAAACATTTAATATATATAATATATGTAGCAAGACTATCTTTGAAGATGAAGAAGAAGGCAGGGCTATTTTAATATATATTCTGGATAACAGAAAAAAATTTGATGCCTCCTTGAATGATATTTTATCAGATATTATTGAATCAGTTGGATTTTATCCATACTTAGAAAAAGAAGGATTATACACCACATCCACAGCCGCTGAAATCCGTAAAAATATGAATGAATCATCTGGGGTAGATAAAAAATATTATCATGATGCTCAGAAGAAAATTATTGATTTAATTTTTCAAGGAAACAATATCGTAGTAAGTGCGCCAACAAGTTTCGGAAAAAGTTTGCTTATAGAAGATATCGTAGCATCAAACCGATATAAAAATTTACTAATTATACAACCAACATTGGCATTGCTTGATGAAACAAGAAAGAATTTATCAAAATATAAAGATATATATAAGTTAATTATAAAGACATCTCAAGAACCAAGCGATACAAACAATATTTTTCTATTTACAGCAGAACGTGCTATTGAATATCCATATTTCACATCAATAGATTTTCTAGTAATAGATGAATTTTATAAATTGAGTGCAAAACGTGATGATGGTAGGTCTGCATCTATAAATAATGCTTTCTTGAAAGCCATATATTCTTATAACTGCCAATTTTATTTATTAGGTCCCAATATTGAAGGCATATCAGAAGGTTTTGCTAGTAAATATAATGCTAAATTTATTAAACTAACAGATAGCTTGGTTTTATGTGAAGAACACAACATTTATAAAGAATATAAGAAAAAAGATTTTAATACGATAGTAAAAAAAGAAAATATACTTTTTGAATTATTAGCAATAAAATTAAAAAATAAAAATAGCTTAGTTTACTGCTCCTCTCCTAGAAAAGCAAAAAAATTAGCTTTAAAATACATGGATTATATAAGAAAAAATGATGTTTACACAAAAGAAAACAATGATATTTCTATTATAGAATGGATTAAAAAACATGTTTCAGAGGAATGGAGCTTTACAAACCTCATTAAATTCGGAATAGGCGTTCATGATGGAACACTGCCTAGGCATATATCGTCCACCATGATAGATTTATTTAACTCTGGAAAAATAAATACAATATTTTGTACCACAACAATTATCGAAGGAGTAAATACGAATACAGAAAATATAATTTACTTTAATAAGAAAAAAGGAACAAATGATATTGATTTCTTTGATTATAGTAATATGAGAGGGAGAGCTGGCAGACTGATGTCCCATTATATTGGAAAGATTTTTAATTTTGAAGAACCGCCAGCTGCTGAAAAAGTAGTGGTAGATATCCCTTTCTTTGAACAAAATCCTATTCAGGATGAAGTATTGATTAATTTAAGAGAATCGGACATAAAAGATCTGAATAACCCAAGCATTAAGCTTATTAATGAATTATCTACCAAAGAAAAAGAGTTGTTAGCAAGAAATAATATTAATATCAAAGGACAAATTAACCTATTAAAAGAATTAAAAAAAATATTTCTAAAGAATGAATATTCATTACTTATCTGGGATAAATATCCTAGTTATGATCAACTTAGTTTTTGTTTAAACTTATGCCTTGAATTTTTACAGGATGATAGGTATGATCATCTAGAAGTTTCTAGTAAGCAGTTTATATATTTTACGCATTTCTATGGAATGCAGAAAGATTTATATCCATTAATAATAAGCACTGTTGATTATCTAAAAAGGGAAAAGGAAAATAAATTTCCGACTGATCAAGAGAGATGGGATGAAGCCATTCAGAAAATTTTCAAATTTTTTAGAAGTTTTTTACAATTTAAAATACCAAAATGGTTGAAGGTTTTACATTCCTTACAAGAATTCGTGGCAAAGGAGATGAGTATAACTCCAGGAAACTACTTATTCTACGCTACCGCTTTAGAAAATGACTTCCTACCTCAAAACTTATCTATTTTAATTGATTATGGAATCCCTTCTACAGCTATTCGAAAAATTTCAACTGTTGTGCCAAATGAACTTACTCAAGATGAAGCTTTAAATTTCATTAGATCTAATAAAATTTTCCTAGACCCTAAAGTAGACTTATTGAAATATGAAAGGGATAAGTTTCAACAAAATTTATAAAGTTCACATATATATTATTATTGTCTATCTTACTTAAGCTAGTTACAACTCACGATTTAAGAGTATACATTTTTCTAAACTATCATCTTCCCTTTCTAACCCTCCCCAAAAGGTCGTCTGAAACCCATTTTCAGACGACCTTTTGCCCCTTTGCAAAGCAAATCTTCCCTCTACCCTCTCCCCAAACATCGCCCGAACCAGTAAACTCCCCATGTTTCAACAACTTCTTGGAAGCAAACCATGCCCCGTATCCATCCGCTCCACCTGTTCCCGCCCCACATCGCCGAACGCGGTCTGCTGTATTTTCAGCAGGGCAAGGTTCGCGACGTCCAAAAAACTTTCTCAGGGCGTTATCGGGCGGAGGTGTGCGGTTCGGAAAACTATTCGGTATGGCTGAAGCTGGATAGTGATTTGTACATTAAGCAAGCTGTAGCCTGCAACCGCGTGCGTGCCTTCGGGCACACACCCTACCTATGAATCATAAAGAGTTTGAAATCTATGTGTAGGGTGTGCGCGATACGCACGCACGCGGTCTTCTGAAAAAATTCTTTCCAATCAAACCAAAGGCCGTCTGAAAGTACTCTTTAACTTTCAGACGGCCTTCTTATATTCATATTTCTGTTTATTTTTCCAACCGTGCAATCAGTTCGTCGGCCAAGTCGAGATAAGCCTGTGTGCCTTTGGCGTGGGCGTCGTAGGCGAGGGCAGGGAGGCCGTGGCTGGGGGCTTCGGCGAGGCGGATGTTGCGGGGGATGACGGTGTCGAAGAGCAGGTTGCCGAAGTGTTGTTTGAGCTGTTCGCTGACTTCTACGACGAGGCGGCTGCGGCTGTCGTACATGGTGCGGACGATGCCGGTTACGTCGAGGTCGGGGTTGATGGCTTGGCGGATTTTGCGGACGGTGGCGACTAAGTCGGAAATGCCTTCGAGGGCGTAGTATTCGCAAAGCATGGGGACGATGACGCCGCTGGCGGCAACCAAGCCGTTGAGGGTGAGCAGGGTCAGGGACGGGGGGCAGTCGATGAGGACGTAGTCGTAGTCGTCGGCAACGAGCTGCAGGGCGTTTTTGAGGCGGATTTCGCGTGCGATTTCTTGGACGAGTTCGACTTCTGCGCCGGCCAGTGTGCGGTTGGCGCCCAATACGTCGTAGCCGCCTTCTTTGCTGCGGACGACGGCGTTGGGGATGTCGGTTTCGCCGAGGACGACTTGGTAAACGCCGTTTTCGATGGTGGCTTTGTTGATGCCGCTGCCTGTGGTGGCGTTGCCTTGGGGGTCGAGGTCGACGACGAGGACGCGGCGGCCTTTGGAGGCCAGGGAGGCGGCTAGGTTGACGGTGGTGGTGGTTTTGCCGACTCCGCCTTTTTGGTTGGCGACGGCGAGGATTTGTGCGCTCATGTGCTTTGCTGTCGTGTTAAGTGTGGATGGCTGGATTGTACCGTTATTCGGTATGCTTGGGTTGTTTTCAGACGGCCTTTTTGCGGATGATGACGATATGGCGTTCGGCATTGAGTTGGGGGACGTGCAATGCTTCGACTTTTTCGACGGCGACGCTTTCGGGCAGTTTGTCGATTTCTTCTTGCGGGTATACGCCTTTCATGGCCGCCCAGTAGCCGCCGTCTTTGAGGAGGTGCTCGGTCCAGTTGACGAAGTCGGCGAGTTCGGCAAAGGCGCGGCTGGTGATGACGTCGGCGCGGCAGTCGGCGGCGGCTTCTACGCGGCCGCTGATGACGCGGACGTTTTTAAGGCCGAGTTCGATGACGGCTTGTTGTAAAAAGGCGGTTTTTTTGGTGTTGGCATCGAGGAGGGTGATGTCGAGGTCGGGGCGGCAGATGGCGGTGGGTATGCCGGGCTGTCCGCCGCCGGAGCCGACGTCGAGCATGGTTTGGGTGTGTTCGATATAGGGCAGGAGGGTCAGGCTGTCGAGCAGGTGATGGCTGACGGTTTGGGCGGGATCGCGCAGGGCGGTCAGGTTGTAGGTTTTGTTCCACTTTTGCAGCAGGGCGGCATAGTCTAGCAGTTTGGCCTGTTTGGCTTCGTCGATGTCCAAACCCAGTGCCTGTATGCCGTCGCGGAGCTGTTGCGCCTGATTCATTTGTTATTCCTTATTGGTTAAAACGCGTTGGATGTAATGGTAACGGAAAGCATGCCGTCTGAAAATGTTTGCGTCTGTTGAATCAACGTTTCATTTTGTGAAAGACGATGGGCTGCTCTGGTGCGCGCGTGAGTTGTTTGGGCAGGGTCAGCATGGCGATGATCCACACGGAGAGGGTGTAGTAGAACACGCCTTGCCCGCGCATACCGGCCAATGCGGCATTGCCTAAGATGGCTTCAAAAATCAAACCCGCCGCCGCTGAGGCACACGCTGCGACACCGGCAAGGAAGATGGCGTAACGCGAATGCCGGCGCATCATTTTTTTATACGCCAGCTTGGTCAGTCCGCCTGCAATCGGCAGGTTGAGGAAGGCAAACATGCCGCAGACAAACCATGCGACGGAATCTTGCCAACCGCTTTGCCATGCCCATGCGCCGTCTTTGAGCGTGACCAACAGGCCTTGGCCGTCTGAAAAGGCGATTTGTACGATATTGTGCAATATCATCGCCAGCGGCAGGGTGAGGAACATCAGTGCCACCAATAGGGGGCGGTAGGGCTTTTCTTGAGTCAGGTACATGGCGGCTTGCCTTGGGGAAATAAGTTGAAATGATAGCAGATCGGCGGTTGATTCACGTTAGTCTGCTGCTGAAATTGCTGACAAAAACAGTCAATTAAAAAAGAAATGAAAAATTCTTTTTTCTTGGCAAACATTGGCAGATAAAGGGTAAGAAAACGTTTTCAGACGGCCTAATCTATTATTTTTATATGAACCGAACAGAAAATCTTTGCATTTCTCCGTAAAATCTACTAAATTCTTAATAACATATTATAAAGACCTGAAATCTGGAACCCAAACCGAAACTGCCTTCCGCCATTTACGCTCGGAAACTCAGCAGGCAAAAAGTTTCACACACAACAAAACCAAAAAACAATTCCTCTGAAATCAGTTGTTTATAATGATAGATAACCACAAGGCAAACCATGCCTGACTTTAGTAGGAGTAAAACCATGGCTGAAGCAACCGATGTCGTATTAGTAGGCGGCGGCATTATGAGCGCCACTTTGGGCGTATTGCTCAAAGAACTCGAACCATCTTGGGAAATCACCCTGATTGAACGCTTGGAAGATGTAGCGTTGGAATCATCAAATGCATGGAACAATGCCGGTACGGGACACTCTGCGCTGTGTGAATTGAACTATGCCCCCCTGACTGCCGACGGCACGATCGATCCGACCCGCGCCCTCAATATTGCCGAACAATTCCATATCAGCCGCCAATTTTGGGCGACTTTGGTCGAAGAAGGCAAACTGACCGACCGTTCTTTCATCAATTCCGTCCCCCATATGTCGCTGGTGATGAACGCCGACCATTGCAGTTATCTGCAAAAACGTTTCGACGTGTTCAAAACCCAAAAACTCTTTGAAAAAATGGAGTTTTCTACCGACCGCGCCAAAATCGCCGAATGGGCGCCGCTGGTTGTCAACGGTCGTGATGAAAGCCAACCCATTGCCGCCAACTACTCCGCCGAAGGTACGGACGTTGATTTCGGTAACTTGACCCGTCAAATGGTGCAATATCTGCGCGAAAAAGGCGTGAAAATGGAATTCAACCGCCATGTTGAAGACATCAAACGCGAATCTGACGGCGCGTGGGTACTCAAAACCTGCAATACCGAAAACCATGAAGACCATTTGACCCTCCGCAGCCGTTTCGTGTTCCTCGGCGCAGGCGGCGGCGCACTGACCTTGCTGCAAAAATCCGGTATTCCGGAAGGCAAAGGCTACGGCGGCTTCCCTGTTTCCGGCCTGTTCTTCCGCAACAGCAACCCTGAAACCGTTGCCCAACACAATGCCAAAGTGTACGGTCAGGCTTCCGTTGGTGCGCCTCCTATGTCCGTTCCGCACTTGGATACCCGCAACGTGAACGGCGAGCGTCATCTGATGTTTGGCCCATATGCAGGCTTCCGCCCCAACTTCCTCAAACAAGGCTCGCTCATGGATCTGCCGATGTCCATCCAAATGGACAACCTCTATCCTATGCTCCGCGCCGGTTGGGCTAATATGCCGCTGACCAAATATCTCTTGGGCGAATTGCGTAAAACCAAAGAAGAACGTTTTAATTCTCTCTTAGAGTATTATCCGGAAGCCAATCCTGATAATTGGGAACTGATTACCGCCGGTCAACGCGTACAAATCATCAAAAAAGACCCGAAAAAAGGCGGCGTACTCCAATTCGGTACCGAAATCGTCGCCCATGCCGACGGCTCGCTGGCCGCATTGCTGGGCGCATCCCCAGGTGCATCAACCGCCGTGCCTTTGATGATTAAGCTGATCAACCAATGCTTCCCTGGCCGTATCGAGTCATGGTCAGGCCGTCTGAAAGAATTGGTGCCCGGCTACGGTATCAAGCTGAACGACAATCCGACTTTGGCGGACGAAATCATCAGCCACAACGCGACCGTTTTGGGCATTCATCACTAAATTAAAGCAGACACAAAGGCGGGCATTCTTGCCCGCCTTTTTTCAAACCATTAAAATAGCGGCATTCAGGCCGTCTGAAATCTAATCTGCGACAGCATGTTGCACGATTCAAACCCGAAAATCAGCCCCAATAGAAAAACGCCATGACCGATATTCTCAACAAAATCCTTGCCACCAAAGCAGAAGAAGTGGCCGCCCAAAAAGCCGCCGTTTCTTTGGAAGACATCAAAGCCCAAGCGCAGGCTGCCGCGCCGGTTCGCAGCTTTATCGGCTCGATCCGTGAAAAACACGCGCAGAATCTGCCTGCCATTATTGCCGAAGTCAAAAAAGCCAGCCCGAGCAAAGGCCTGATCCGTCCTGATTTTCATCCTGCCGAAATCGCCGTTGCTTATGAAAAAGCGGGTGCGGCCTGTTTGTCCGTGTTGACGGACGAACCTTATTTCCAAGGTTCGCCCGAGTATTTGAAACAGGCGCGTGCGGCTGTGGCGCTGCCGGTCTTGCGTAAAGATTTCATCATTGACGAATACCAAATCTATCAGGCGCGCGCGTGGGGTGCGGATGCGGTTCTTCTGATTGCCGCCGCCTTGGAAGCAGAGCAGCTTGAGCGTTTTGAAGCCGTTGCCCACGAATTGGGCATAACTGTATTGTTGGAGTTGCACGATGCGTCCGAGCTGGAAAAATGCCGCAACATGACCACACCGTTGTGGGGTGTTAACAACCGCAACCTGCGTACGTTTGAAGTGACCCTGCAACAAACCCTCGACCTCTTGCCTGAGTTGAGCGGCAAAACCGTTGTAACTGAAAGCGGCATCCGCAACAAAGAAGACGTCGATTTCATGCGCGGCCACGGCGTGCATACTTTCCTGATCGGCGAAACCTTTATGCGAGCCGACGATATCGAAGCCGAAGTCAAAAAACTGTTTTAAACCCTAAAAAGCATCAGGCCGTCTGAATTTTCAGACGGCCTGAATCCATTGGAGACGAGAAAAAATGTTTACCGTACAGCGCATTTACGCCTATCAACCCGATTCTAAACAAACCGCCGTCTTTATCGACCGCCTTTATCCGCGCGGCGTCCGCAAAGAGGTTTTTGCCACTGCGCTTTGGCTGAAAGACATTACACCCAGTGCAAACCTGCGTCGCTGGTATCACGAAAATCCGACTGAGAATTTTGACAGTTTTGTCAGCCGTTATCATGAAGAGCTGCAAGGCGATACCGAGCAGGCCGCCATCAAGCGGCTGCTGGATTTGGAAAAACAGCACGGCAATATCCTGTTGCTGACCGCCGTCAAAGATCCCCGACATTCCCACGTCTCTGCGCTGGCTCAATTTTTGGGTGCAAGGTTTGAATATCGCGATTAAAAAATCAGTGTTTGGGCTGAATACAAAAAGGCCGTCTGAAATCAAGGTTTCAGACGGCCTGCTATTTTCAAATCAAGAAGGATAACGGTGTGCCACCAATTTTCCGTCTATGTATTCGCCGATATAGACTTGCGAGGCTTCAAGGTGGAGGCGGTCGAGTTCCTGTTGTAGCCATTCTTCATCACGCTTAATGATTTCGAGGATGTCGGGGTCAACTTGGCCGTCTGTAATCAGTGGATAGCGCAGGCTTTCGTCGCCGTACTTAATGACGGCGAGCTGGCCGTTTTGTTCCATCACGGCACGTTTGACGGCAGAGATTTCGTAGATGCCGGCGGCGCGGAGTTTGAACATGAGGTCGTGTGCGCTGATGCCGTTTTTCATGCATTCATCGGTTTGGATTTTGCCGTTGACGATAACCCAGACGGATTTGCCGTCAATGATGGATTTGACCCAGCGGTTGTGGTTTTTGATGAATTTCAGGCTCAAGACCAACAGCGTCCACAAAATCAGCACGAGGAAAAATTGCAACAGGCCGACGCTGTCGCTGTAAATCACGCCACCGATGATGCCACCGAGTACATAGTTTTGCACTTGGTCCATGGCGGAGGTCGGCGCGAGGTTGCCTTTACCTAAGAGGTTGATTTGCAAAATCAAACCTAAAATACCCATCAGTAGTTTGAGGGCGAGCAGGGAGTATGCTTCCATGTGTGTGTATCCTGTTATTCTTTATCGATGAGTTCGATATTGTTGTTGACCAAATTGATGGGCGTCAGCGTGTAGGCGGAGAAGTCTTGATTGAAATGGACTTCGTAGTATTGGTTTTTGATGCCGATAATCATGCCGTTGAACAGGCGCGTGCTGTTGACGATGATGTCTTGTTTTTCAACTTTTTGGTTTTCAATCAAGGCATTGAGAAAACCCACCATGCGCGAAGTATCGGCGGCAAAGTTTTGACGCTCGCTGTATGAAAGATATTGCGTGCCGCAGATGAGGATGAGCAACAACAGCGCAATAATGCTCAGATCGCGGTATTTGGTGTCCATGCGGTGGCGCAGGTATTGCGATACGGTGAGCAGGAGGATGACGAGGGCGGCGAAAATCAGGATATATTTCAAGTAGTCGTGGAAATACATATGATTTTCAAGATAAAAGTGAGAAAAGAATTTCATGGTATTTGATAAATTTGGGAAGGGTAATAAGGCCGTCTGAAACTTACATTTCAGACGGCCTCGTCTATTAAACAAGGATGTTGCGTTAAGTTTTCAAAATAGGGTGTTTTTAAAGCGGTATCAGTTGATAAATCCGTCGTCTTTCATTTTCTTTTCGGATATGTATTTAATTGTACATTCATACACATATATATTTTTGATAGGTATTGGGTAGTATCACAGCAAGGTCTTCCAGTGTCCAATTTCTATTGGACTGAAAGGTGGGAGAGTTTAATTCTTGCTGTTCGATTTTTTGCCACTCTGTGTTGGCTTTTGGAGCGAATTCTTTGGTAGTTTTTTCGAATGCGCGAATACCAATGCGGTTTCTCTTGCTGTATATTCTGCCTGCCAAGTAACGTTGTTCAGGAAACTCATGCTCATGCCCCTTCAAACTACCACTGCAATAGTTTTGAGTAGCTTCAGTATCAGCCAGCCGATCGGCATCATGTAAAACAGCAAGATAGTGGCTTTTACCTTGCAAAATCAGCCAAGCTGCGAAGCCATAAGTATTGTATTTATGCTTACCACCGTACACCAAAGATAGCGCAGACCAAATTAATCTATTGGGACTGGCAATAATTGTGCATTCGTACATCTTAAAGAAATAATCGAAATATAATAAATCCTCATCTGGTAAAGATTCCAATAACCGATTCAAGTTTTGGTTGAATTCCCCAATATTGCGAGATTCAGGACGTGCTTGATCAATGATGTTCCAAAAATCGTTGATTGTCATGGCTCCAATCTTTCGAATAATCCGAGACAGGCATAGACGCCGAGTTTAAACACGTTCTTTTTCCAAAATGACGACGTAGGCTTCACGCACGAAAAACAGCAGCATGCGGCGCTGGTCTTTTTCCATGGTAACGACCTTCCAGCCTTGCGAAGCGTGGCTGTTGAGGAAATCGCTGAATTTGACCGGATTGATTTTGGCGCTGCCGAAAACCAAACTGGACAGCAGGTTCTCTTGATAAATGACGGCTTTATATTCTTTCATTTTATTCCTTTAAAAACAAGGGGGCTTTAAAGCCCCCTGATTCTACTCCTTATTATTCAACTGCGGTAATACGGAGCCTTCGCCCAATGCCAACAAACCACTTTGCGAGTAAATACCCAGTTTGGCGCGGGTGTCGGTGATGTCGAGGTTGCGCATGGTCAGTTGGCCGATGCGGTCGAGCGGTGTGAACGCTGCGTCTTCGACTTTTTCCATGCTCAGGCGTTCGGGTTGGTAGGTCAGGTTAGGCGATTCGGTGTTCAGAATCGAGTAGTCGTTGCCGCGGCGCAGCTCGAGGGTGACTTCGCCGGTGATGGCTTTGGCAACCCAGCGTTGGGCGGTTTCGCGCAACATGAGGGCTTGGCTGTCAAACCAGCGGCCTTGGTAGAGCAGGCGGCCGAGGCGCAGGCCGTTGATGCGGTATTGTTCGATGGTGTCTTCGTTGTGGATGCCGGTAACCAAGCGTTCGTAGGCGATGTGGAACAATGCCATGCCCGGGGCTTCGTAGATGCCGCGCGATTTGGCTTCGATGATGCGGTTTTCGATTTGGTCGCTCATGCCCAAGCCGTGGCGGCCGCCAATGCGGTTGGCTTCGAGGAAGAGTTCGACAGGATCGGCGTATTCTTTGCCGTTCAATGCGACCGGCACGCCTTCTTCAAAGCGCACGCTGACTTCTTCGGGTTTGACTTCGACGCTTTCGTCCCAGAAGGCAACGCCCATGATGGGCTTAACGATTTTGATGCCGCTGTTGAGGAATTCCAAGTCTTTCGCTTCGTGGGTGGCACCCAGCATATTGGAGTCGGTAGAGTAGGCTTTTTCAACCGACATTTTGTAGTTGAAGCCGTTGGCAATCAGAAATTCGCTCATTTCGTGACGGCCGCCGAGTTCGTCGATAAATTGTTGGTCGAGCCAAGGTTTGTAGATTTTCAGTGCCGGATTGGTCAAGAGGCCGTAGCGGTAGAAACGCTCGATGTCGTTGCCTTTGTAGGTGCTGCCGTCGCCCCAGATATTCACATCGTCTTCTTTCATGGCGGAAACGAGCATGGTGCCGGTCACGGCGCGGCCCAAAGGCGTGGTGTTGAAGTAGGCGATGCCGCCGGTGGAAACGTGGAACGCGCCGCATTGGATGGCGGCAATGCCTTCGTGTGCCAACTGCGCGCGGCAATCAATCAGGCGGGCATTTTCTGCGCCGTATTCCATCGCTTTTTTAGGAATGGCGTTGTAATCGTCTTCGTCAGGTTGGCCGAGGTTGGCGGTGTAGGCGTAAGGCAGTGCGCCTTTAAGTTTCATCCACAACAGCGCGGCAGAGGTATCAAGACCACCGGAGAAGGCGATGCCGACTTTTTGACCGATGGGGAGATTTTGTAAAATGGTATGGTTTTGGCTCATTGGGATTCCTCCAGACTTGAAAAGTTGAAACCATTATCTTATAAATGGAATACATTGTCAGCAATTAGGCCGTCTGAATGTTTGGAGGGCCGTATTAAAGAAACCTCATCATGAACGCTTTTAACCTCATCATCATCGGCGACGAAATCCTGCACGGCAGCCGTCAAGACAAGCATTTCGCCTTTTTTAAATCCTTATTGGAATCGCACGGGCTGAAGCTCAATCAGGTGCAATATCTGCCTGACGAACCCGATTTGCTGGTCAAACAGCTGCGCCGCAGCTTTTCAGACGGCCTGCCGACTTTCGTTACCGGCGGTATCGGTTCTACGCCTGACGACCATACGCGCCAAGCCGCCGCGGCCGCTTTGGATTTGCCTGTCGTCCGCCATCCTGAAGCCGCCAAGTTTATCGAAGGCGTTACCCGGAAACGCGGCGAACCGCTCGATTCGCCGGAGCACGCCCAACGCCTGAAGATGGCGGATTTTCCCGAAGGCGCGGAATTGGTGCCCAATCCGTTTAACAACATCGCCGGATTTTCCATCCGCGAGCACTATTTCTTTCCCGGTTTCCCCGTGATGGCGCACCCGATGGCGGAATGGGTATTGGAAACTTATTACGCCGACCGCTTCAACCAAACCGAACGCGGCAGCCGCAGCGTGTATGTGTTCGACCAACCCGAGTCGCGCATTACGCCGATTATGGAACATCTTGAACATACCTACGCCGGTATCCGTTCGTACAGCCTGCCCACCGTGGGCCGTACTGATTCAGACGGCCGTTATACTCCGCCGCATATCGAGTTCGGCATCAAAGCGGAAGGCGAGGCCTGCCGATTACTGGATGCGGCATGGGAAGATGCGTTGCAGGGTTTGCAGGCGATTGGCGCGACTTTGAAAGAAACGGTGGAATAATGCACTTATCCCCAGCCCAATCTAGACGCGCACTGACTTTTGCCTCTTTGCTGTTTTTACCGCCGACCCTCATCATCGGCATTTGGCTGGCGCAATATGGCGGCTTTGCTTTTGAGCCGCCGCTGATGCACGCCGTCCATGCCCACGCGGGCACATGGTTTGATCCGATTGCCACCGTGTTGCACTATCTGGGCAAAACCGCGATTGCCGTGCCGCTGATCGGCGCAGTCGCCGCAGCCCTGTATTTTGCCGATAAGAAGCGAGAGGCACTGTTTTGCGTGTTGGCGACATTGGTGCCGACTTTGAACATGCTGATTGTGAAGGTATGGTTTGCCCGTGAACGTCCGTTGCTTTGGCCGCGCCTGATTGAAGAGAGCAATTTTTCCTTCCCTAGCGGCCACAGTACGTTTTCCGCCGCCATTGCCGTCATGCTGATATTGCTTTGCCGCCGCACGCGCTACCGCCGCGCCGCTTGGATAGGCGGTATTTCCTTTGCCCTGTTGACCGGGTTTTCACGCATTTATTTAGGCGTGCATTATCCCACCGACGTTTGGGCAGGCTGGACAAACGGTACGCTGACTGCCTTGCTGGTGTATATGCTCATCTTCAGGCCGTCTGAAAAATAGAAGAAACAAATCATGAATACACGTTCACCCAACACGCCTTATTGGCTCAGAAACGGCCATGCCGACACCCTGTTTGCCAAACTGCTGCAAGGCAAGGCGCCCGACTACCGCCGCGAGCTTCTGCCCGACAGTACCGGCAAAACCCAAGTTGCCTACGATTTTGTCGACAGTGCCGACCCCGATGCGCCGTTGGTGGTTTTGTTTCACGGACTGGAAGGCAGCAGTGAGAGCCATTACGCGGTCGAGCTGATGAAAGCCGTACAGCAGCGCGGTTGGAACGGCGTGGTTGCCCATTTCCGCAGTTGCGGCGGCATAGAAAACACCGCGCCCGTGTTCTACCATCTCGGCGATACGACTGAAATCGCCTTTATGCTCAACACGCTGGCCCGACGCTATTCAACCATCTACGCCGTCGGCGTTTCTTTGGGGGGTAATGCTTTGGCCAAATATTTGGGTGAGCAGGGCAGCAATGCCGTTCCGCGCGCTTCTGCCGTCGTTTCCGCGCCGATTGATGCCGTAGCGGCCGGTACGCGTTTTGATCAGGGCATGACGCGCTTGATTTACACGCGCTATTTTTTAAATTCGCTGTTGCCGAAAGCCCAGGCGATTCCCCGGTTTCAGACGGCCTTAAGCCAGCAAAACTGCAAAACGCTTGGCGATTTTGATGACCGCTTTACCGCGCCGCTACACGGTTTTGCCGACCGCCACGATTACTACCGCCGCAATTCCTGCAAGCCGTTCCTGAAAGGCGTGGATACGCCGTTGCTGTTGCTTAATGCCGTCAACGACCCTTTCCTGCCGCCAGAAGCCCTGCCGACCGGGCGGGACGTGTCCTCGGCCGTTATACTGCTGCAGCCGGCATACGGCGGTCATGTCGGCTTCGTCAGCCGCGATCAAGGCCGTCTGAATCTGCAATGGCTGCCGCAAACAGTGTTGGACTATTTCAAACAGTATCAGCCGTAAATGAAAAAGGGCATGTATGCAGACATGCCCTTAGCGTGTAGAAAGTAAAAAGGCCGTCTGAAAACGAATTTCAGACGGCCTTTTGAATGGCTTGATTATTTGCCTTTGTTGTCGGCTTTGGCTTCTTTTTTCAGAGAAGCGTACAACTCAGGGTCGCGGTTTTTCAGCAAGGACGCAACGGCCAAGTCGTCACGGTTTACTTTAGCCAAATCTACGCGCTCGATGTGTACCAAACGCAGCAATTCGCGTACAGGTTTAGGCATGTTGCGGCCGGATTCGTAACGGGAACCACCGGATTGAGTCACACCAATGCGGCTCCAGAAGTCCATTTGGTTCAGGCCGAGTTTTTTACGGATATCGCGGATGTTTTCAATTTTTTCGAACGATTTCATGAATCTTCCTTATTGTGGTATTTGTTGCATGCCTCTAGGCATAAAAATGGGTCTGCAAGAATGCCGGCATCCCTTTTCCTGTAGGCTTTTGGGGTGATATGTGGGCGTATTGCAAATGACTGATCTAGATAATTAGACAGTATATTCGAAAGAAGTTTTCCGCTGTCTGCCATAATTTGTGTAAATATTTCTTAATTCATTATTTCGGTAAATTTTCATTATATAAATCATCAAATTATGCGTTTATCTTAAATATGGCGTAAGCAAATTTTTACATAATTAAACAATTCAATTTGGGTAGAAACTTAATTTCGAGTTTTTATTCGGTTTTCTATGTTGAGAATGCGAATAAATTTCAGGCCGTCTGAATCTATGTTTTCAGACGGCCTGAAGGTTTTTTCAAGGTTAAGGCTTACCGCTGGCAGGGCTGATGGTGAGGATTTCATAGCCGGTTTCGGTAACCAAAACTTCGTGTTCCCATTGGGCGGAGAGGGAGCGGTCTTTGGTGACCACTGTCCAACCGTCGTTCAGGATGCGCAGATGGCGTTTGCCTTGGTTGATCATCGGCTCAATGGTGAAAATCATGCCCGGTTTGAGGACGAGGCCCTCACCTTTGCGGCCGTAGTGGACTACTTGCGGTGCTTCGTGGAAACCGCGGCCGATGCCGTGTCCGCAAAATTCTTGTACGACGGAATAGCCGGCATTTTCGGCAACTTGTTGGCAGGCGTAGCCGACATCGCCGAGGGTGGCGCCGGGTTTGACCGCTTCGATACCCGCCATCATGGAGGCGTGGGTCACGTCGATCAGGCGTTGGGCAATCGGGGAAACTTTGCCGACGGTAAACATACGGCTGGAGTCGCCGTGGAAACCGTCTTTTTTAATGGTCAGGTCGATGTTGACGATGTCGCCTTCTTTCAGCGGCTTGTCGTCGGGAATGCCGTGGCAGATAACGTGGTTGACGGAGGTGCAGCAGGATTTCGGGTAGGGCGGGTTGCCGTAGTTGAGGGGGGCTGGATAACCGCCTTGAACGTTGACGTGGTAGTCGTAAACGAGTTTGTCGATTTCGTTGGTGGTTACGCCGGGTTTGACGAATTGGCCGATGTAATCGAGGGCTTCGGCGACCAAGCGGCCGAGTTCGCGCATTTTTTCGATTTCTTCGGGGGTTTTGATGATGACTTTGTCCATGAGGTTTCCTTCTTGTTTCAGACGGCATGGAGGCAGTCTGAACGGGACGGGTGTGCCGTCTGTTTAAAACAGGTTGTCGAGATTGTCTTTATTGCGCGGTTTGGCTTGTGGTTTGGCCTCAGGCTCGGCTTTCGGAGTCGGTTTGGACTCGGGGGCTTTGGCTTTTTCCGGTTTGTTTTCTACCGCTTGTGCGGCAGGTTTGTTGCTTGCGGCTTTGTTTTCTACCGGCTGGCTGTCTGCTTTAGGTTTGTTTTGAGCGGCAGGGTTGCTGTTGTCGGATTGTGTGTTTTCTGATTTGTAGGCTTCAGTGCGTTTGTTTTCTGTGCGTTTGCTGCGGTGTACAGCGAAGCGGTCGTTTTTTACACCTTCTTCCGCTTTTTCGCCTTTTTCGTCTTGTGGGACGACAGGATTGCCGGAGGCGGTTTTCGCATCGCCGTCTTTGGCAGGCTGAACGGTTTCAGGTTCGACTGCACCGTTGGGGCGCCAAACTTCAATGCGTGTGTCGGTTTGTTCGGCAGGGCTTTTTTCGGGTACGTCGGTTTTGCCGGAGTTTAGGGTACTGAATACGCCGGCAACCAAGGCTGCGACGGCGATAAAGCTGACAAGGAATAAAGCGCGGATTAGGTGTTTGGGCTTAAGTTGGAAAGGGGTTTTATTATTCTTGGACATGATGTGGCAGGTAATTGTTGGAGGAATGGCCGTCTGAATGTTCAGACGGCCCCGGGTTGCCTGTGAATCAGTTGGCAACGTAGTTTTGATAGAGGGTCACGACTTTTTGTACGCCGACGGTCGTGCTGACTTTTTGGGTCACGCGGGCTTGTTCTTCAGGCGTAAGGATGCCCATCACATAGGTCACGTTGCCGTAAGTCACGATTTTGACGCGTGCTTGGGTGGCCGGGCTGAGGCCCAACAGGGTTGCGCGGACTTTGGATGTACCCCAAGTATCGTTGGTCACATCACCGAGCGAACGTGCTTGTGAGGCAACGGTAATGTAGTTGTACACGCCTTCTGCGGCTTGTTCGGAGCGGGCGATGCGTTCAACAAATTGTTTTTCGCCTTCGGTAGCCACTTGGCCGAGCAGGAGCAGGTGGCGGTTGTAGCCGACAACGTTCAGTTTGGGCTTGTAGCCTTGGACTTGGTTGTTTTGGCGCAGGTAGGAGCGTGCGGTGGTTTCGACGCGCAGTGCCATAACGTTGTCGTCGGTTTGCGCGCCGGTGGTGCGACGGTCGACGGCGGATTTGGTGCCGACGGCTGCACCGCCGATCAGTGCGCCGACGCAGCCGCTCAGACTCAGGCTCAAGAGGGTCGCAGTCAGAACGGGGAGGGCGTAGCGTTTGATATTCTTCATATCCTTTTTCCTTGGGTATGGACGGTTGGGTGTTCAGACGGCCTTTAAGGGATGGGCCGTCTGAAAAGAAAGGATTACATGCCTTCGAGCAGGACGGAGTCGATGCAGTCGCACATGGCGTGAATCAGCAAAATATGGTTTTCCTGAATGCGGGCAGTGCGCGGATAAGGGACGTTGAGCAAAACGTCAGTATCTTTGAGCATGGCGGCGATTTTTCCGCCGTCGCGGCCGGTCATGGCGATGACGTGCATGTCGCGCTCGTGTGCGGCTTTGATGGCTTCGATGACGTTGGCGGAATTGCCGGAGGTGGAGATGCCGACCAATACGTCGCCTGCACGTCCGAGTGCTCGCACTTGTTTGCTGAATACATGGTCGAAACCGTAGTCGTTGCCGATGGCGGTCAGGGCGGAAGTGTCTGTTGTCAGTGCGACAGCGGCCAATTCCATGCGTTCTTTTTCAAAACGGCCGGTCATTTCTGCGGCGAAGTGTTGCGCATCGGCAGCCGAACCGCCGTTGCCGCAGGCCAGGATTTTGCCGTCGTTCATCAGGCATTGCAGCATCAGCTCGGCGGCCTGTACGGTCGGCTCGACCAGTACTTTTTCAGCTTCCTGCTTGGCGCGGATGCTCTCGGCAAAATGTGCGGAAACGCGTTCTTGTAATGTTGTCATGAGGTTAACCTGTAATATTTTGAATCCATTCGGGTTGGCCGTCGCCCTCAATCAGTACCGCATCCAGGCGGCAGGGCGCATGGTTTAACCCGTGCTTTTGCAGATAATACTCTACACTTCGTTGCAATTTCAATAATTTGGACGGCGAGATGCTGTATGCGGCACCACCGAAACCTCGGTTTTTGCGGTATTTTACTTCAACAAACACAATCGTACCGCCGTTTTTGACGATTAAATCGATTTCGCCGTAGGCGCAATGCCAGTTCCGCGCCAGCAGCGAGCAGCCTTTGCCCAGCAGGAATGCCAGCGCCGCATCTTCGGCCGCCGCCCCCTGTTTGTGGTTTAAGCGCATGAAAAGTTTACCCGTTATATAATCATTGTTTTTAAAGAGACGCCGTTTCAGACGGCCTTGAATCTATGTACACAAAACACCTGCAAAAAGCCGTCGACAGCATCGAAAAACAGACATTATACGTTGTCGCCACACCCATCGGCAATTTAGCCGACATAACGTTGCGCGCGCTGGCCGTTCTGCAAAAGGCCGACATTATCTGCGCCGAGGACACCCGTGTTACCGCCCAGCTTTTGAGTGCGTACGGCATTCAGGGCAAACTTGTGAGCGTGCGCGAACACAATGAGCAGCAAATGGCCGATAAAATCATCGCCCATCTTTCAGACGGCCTGAGCGTCGCCCAAGTTTCGGATGCGGGTACGCCTGCGGTTTGCGATCCCGGTGCGAAACTTGCCGCCCGCGTGCGCGAAGCCGGATTTAAAGTGGTGCCTGTGGTCGGCGCAAGCGCGGTCATGGGGGCATTGAGCGTGGCCGGTGTGACGGAATCCGATTTTTACTTCAACGGTTTCCTGCCGCCTAAGGCCGGCGAACGCCAAAAGCTGCTGGCCAAATGGGCGGAAGCCGATTTTCCGATTGTGATGTTTGAAACGCCGCACCGTATCGAAGCAAGCCTTGCGGATATGGCCGCGCAGTTCCCCGAGCGCCGTTTGACATTGGCGCGCGAAATCACCAAAACGTTTGAAACCTTCCTCAGCGGCACGGTTGCCGAAATCCAAGCCGCCCTTAAAAACGACGGCAACCAAACGCGTGGCGAGATGGTGCTGGTGTTGCATCCTGCCGTGAAAGAGAAACACAGCGATTTGCCTGAAGCGGCGCAAAACACGATGAAAATCCTTGCGGCCGAGTTGCCGACCAAACAAGCCGCCGAGCTTGCCGCCAAGATTACCGGCGAAAGCAAAAAAACCTTGTACGATTTAGCGTTGGAGTGGAAACGGATTTCAGACGACGCTTGAGGTCTTGCAGGCTTATTTTTCTCAACTTGTGGTGTGAACAATGCGACGATTTCCTACAGGCAAAAGGCTGGGTATTGTTCGTTATCCGTTTGCCGGTTCTACAGGCTTTATATAGGTAAAGTTCTGTTTGCCGCATTGCTCCCCCCCCCCCCCTTGTAATTTACAATGACACTGCATACAACTAGTATGTTCTTAAATCTTTCAATCTACGGGAGTGGACTTATGAAACAAAACATCATCGTTGCCTTATTCGACATCTCCAGCGAAGCTTATCAAGCCTTTTCTGAATTGAAAGCTTACTCGCAGACAACAGATGCTTTGGTGGCACAAGCCGTTTTGGTTAAAAAGGAAAATGGTCTGATTATCCCAGCAGAAAGCACCGACTTTACCGCCAATACGGTCGAAGGCACATGGACGGGCGGCCTCATTGGTTCGCTGGTCGGCATCCTCGGCGGTCCTATCGGTGTTCTGTTGGGTGGAGCTACTGGCGCACTCATCGGCAGTGATGTAGGCACTGCCCAAACATTGGGAGAGGGGGCGTTGCTGGAAAATACAGCCAAAAAACTGGATAACGGCAGTACTGCAATCATTATTTTGGCGCAAGAATCCGACGAGGCTGTATTGGATGCTTTCTTCCACCGTTTCAAAACCGTTATTCTCCGGCAAGATGCAGCCGTTGCCCAACAGGACGTATTGGCAGCAATAGAAGCGCAGGAAGAAGTGGCACGTCAGGCACACGAAGCTTGGAAAAAACAGCGCAAAGCCGAACGCAAAGAGAAAGTGGAAGCCTTCAAGGCCGACATCAAACAAAAATTCGACGAATTGGTAGCCAAGTTGAAATAACACTGCCACCAACCCAAGGTATGTAACCGCTCAAATTTTCCGTTTCGGATGCATGCCAAACCGGTTTGAGGCTACCTGAAAATCTATTTTTCAGGTAGCCTCTCCCTTTTTCATGCCCCGAGACCTTTGCAAAGGTCTCAACCTATGTTATTGCGAAGGTCTCGGCCTTTTTATAATTGGATTTTAGATTGATCCAATAGGTTCAATACGCTTCTAAGTTTGCGTTTCAGACGGCCTCAATGTTTGGCAAACCTGCTTCAACGCTGCCATGCGCTGCGCAAATATTCGATGCAGTCGGTCAGGGCGTAAAACGGGGCGTTGCCGTGATTGGCGTTGGGGTAGAGGGTAAAGCGGACATCTGCGCCGAGGTGGTGCAAAGTGCCGGCAAGGATTTTGGCTTGTGCGACCATGCCGCGGCTGGTTTGGTCGGGACGGTTGTTTCTGCCTTCATGTTCGCCTGCGCCAAGGCGGATGCCGATTCCTTGCGGCAAAGCGTCGGGCAGCCAATCGAGTACGCGGCGGTCTTGCCACCAGATAGACGGTGAAACCAGTAAATAATGGCGGAATCGTTCGGGACGGGTGAACAGGGAATAGAGGCCGTACAAGGCGCCGAACGAATGGCCGAAGACGGCTTGGTTTTGGGCATCGATGCGGTATTTGCTGTCGAGCAGGGCGGAGAGTTCGTCATCGATAAAGCGGCTGAAGCGGTCGGCTTGGCCGTATTGTTTGCGTTCGGATTCGGGCGCGTTGTCGGGCAGAGGCGGCGTGTAGTCGAGTGCGCGTTGGCTTAAGTCGCGGATGGTGCCGCCGGTGTAGCCGATGCCGACAATCAGACAGGCAGCATGGCTTTTGGTGATGGGGTTGATGAGCAGGGATTGCGCCATATTGAGGATGGCGGGGAAAAAGGCATCCCCGTCAAGAATATACAGCACGGGATAGCCGCCTGCCGGACGTTCGCCGAGTGCCGCGGCTTGAATGCGGTAGGTGCGGCCGGTGTGGGTAGAGGTAATGGAGGTTTCTTCGGCTTGCAGCAGGGTGGCGGTTTGCCAGTTGGGGCGGATGGGCATGATGGGGTGCTTTAATCAAAGGGTTGCTTAAGTAAAGGGAAAAAAGGCCGTCTGAACAATGGATTTCAGACGGCCTTATTGTACGGATTCCTGTCTTTTTAACAATACGCGCAATTAGCGTACGTCAACGTAGGAGCTGCTGTGCAGTTCGCGCAGGAGGTTGGTGGTCGCCTGTTGCGCTTTTTGTTGGGACAGGTATTGGCGGACGGCGTTTTGTTGGCGCTCTTCAGGCGTACCTGCTTCGCGGACGTCGTTCAGCTTGATGATGTGCCAGCCGAATTGGGTGCGGACAGGGGCGCTGATTTGGCCGGGTTTGAGTTTGTGGACGGCTTCTTCAAATGGGGCAACCATCATGCCGTCGGCAAACCAGCCCAAGTCGCCGCCGTTGCCGGCGCTGCTGTCTTGCGAGTATTGGCGTGCCAAACCGCCGAAATCTGCGCCGCTGCGGGCTTGTGAGTAGATTTTGCGGATGGTGCTTTCTGCGCCGACGGCGGCATTGTCGTTGTCGGCTTTAATGAGGATGTGTTGGGCATGATATTGGCGCACGGGGTCGGCTTCGGGCAGGGTGATGCCTTGTTGTTTGGCCTGCTCGATGTAGCGTGCCACTTCGGAGTCGCTCACACGGCTGTTTTGCATGATGGCCTGTTGGCGCACTTTTTCAACAATAATGCTGTCGGCGATGTCTTGACGGACGGCGGCAGACGGATTTTTGATGTTGGGGTTGTGCGCGATGACGGCTTCGATTTCGCTATCGGTCGCTTGGATGTTGCGGCGTTTGCCGGCTTGGAGGATCAGGGATTGGTTGATCATTTGGGCCAAAACCTGTTGGCGCAGCTCGTTGGCGTCCATTTGTGTGCCTTTCGGCATGGTTTGACGCGCTTGCGCTACGGCTTGCGCTACTTGGCGGTGGGTAATGACTTCGTTGTCGACAACCGCGGCAATGCCGTCTGAAAGATGTACGCCGCTTTGTATGGCAGGCATGGTAGTGGCGCTGACGACTGGAGTTTTGTTGGTACGCGCTTTGGTCGCTTTGGCTTTAGGAGCGGCGTGTGCGCCTGCTGCGAGAGTGAGTGCGGCGACGAGAATCAGGGGTTTGAAGTTCATTGTTTGACTACCTCGTTGGTTTTGCTGTAACCGGGGATGGCTAAGCGGAGTTTTTCGAATGGGTTGTTGCCGATATTGCTCAAGTCTTTGAGTTGGAGGTTGAAGAATACGGCGTTTTTGTGGCTGTTTTCGCCGGTAACATAGCGTTGGCCGACCAAGCTTGCGCTCCAGCAGCCGCAGTTGCTTTTGTATTCTGCACCGATGAGCATTTCCAGCGGTTTTTTGGCTTCGATTTCGTAGTTGTAACGGGCGACGGCGTACAGGTTTTTACTCAACGGCCATTGGGCGACAAGGTCGATTTGACTGAGTCTGTCGTAGAAATAGTCGCCGTTGGCTTGCAGATAAATGCGCTCGTTGCGTCCATATTTGTAGCGCGCGCTTAAGACTTTGCCGGGCTCGGGGTTGTAGGTAATCCCAGCGGCGTAGCTTTCGGCACGGCTTAGGTTTTGGTTGTAGTGGATATCCAAATCAATGCGGGTGCTCGGAGTAAGGTTGCCGTGTGCAAAGGCTACCCAGTCGGATTGGCTGCGCGGATAATTGCTGACGTTGCCGTCAGGCAGGACGTTGTCTTTTTTGAAATAAAACTTCTGGCCGATACCTGCACGGAAGAGTTCCGCACCGGTGTTGGGGTTGAGGATACGGCTTTGTGTAGCCAGCGTCAGGCTGTTGGCCGAATTGATGCGATCGTTGCCCGAATACAGGTTTTCGCGGAACAGCTGCGAATAGGTAAAGCTGTTTTCGGAGCTGTCGAAATTAGGCAGGTCGTTTTGGGACTTGGTCGGAATGTAGTTGTAAAACATGCGCGGTTCAAGCGTTTGCAGGTATTCTCCGCCGAAGAGCCGGGCCCTGCGCTCGAAAGTCAGGCCGCTGTCGACGTTGATAATCGGCAGGACGCGGCTGACATTGCGGCCGCTTTGACCGTTGAAGCTGTTGAGGCTGTAATAAGTGGCATGTACGCCGACTTTAGGTCGGATGTAGCCCCATTGGTTGTGGAAGTCCCATTTGACGCTTGGGTAGAGTACCACGCGGCTGCCGTCTTGCTTGGTGTCGTGGTCAAAGCGGGTGAATTGGCCGAACACGTTGAGTTGAGCCTTGCCGATATGGCTTTGCCAACGGCCGGTCAGACGGGGCATGATGGCATAAGGTTCGTCTTTATAACCGTCTTGGTTGGCCAGCGTTTGATATTTTTGTACGCGCAACGAGCCGTCGAAGCTGCCGCCTAGCAGTTTGTCGCTGTAATTGAGCCATGCCTGACGGTCAAGGTTGACGTTGCGCGCGATGTCTTCGCGGCCATAGAAGTCGCGGTAGTAATCGTCGTCGGAAACTTGGTTGTAGTTGATGCCGCCACTGATTTTGCTGTTCAGCTGCTGCTGGTGTTTCCATTTGAACTGATAGCGGTTGTTGTGGACGCTTTTTTGGTCGTTCGGCATCCAGTCGCCATCGACTTCGCCGCTGTAATTCGGTTGCAGATAACGGACTTGGCCGCCCAGTTGCACGCCGCGTTTGCTGATAATGCCCGGACGGAAAGTGGCATCCAAATTCGGCGCAAGGTTGAAGTAGTAGGGTAGGCTCAGCTCAAGGCCGTCTGAACCTGTGGCAATGGTCGGAACGAGCAGGCCGCTTTTGCGGTTGCCGTTGATGGGGAAGTCCGCCCAAGGCGTGTAGAGGACGGGGACGCCGCCGAATACGAGCGAAGCGTGTTTGGCCACGCCGATGCCTGTCGATTCATCGGCTTCAATGCTTTGTGCTTGGATATACCAGCTGGCATCGCCGGGCGAACAGGTGTTGAATTTAGTATTGATGAGTTTGTAGAGGCCTTTGCCTTTGAGTTCGGCTTTTTCGCTGACACTTTGAAGGCGGCGGCCGCCTTGTTCGGTATTAAGGCGTACGGCAGTGCCGGAACCGGTTTGATCTTTGAGGTTGTAAACCAATTGATCACCGGTTACGGTCGAACCGTTTTGATACAGAGTAAAGCGGTCGCCGGCGGTAACGGTATCGGTGGCTTGGTCGTATTGCGCCCAATCGGCGTTGAGAACATCGGCATTGCGCTCGACAATGACGTCGCCTTCGGCACGGACGCCGACTTGGGTCTGGCCTTCTATTTTATCGGCGTTGATGCGGGTGTAATCGGCAGGCAGGGCTGGCTCGCCGCTGCGTTTGATTTCGGCGGTTTCGGCCGGCTTGGCATCTTCGTGGTCGCAAAATAGGCAAGTGCTGCCCAAGGAAAGCGGATCGGCTTCGCTTTGGCTGGTTTTTGCCGGTTTGGATTCGGCGGCGTGGGCAGGGGTATAGTCTTCCGCCTGCGGAACAGAAGCATCTTCCGCGCGCACGGCTGTTGCGCCAAAGCCCATAATTAAGGCGAGTACCAAGGGTTTGAGTGAAAATAAACGAGCCAAAATCGCCCCTTAAATCGGTTTGCCAGTTAGAATAGCGGTTATTGTAACCTGAAATTCTGCGATACCGCTATGCAACGACAAACCGAATTACAAAACTGGCTGGAGTCTGTTTACCCGAACCAGCCGTTTGAATTGAGCTTTGCGGCAGCCGATGCCGACTTCCGCCGCTATTTCCGTGCGACGTTTTCAGACGGCCAGACCGTTATCTGTATGGACGCGCCTCCTGAGAAGATGAGTGTTGCGCCGTATTTGAAAGTGCAAAAACTGTTTAACATGGTCAACGTGCCGCAAGTGCTTCATGTGGATGAAGCGTTGGGCTTTATGGTGTTGAACGATTTGGGCAATACCACATTCCTGACCGCCATGAATCAGGAAAACAGCGAAACCGCCCACAAAGCCCTGCTGCTCGAAGCCATCGACGAACTGATCGAACTGCAAAAAGCCAGCCAACCCGGCAAACTGCCGGAATACGACCGCGAAGTCATGCTGCGCGAGATTAACTTGTTCCCCGAATGGTTTGTGGCCAAAGAATTGGGTCGCGAGCTGACTTTCAAGCAACGTCAGTTGTGGCAGCAAACCGTCGACACGCTGTTGCCGCCTCTGTTGGCGCAGCCTAAAGTGTATGTCCACCGCGACTTTATCGTCCGCAATCTGATGCTGGCAAAAGGTCGTCCGGGCGTGTTGGACTTCCAAGACGCGCTTTACGGCCCGATTTCCTATGATTTGGTGTCGCTGCTGCGTGATGCGTTTATCGAATGGGAAGAAGAATTTGTATTGGACTTGGTCATCCGTTATTGGGAAAAAGCACGCGCTGCTGAGTTACCTGTACCTGCCGAGTTTGACGAGTTCTACCGCTGGTTTGAATGGATGGGTGTACAACGCCATTTGAAAGTAGCCGGTATTTTTGCCCGCCTGTACTACCGCGACGGCAAAGACAAATACCGCCCTGAAATCCCGCGCTTCTTGAACTACTTGCGCCGCGTATCGCGCCGTTACAACGATTTGGCGCCGCTCTATGCGTTGCTGGTCGAATTGGTCGGCGATGACGAATTGGAAACAGGCTATACCTTTTAAGCTTGGTTTTTTAAGATTTGATTCCACTTTTCAGACGGCCTGATCAACAAAAGGCCGTCTGAAACCTTTACAGAACACATAAACATGACTTACATGATTTACCCCAAAACCTACGACGTGATTGTCGTCGGTGGCGGCCATGCCGGTACCGAAGCCGCGCTTGCCGCCGCACGCATGGGTGCGCAAACCCTGCTGCTCTCACACAACATCGAAACCCTCGGCCAAATGTCGTGCAACCCCTCCATCGGCGGTATCGGCAAAGGCCACCTCGTGCGCGAACTCGACGCATTGGGCGGTGCAATGGCGTTGGCCACCGACAAATCCGGTATCCAGTTCCGCCGCTTGAACGCCAGCAAAGGCGCGGCAGTGCGAGCCACGCGCGCGCAGGCCGATCGCATCCTATATAAAGCCGCCATCCGCGAAATGTTGGAAAACCAAGAAAACCTCGACCTTTTCCAACAAGCCGTCGAAGACGTAACGCTTGATGGCGAACGCATCAGCGGCGTGGTTACCGCGATGGGCGTGGAGTTTAAAGCACGCGCCGTCGTGTTGACCGCAGGCACGTTTTTGTCCGGCAAAATCCACATCGGTTTGGAAAACTACGAAGGCGGCCGCGCCGGCGATCCAGCCGCCAAATCCTTGGGCGGCCGTTTGCGCGAATTGAACCTGCCGCAAGGCCGTCTGAAAACCGGCACGCCGCCGCGTATTGACGGACGCACGATTGACTTCTCCCAACTGATCGAACAGCCCGGCGACACACCCATTCCTGTAATGTCTGTACGCGGCAGCGCCGATATGCACCCGCGCCAAGTGTCCTGCTGGATTACGCATACCAACACGCAAACCCACGACATCATCCGCTCAGGCTTCGACCGCAGCCCGATGTTTACCGGCAAAATCGAAGGCGTCGGTCCGCGTTATTGTCCGTCTATCGAAGACAAAATCAACCGCTTTGCCGACAAAGACAGCCACCAGATTTTCCTCGAACCCGAAGGCCTGACCACGCACGAATACTATCCAAACGGTATCTCCACCAGCCTGCCGTTCGACATCCAAATCGCCCTCGTGCGCAGCATGAAAGGTTTGGAAAACGCCCATATCCTGCGCCCCGGCTACGCCATCGAATACGACTATTTCGATCCGCGCAACCTCAAAGCCAGCCTCGAAACCAAAACCATCCAAGGCCTCTTTTTCGCCGGACAAATCAACGGCACGACCGGCTACGAAGAAGCCGCCGCGCAAGGCCTGCTCGCAGGCGCGAATGCCGTGCAATACGTCCGCGAACAAGACCCGCTCCTGCTGCGCCGCGAACAAGCCTATCTCGGCGTATTGGTGGACGACCTCATCACCAAAGGCGTGAACGAACCTTACCGAATGTTCACCAGCCGCGCCGAATACCGCCTGCAACTCAGGGAAGACAACGCCGACATGCGCCTGACCGAAGACGGCTACAAAATCGGCTTGGTGGGCGAAGAACAATGGCGCATGTTCAACGAAAAACGCGAAGCCATCGAACGCGAAATCCAACGTTTGAAAACAACGTGGTACACGCCGCAAAAACTCGCCGAAGAAGAGCAACTGCGCGTATTCGGCCAAAAACTCAGCCGCGAAGCCAACCTGCACGACCTCCTGCGCCGCCCGAACCTCGACTACGCCGCACTGATGACGCTCGAAGGCGCACAACCCGAGTGCAGGCTGCCTGAAAACGTGATTGAGCAAGTGGAAATCCAAGTCAAATACCAAGGCTATATCGACCGCCAAAACGAAGAAATCGACAGCCGCCGCGATTTGGAAACATTGAGGCTACCTGAAAACATTGATTACAGCAAAGTCAAAGGCTTATCCGCCGAAGTGCAGCAAAAGCTCAACCAACACAAACCCGAAACCGTCGGACAAGCCAGCCGAATTTCCGGCGTAACCCCAGCAGCGGTGGCGTTGCTGATGGTGCATTTGAAACGCGGATTTAAAGATGCCAAGTAAGGTTTAATCCGAAAAAAGGCCGTCTGAAACTTTCAGACGGCCTTTATTTATCAGGGGATTGACGGTGTTGCACCTTATTTCGTTAATTTTTTAAAGAGTTCTGATTGTCAGCAAGATGGGCGTGTTCTGATGAAAAAATGAAGAAGAAAACGTTTTTTCAGGACGCGTCATAAGCTGCCGCTTTTTCGAGCAGTTTTACCCTTGCCTGCGGCCATTCCTCACGCAGCAGGCTGTATTCAACCGTATCGCGCACGCTGCCGTCTTTCCGCAGCTTGTGGCAGCGCAAGATGCCGTCTTGGTGTGCGCCCAAGCGTTCGATGGCGCGTTGGGAGGCGGTGTTGAGGTTGTCGGTCTGCCAGCAGGCGCAACGGCAGTTTAAAGTGTCGAAAACGTAGTCGAGCAACATGATTTTGCAGGCGGTATTGATGTGCGTGCGCTGTGCCGACAGGGCATACCATGTGAAACCGATGTAGAGGCGTGGGATGGCGGGGTCGATGTGGTAAAGCGAAGTCGAGCCGACAATTTTTCCCGTGTCTTCGTCGATGACGGCAAAGGCGAGGCGGGTTTGTATGGCGGTGCGGATATAGTCAGCTACTTGGTGGGGTTCGGGCGCGGTGGTTACGTTCAGCTTCCAAACTTCGCCGTCGCAAACTGCTTCGCGCAAACCGGCTTCGTGTGCCGTTGTTAAAGGTTCGAGACGGACGCGATCGAAGGATAAAACGGGAGTGGATGAGAAATCAGTCATGGGGGTTTCCTTTGTATTTGATGGTTTGAGTTTTCAGACGACCTTTTATAGTGTCTTAACGGACGGCATCTCTGAGGTCGTCTGAAAGCTATTGATTAATGATGTTTGAACATCAGCACGCCCGACTCCGATACAAACCCGTCCAGCGGTAGGTCGTGGGGTTCGGTCGGCAGGGTGTCGGTCAGTTGGCAGCCAAAGCCTACGCCCAGGGTTTGGGTTTGTAGGCGGTATTTCATGGCGGAGAGGGTGGCGTCGTAATAGCCGCCGGCTTGTCCGAGGCGGTAGCCGCGTTTGTCGATGCCGACGATGGGGACAATCAGCAGGCTGAGTTGGTGGACGCGGATTTTTTTGCCGGTAAATTGGGGGACATGCAATTTAGCGCGGCCGCGTTTGCGTTCTTGTTTGGCACCGTCGGCAGGGTAGGGGGTGAACCACATCCGCCGCGTGTTCGGTTCGATATAGGGCAGGTAGAGTTTTGCGCCGCGTTTTTGTGCGGCACGGACAAATCCGTCCAATCGCAATTCCTTGCCCATCGGCCAATACACGCCGATTTTCCGTCCTTTTTTGATGTAGGGCTTGAGCAGGCGGTTGATGGTTTCGATGGCGGCGTTTCGCTCGTCGGCGCTCATTTGGGCGCGTGCGCGGCGGAACTGTTTGCGTAGTGCCGATTTTTCGGGATTCCTCATTTTCAGACGGCCTTTCGGGATTGCGGTAGAATGTTGCGATTATAACGATTTTGTTAACATTCAAACAGGACGCACACGATGTGGCACATTATCGTCATCGGCTATCTTTTTGTTGCCGTGATGTTTTCCGCCGCGCAGCCGAGTATTGCGCGCGCGTTGATTTATTTGGTTTTTTGGGCAGTGTTGCCCACCGTGTTCACGGTCTTCGTCGTAACCATCCGCCGCCGCAACCGCCTGATGAAACGGCAGGAGCAGGCGGAGTTTGAAGCGGCCCGCCAAAAGGCGGTACAGGCGGATGAAAAACAGGACGGGAAGGTATAAAATCCCTTTTCAGACGGCCCCTTATCCGCTATAATCCGTCAGTTTCCGATTTCGGAAACACTCTTTTATTTTTTAAAACTTATGCCCACTTTCGCCGAAGGGTGCTTGACAATAGGCGCCGCCTATCAAGTTCTATGCGATTGAATGTGTGCTCTTTAACCCTTTCAAGGAAATAACATGTCTCAAATTACTATGCGTCAGATGATTGAAGCCGGTGTTCACTTCGGTCACCAAACCCGTTTCTGGAACCCGAAAATGGCTCAATACATTTTCGGTGCGCGCAACAAAATCCATATCGTAAACTTGGAAAAAACCCTGCCGATGTTCCAAGAGGCGCAAGAAGCCGTACGTCGTCTGGTTGCCAACAAAGGTACAGTATTGTTCGTAGGTACCAAACGCCAAGCCCGCGACATCATCCGCGAAGAAGCTACCCGTGCCGGTATGCCTTTCGTTGATTACCGCTGGTTGGGTGGTATGCTGACTAACTACAAAACCGTTAAGCAATCCATCAAACGCCTGGAAGAAAAAACTGCTGCCCTGGAAAACGCTGCTGAAGGCGGTTTCAACAAAAAAGAAATTCTGGAAATGCAACGAGACGTTGAAAAACTGGAACGTTCTTTGGGCGGTATCAAAAACATGAAAGGCCTGCCTGACGCGATTTTCGTTATCGATACTGGCTACCAAAAAGGTACTCTGGTTGAAGCTGAAAAATTGGGCATCCCTGTTATCGCTGTAGTCGATACCAACAACAGCCCTGACGGCGTGAAATACGTTATCCCTGGTAACGATGACTCCGCTAAAGCTATCCGCCTGTACTGCCGCGGCATCGCTGACGCAGTTTTGGAAGGCAAAAACCAAGCGCTGCAAGAAACTGTAGCCGCTGCCCAAGAAGCTGCTGCCGAGTAATTCGGTACACAGAAGAGGGGCGTTATGCCCCTTTTCTCAAATCCCGTCCTGAAATCCGTTTCAGACGGCCACTATTTCCAAACACGGCAATGGCCGTGTTCCCAAAAATCTAGGAGATTCAAAATGGCAGAAATTACTGCAAAAATGGTTGCCGACCTGCGCGCCGCTACCGGCCTGGGCATGATGGAATGCAAAAAAGCCTTGGTTGAAGCTGAAGGCAACTTCGACAAAGCCGAAGAAATCCTGCGTATTAAATCTGGTGCGAAAGCCGGTAAACTGGCTGGCCGTACTGCTGCCGAAGGCGTATTGGCTTACGCGATCAACGGCAATGTCGGTGCATTGGTTGAAGTAAACTGCGAAACCGACTTCGTTGCTAAAGACGCCGGCTTCGTAGAGTTCGCCAACTTCGTTGCTAAAACTGCTGCCGAGAAAAAACCGGCTACCGTTGAAGAACTGAGCGAACTGGTTGAAGCAGAACGCAAAGCCATCATCGCCAAATTGGGCGAGAACATGTCTGTTCGCCGCTTCCAAGTGATCGACACTGCCAACCAACTGGTTGCCTACATCCACGGTGCTTTGGCTACCGAAGGCGTATTGGTTGAGTTCAAAGGCTCTGAAGACGTAGCACGTAAAATCGGTATGCACATCGTTGCCGCTAAACCACAATGCGTAAGCGAAGCCGAAGTAGATGCTGAAACTGTTGAAAAAGAACGCCACATCTACACCGAACAAGCTATCGCTTCCGGCAAACCTGCCGACATCGCCGCTAAAATGGTTGAAGGCCGTATCCGCAAATTCTTGGCTGAAATCACTCTGAACGGCCAAGCATTCGTAATGAACCCTGACCAAACCGTTGCCCAATTCGCTAAAGAAAACGGCACTGAAGTGGTTAGCTTCGTACGCTACAAAGTAGGCGACGGTATCGAGAAAGCCGTTGTTGACTACGCAGCTGAAGTTGCTGCCGCTGCTAAAGTGTAAGGCACTTATGAAAAAGAAAGCACCTAGATTCCAAACGAATCAGGGTGCTTTTTTTTGAGAAAACCGTTTACGGTACCTATTTTAAGACGGCCGAATATTCAGGCCGTCTGAAAACAAAACAATAATAGAACGACACACCATATCATTGTAATCCGACCGTTTGAAATTCAGACGGCCCAACTCCGACCGACGACATTCAAGAAAGCAAGGTATCCCATGACACAACAAATCAAATACAAACGCGTATTACTGAAACTCTCCGGCGAATCCCTGATGGGTTCCGATCCGTTCGGCATCAATCACGATACCATCGTTCAAACTGTCGGCGAAATTGCCGAAGTCGTTAAAATGGGCGTGCAAGTCGGTATTGTTGTCGGCGGCGGTAACATTTTCCGCGGCGTATCTGCACAAGCAGGCAGCATGGACCGCGCCACTGCCGACTACATGGGCATGATGGCAACCGTGATGAACGCGTTGGCACTCAAAGACGCATTTGAAACTTTAGGCATCAAAGCGCGCGTACAATCCGCACTTTCCATGCAGCAAATCGCTGAAACTTACGCCCGTCCTAAAGCCATTCAATATTTGGAAGAAGGCAAAGTTGTGATTTTCGCCGCCGGTACCGGTAACCCATTCTTCACGACCGACACTGCCGCCGCATTGCGCGGTGCGGAAATGAACTGCGACGTGATGCTCAAAGCCACCAACGTTGACGGCGTGTACACCGCAGATCCGAAAAAAGACCCATCTGCAACACGTTACGAAACCATTACTTTTGACGAAGCCTTGTTGAAAAACCTCAAAGTGATGGATGCCACCGCTTTCGCCCTCTGCCGCGAACGCAAACTCAATATCGTGGTATTCGGCATTGCTAAAGAAGGCTCGCTCAAACGCGTGGTAACCGGCGAAAACGAAGGTACACTGGTTCACTGCTAATCATTGAAAGGCCGTCTGAAACAGCCGAACGGGATACATTCGGCTTTCAGACGGCCTTTTATTTTCAGTCGGTTGCGCGGGCAGTTCCCATGGTTTGAACAGGTTAAGAACTTGCTTGACCATAATTTCCAACCGACAATTCGAGAACAAAAGGATACTCCATGAATATCACCGTCTTGGCTGTCGGCACGAAAATGCCGCGTTGGGTGGATGAAGCCGTCGGCGAGTACGCCAAACGCTTCGGGCGCGATGTCAATTATGCGCTGAAAGAAATCAAGCCAGAGAAACGCGGCGCGGGTGTGAATGCGACTCAGGGCATGGCGGCTGAAGAAAAACGCCTGTTGGAAGCCATACCGCAGGGCGCGTTTTTGGTGGTATTGGACGAGCGCGGCAAAGCGCCGACTTCGGTCGAATTGGCACAACATTTGAAAGGCTGGCAGCAAAACGGCGAACACGTCTGCTTTATTATCGGCGGCGCAGACGGCATGACCGACCGTTTGAAACAGCAGGCAAACATGATGATGCGCCTTTCCAGCCTGACTTTGCCGCACGGCATGGTACGCGTTTTATTGACCGAGCAGCTTTATCGCGCCGTTTCAATTTTGCACAACCATCCGTATCATCGGGAATAATCCGTTTTGATTGCTAGGATAAGAAGGCAATGCCGCCTTATCGGTTTGAAAGGGAATAGGGCAAGTCGGTTTAAAGCGGGGCTGAACCTGCTTTCAGACGGCCTGATTTTTCCGCATGAATCCTTTATAATCGTTTCTTTGATAAATCAACATCTTTCGGGAGAACCCAAATGTCCGATTTCCGTCAAGACTTCCTCAAATTCGCTTTGGCACAAAACGTGTTGAAATTCGGCGAATTTACAACTAAGGCCGGCCGTCAGTCGCCTTATTTTTTCAATGCCGGTTTGTTCAATGACGGCGCATCGACTTTGCAGCTGGCGAAGTTTTACGCCGAGGCAATTATTGCCAGCGGCGTGAAGTTCGATATGCTGTTCGGCCCAGCCTATAAAGGCATTATTTTGGCAGCGGCAACAGCGATGATGTTGGCGGAAAAAGGCGTAAACGTACCGTTTGCCTACAACCGCAAAGAAGCCAAAGACCACGGCGAGGGCGGCGTGTTGGTGGGTGCGCCTTTGAAAGGCCGCGTGCTGATTATCGATGATGTGATTTCCGCCGGTACATCCGTGCGTGAGTCGGTCAAACTGATTGAGGCCGAAGGCGCAACGCCAGCCGCAGTGGCCATTGCGCTCGACCGTATGGAAAAAGGCACGGGCGAATTGTCGGCGGTGCAGGAAGTGGAAAAACAATACGGCCTGCCGGTGGTTTCGATTGCCAACTTGAACGATTTGTTTACGCTCTTGCAAAACAATGCCGAATTTGGCGGCTTCTTCGAGCCGGTCAAAGCTTATCGCGAACGTTACGGCGCGGTTTAAACCATAACATCATGCTCAGGTCGTCTGAAACAGTTTTCAGACGGCCTGAAACATTGGCTAAAATATATTTTTGATTCAATACACTTACGGAAAATACTCATGCCTGCTTGTTCTTGTCCTCATTGTAAAACACCGCATTGGGTGAAAGATGCCCAGTTGAACGTGGCGCAGGGTTTCGTGGTCTGCACGCGTTGTTCGGGGATGTTTAAGGCCAAGGATTATCTGTCGGGCAACCTGCCGGCCGATCCGGCCCATCTGCCTGTGGCGGTAACGGATGTGCGCCTCGTGCATAATATCGGTGCGCAAATCCTCAAACATTCCAAACTCTCGCGCAAAGAAATTTCTGATTTGCTCAACAGCGCGCTTAAGGAAGAGCCTAAGGCGGAAGAGCAGGCGGCGGTCAAAACGCGTAAGGACGGTTTCAACTGGACTTTGGCATCGTTGATTGCTCTGACGGTTTTGATTATGCAACTCTTTTATCTTGCCCTGCTATGAGTGCCATCGCCCATTTTGTCGCCAGCTTTCGTGAGGCCGCGCCCTATATCCAATATTTGCGCGGCAAAACCATGGTGGTCGGCGTGACCGACAGCCTGTTGGAAGGCGAAACCCTGATTCGTTTGGCCGCAGATTTGAATCTGTTGGCCAGCTTGGGTTTGCGTTTGGTCTTGGTGCACGGTTCGCGGCATTTGCTCGACAAATTGGCTTCGGGTCGGGATTTTGTTCCGAAATACAGCGGCAGCCGACGGATTACCGATGAAGCAACTTTGATGGAAGTGAAGCAGGTGGCGGGGATTATCCGCAGCGATGTGGAAGCAGCTTTGTTCAGCAGCGTATCCGCGCCGCAACGGAGTAAGCTGCCGGTTATCGCGTGCGGCAACTTTATTACCGCCCGTCCGTTGGGCGTTATCGACGGTGTGGACATGGGCTATACCGGCACCGTCCGCAAAATCGACGCGGAAGAAATCCGTTTGCGTTTGGATGGCGGCGCGGTGGTGCTTATCAGCCCTTTGGGACATTCGTACAGCGGTAAAACCTTCAATCTGAGTATGTGCGAAACTGCTCAGGAAGTGGCCATGGCTTTGCAGGCGGAGAAACTGGTTTTCTTGACCGAAGAAGCCGGTATCCGCCGCTCCGACGGCTCGTTAGCTAATACTTTGTCTGTCGGCGAAGTGCAGGAGCTGATACACGACAATCCCGATGCGCCGGCCGATTTGCTGCATGCGGCGGTAGGCGCGTTGGAAAACGGCGTATCGCGGGTGCAGATTCTCAACGGCCGTGAAGACGGCAGCCTGTTGCGCGAGCTGTTTACCCGCGAGGGCAGCGGTACATCTATTGCGCGTGAGCCGTTTGTTTCCATCCGTCAGGCACGCAGCGACGACATTCCGCACATCATTGCCTTAATCCGCCCGCTGGAGGAACAAGGAATCTTGTTACACCGCAGCCGCGAGTATTTGGAAAACCATATTTCCAGTTTTTCTGTATTGGAACATGATCAAAACATTTACGGCTGTGTGGCGTTGAAAACCTTTTCCGAACCGGACTGCGGCGAATTGGCCTGTCTGGTGGTGTCGCCCGAAGCGCGCGATGGCGGATACGGCGAATTGCTGTTGGAACATCTGTTTCAAAAAGCACGCGCCTTAAATATCAAAACGCTTTTCGCCTTATCCACGCATACGGGCGAATGGTTTGTCGAACGGGGCTTTCAGACGGCCTCAGCCGATGACCTGCCTGCCGAACGCCGGCAGGAATACAATGCCAACGGCCGCAATTCCAAAGTATTTGTTTATGACTTGCAGGCCGTCTGAAAAACTTCAATCCTATTATCCGTTTTTAAAAATTACTCAAATCTTATGTTGAAAATTATCTCTGCCAACGTCAACGGCATCCGCTCCGCCTATAAAAAAGGTTTTTATGAATACATCGCCGCTTCCGGTGCCGATATCGTCTGCGTGCAGGAACTGAAAGCTCAAGAGGCCGACCTGTCAGACGATATGAAAAATCCGCACGGTATGCACGGCTACTGGCATTGCGCCGAAAAGCGCGGGTACAGCGGCGTGGCGGTGTACAGCAAACGCAAACCCGACAATGTGCAAATCGGCATGGGCATTGAAGAATTTGACAGGGAAGGCCGTTTTGTCCGTTGCGATTTCGGCAAGTTGTCGGTAATTTCGCTGTATCTGCCCAGCGGCAGCAGCGCGGAAGAGCGCCAACAAGTGAAATACCGCTTTTTGGACGCGTTCTATCCCATGCTCGAAGCCATGAAAAACGAAGGGCGCGACATCGTCGTCTGCGGCGACTGGAACATTGCCCACCAAAACATCGACTTGAAAAACTGGAAGGGCAATCAGAAAAATTCGGGCTTCTTGCCTGAAGAGCGCGAATGGATAGGCAAAGTCATCCACAAGCTCGGTTGGACGGATATGTGGCGCACACTTTATCCCGATGTGCCGGGCTATACCTGGTGGAGCAACCGCGGACAAGCGTATGCGAAAGATGTCGGGTGGCGTATCGATTATCAGATGGTTACGCCGGAGTTGGCCGCCAAAGCCGTTTCCGCACATGTTTATAAAGACGAAAAATTCTCGGATCACGCCCCTTTAGTTGTGGAGTATGACTATGTTGCCGAATAAGGTTTTTGGTAAATATGATTGGAATATAAACGGCAAAACCGGCGTAGGCGCGGCGTGGGTTGTGGCGGCATTTGTATTGCCTATGCTGGTGTGGGCGGTGTTTATGCTGGCGCGGATGTCCGGCTGGGTTGCGCCGACCAAGGCCAATCCGACTTGGGCGTTGGTATGGTTGCTGTTTTCCCTGCCTTGCCTGCTGATTGCGGCCAAATGCTTTGCTTGGAAGGGCTGGCGGCTGATTGCCAACATCGTACTTTGTCTGGCGACTTGTGCCATCCTCAGCGTGCCTGCCGCATTGCTGATTGCATTTACACTCAATGACTTGCTCAAATAGGCAGTCTGAAATGCAGAGCTTCGAACTCGAAGAAATGGCACTGTTTCTGATACGCGATGAGGATGAAGCGGAAATGTGGATAGATCGCTGGGCGGTCAGCTATCCGATTGTTCAAACTGCCGAAGCTGATGGGCGACAAACCATTTCCGAATGGCAACACGCCATTCAGACGGCCTTCGAGCATATCGTCAGCAGAAATATTGCCGTCGTGGCTCATGGTGCCGGCGTGTCCGCATTTTTAGCATGGTTGTATCAAGCCGACATCATGACACAAAAACGCCTGACCAATATTATTTTGGTCTCGCCGCGTCCAGAAGCTTTTCCCGAGGATGAAATCCATACGTTCCAGCGTGTCCGCTGCCCTTGCCGTACAGCGCTGGTTATCGCCGAAACAAACGGCACGCCACGCGGTTGGGCGCAAGAACAGGCTGACCGCTGGCATGCACGCCTGCTTCAATCGCCGCATTCCGGCCAGTTGAACGGTGCACTCGGTGGCTGGCAATGGGGCATGAAGCTGATGCAGGAAATGCTGTTGAGTAAGTAGTTTGAAGTGTCTATTAATAAACAAAGGCCGTCTGAAACTGATATGTGTTTCAGACGGCCTTTGTTTACAACTATCATGTTAAATATAATTAAAAAAAACTATTCTCATTTATTATCCGAGGCAATATAATTCGGCTGTTTTGTTAAATTGAGTATAAAAATGCAAATACCATTTCATTTGGCTTTATTACCCACGCTGATTATCGCTTCCTTCCCTGTTGCTGCCGCCGATACGCAGGGCAATGGTGAACATTACACCGCTACTTTGCCCACTGTTTCTGTGGTCGGACAGTCCGATACCAGCGTACTCAAAGGCTACATCAATTACGACGAAGCTGCCGTTACCCGCAACGGACAGCTCATTAAAGAAACGCCGCAAACCGTCGATACGCTCAATATCCAGAAAAACAAAAATTACGGCACGAATGATTTGAGTTCTATCCTTGAAGGCAACGCCGGCATCGACGCTGCCTACGATATGCGCGGCGAAAGCATTTTCCTGCGCGGCTTTCAAGCCGACGCATCCGATATTTACCGTGACGGCGTGCGCGAAAGCGGGCAGGTGCGCCGCAGCACCGCCAACATCGAGCGCGTGGAAATCCTGAAAGGCCCGTCTTCCGTGCTTTACGGGCGTACCAACGGCGGCGGCGTCATCAACATGGTCAGCAAATACGCCAACTTCAAACAAAGCCGCAACATCGGTGCGGTTTATGGCTCGTGGGCAAACCGCAGCCTGAATATGGACATTAACGAAGTGCTGAACAAAAACGTCGCCATCCGCCTCACCGGCGAAGTCGGGCGCGCCAATTCGTTCCGCAGCGGCATAGACAGCAAAAACGTCATGGTTTCGCCCAGCATTACCGTCAAACTCGACAACGGCTTGAAATGGACGGGGCAATACACCTACGACAATGTGGAGCGCACGCCCGACCGCAGCCCGACCAAGTCCGTGTACGACCGCTTCGGACTGCCTTACCGCATGGGGTTCGCCCACCCGAACGATTTTGTCAAAGACAAACTGCAAGTTTGGCGTTCCGACCTCGAATACGCCTTCAACGACAAATGGCGCGCCCAATGGCAGCTCGCCCATCGCACGGCAGCGCAGGATTTCGACCATTTCTATGCAGGCAGCGAAAACGGCAGCCGAATCAAACGCAACTACGCTTGGCAGCAGACCGACAACAAAACCCTATCGTCTAACTTCACGCTTAACGGCGACTACAACATCGGCCGTTTTGAAAACCACCTGACCGTAGGCATGGATTACAGCCGCGAACACCGCAACCCGAACTTAGGTTACAGCCGCGCCTTTTCCGCTTCCATCGATCCATACGACCGCGCAAGCTGGCCGGCTTCGGGCAGATTGCAGCCTATTCTGACCCAAAACCGCCACAAAGCCGACTCCTACGGCATCTTCGTCAAAATATCTTCTCCGCTACGCCCGATTTGAAATTCGTCCTCGGCGGCCGTTACGACAAATATACCTTTAATTCCGAAAACAAACTCACCGGCAGCCACCGCCAATACAGCGGCCATTCGTTCAGCCCCAACATCGGCGCAGTGTGGAACATCAACCCAGTCCACACACTTTACGCCTCGTATAACAAAGGCTTCGCGCCTTATGGCGGACGCGGCGGCTATTTGAGTATCGACACGTCATCTGCCGCCGTGTTCAACGCCGACCCCGAGTGCACCCGCCAATACGAAACCGGCGTGAAAAGCAGTTGGCTGGACGACTTCCTCAGCACTACGTTGTCTGCCTACCAAATCGAACGCTTCAATATCCGCTACCGCCCCGACGCGCAAAATGATCCCTACACTTGGGCAGTCGGCGGTAAATACCGTTCGCGCGGCGTGGAATTGTCCGCCATCGGGCAAATCATCCCCAAAAAACTCTATCTGCGCGGTTCGTTGGGCGTGATGCAGGCGAAAGTGGTTGAGGACAAGGAAAATCCCAACCGCGTGGGCATCCATTTGGACAACATCAGCAACGTTACCGGCAACCTGTTTTTCCGTTACACACCAACCGAAAACCTCTATGGCGAAATCGGCGTAACCGGTACAGGCAAACGCTACGGTTACGACTCAAGAAGCAAAGAAGTGACTACGCTTCCAGGCTTTGCCCGAGTTGATGCCATGCTCGGCTGGAACCATAAAAATGTTAACGTTACCTTTGCCGCTGCCAATCTTCTCAATCAAAAATATTGGCGTTCGGATTCTATGCCGGGTAATCCGCGCGGCTATACTGCCCGGGTAAATTATCGTTTCTGATGAAATCAGGCAAAGGCCGTCTGAAAATAAGGCTAATTATCTAAGTCATATTTCAGACGGCCTTTATAAAGGCTGAAATAAAACTAAACACATTTTTTCACTCAAATTGAACACGCCTTCAACAAAATGCCATAAAATCCGCACATTGATTTGAATGTAAAGAGATACCTATGAAACTGAAAACCTTAGCTTTGACTTCATTGACCCTGTTGGCATTGGCCGCTTGCGGCAAACAGGCTGAAACCAGCGTTCCGGCAGACAGCGCCCAAAGCAGCGCATCCGCTCCGGCAGCACCAGCCCCATTGACCGAAGGCGTGAACTACACTGTATTGTCTACGCCTATTCCGCAACAACAGGCCGGCAAAGTTGAAGTATTGGAATTCTTCGGCTACTTCTGCCCGCATTGCGCCCATTTGGAGCCGGTTTTGAGCGAACACACCAAAACGTTTAAAGACGATACCTACCTGCGTCGCGAGCATGTCGTGTGGGGTGACGAAATGAAACCTTTGGCACGTTTGGCGGCCGCAGTGGAAATGGCCGGCGAATCAGATAAGGCCAACAGCCATATTTTCGATGCGATGGTTAACCAAAAAATCAACTTGGCCGATACCGATACCCTGAAAAAATGGCTGTCCGAGCAAACCGCGTTTGACGGCAAAAAAGTATTGGCTGCATTTGAAGCGCCCGAAAGCCAAGCGCGTGCGGCTCAAATGGAAGAATTGACCAATAAATTCCAAATCAGCGGCACACCGACCGTTATCGTCGGCGGCAAATACCAAGTTGAATTTAAAGACTGGCAGTCCGGCATGACCACGATTGACCAGTTGGTGGACAAAGTACGCGAAGAGCAGAAAAAGCCGCAATAAGTTGAGGATTGAATGAGTAAGGATTTCGTGCTCCTTCCACTTTGTTTTCCTTTACTATGCTGAAAGATCCAAACAATGTGTGATTACTGTTCTGACCTGCGACCTACCGTTCGTATCAGGGTTCCGAAAGAATTATCGCAAATGTTACTGCGAGCCTCTGATCGTTTAGCAGACGGCACGCTCATCGACATTACCCCAGCCTACGACAAAGTTTATGGTCCCAGCCTTGATTTTGCTAAAACCATCGCCAATAGTGGTTACATTACCCATATTGATTCTCAGGGGAATCGTGACATATATGGTTGGAACGATTTCGTGGTACATTATTTTCAATGTACGCACTGCAATGCCGTTTTCAGGCTTGGTGCCGAAACCTACCATGGTAGTGGTGGCCAATGGGAAATGTTGGAAGAGGCATCGGTACGCTATGAAAATCCTTAAAAGGAATAGATTTCATAGTTATATGTGAATAGTAATTCTTGCTAGAGTAAAAACAAAAACGCCGTCTGAAACTTTTCAGACGGCGTTTTCTGTCAAATCGGTTTACAAACCCGGGAACATTCCTTTCATTCCCTTCATGCCTTTGGCCAAGCGCATCAGTTTGCCCAAGCCGTTGCCGCTGAACATCTTCATCATTTGTTGCATTTGTTCAAACTGTTTGAGCAATTTGTTTACTTCCTGCACGGTCGTGCCTGCACCCATTGCAATACGGCGTTTGCGGCTGGCTTTGAGCAGGGCAGGGTTGGCGCGTTCTTTTGGAGTCATCGAGTTGATGATGGCTTCTACTTTGCCCATCGCTTTTTCAGCTGTACCTTCGGGGATTTGTTTCGATATTTGACCCAGTTCGCCCGGCATTTTCGACATCAGGTTTTCCAAGCCGCCCATATTGCGCATCTGTTGGATTTGTTCTTTAAAGTCATTGAGGTCGAAGCCTTTGCCTTTTTGCAGTTTTTTCGCCATTTTGGCGGCGGCTTCTTCATCAATACCTTTTTGAACGTCTTCAATCAGGGTTAATACGTCGCCCATGCCGAGAATACGGCTGGCAAGACGGTCGGGGTGGAAAGGTTCGAGGCCGTTGATTTTCTCGCCGACACCGATAAATTTAATCGGTTTGCCGGTTACATGGCGTACGGACAATGCCGCACCGCCGCGCGAGTCGCCGTCCATCTTGGTTAATACGACACCGGTCAGCGGCAGAGCTTCATTAAATGCCTGAGCAGTGTTCACCGCATCCTGACCCAACATGGCATCGATAACGAACAAAGTCTCAACCGGGTTGACCGCCGCATGAAGCGCTTTGATTTCGTTCATCATCTCTTCATCGATTGCCAAACGGCCGGCGGTATCGACCATCAAGACATCGTAAAAATGTTTTTTGGCGTAATCGACGGCGGCAGTCGCAATCTCAACCGGTTTTTGGTTGGTATCGGATGGGAAAAAGTCCACGCCGACCTGTTCGGCCAACAGGCGCAGCTGTTCAATCGCGGCAGGGCGGTAAACGTCGGCAGATACCACCAAAACTTTTTTCTTCTGATCGTTTTTCAGCAGGCGGGCGAGTTTGCCGACAGTTGTTGTCTTACCGGCACCCTGCAAACCAGCCATCAAAACGATGGCAGGCGGTGAAACCGATAAATCCAGCGTTTTGTTTTCCTTGCCCATCAGTTCGACTAAGGCTTGGTTGACCACGCCGATAAAGGCTTGGTCAGGCGTCAGGCTGCCGACGACTTCTTGGCCAAGGGCCTGTTCTTTGACTGTGTTGACGAATTCTTTAACGACGGGCAATGCAACGTCGGCTTCCAGCAGGGCAAGACGAACCTCGCGCAAGGCTTCTTTAATATTGTCTTCGGTCAGCGTTGATTGGCCGCGAATATTTTTAAGTACCTTGCTGAAGCGGTTGGTCAGGTTGTCTAACATACTTATCCTTGATAATGAGAATAGCTGCCCAATACAGGGCATTCTTTGTTAAAATAAAATTCGGATTATTTTACACGATAGTCCGAAGTTATGCTTCAAGAACACAAACACGCACAGCAAGGCCGTCTGAAACCCTGCCGGCTGCCCATTTAGTGTTCACACGTCTATTGAGAAAGATATTTATGCCGATTGTCTTAATCTGCCTTATGCTGGTGTATGCTGGATTGGGCGCATTTTCCTGGGTGCAACATAAAAAGCACAATAATAAGTCTTACCCGCTGAAAACCGAGTTGCTGATTTTGAGCGGCGCATTATTGGTACATGGTGCAGCATTGATGTTCCCGGTATTGCAGGATAGGGTATTGATTACCGGTTTTGGTTATTCGCTCAGTCTGATAGTTTGGCTGATGTTGATGATGTACTGCCTGGGCAGCTTCTTTTACTGTCTGCGCGGGGTGCAGCTCTTATTGTATCCCTGTGCCGCATTGACCTTATTGTTGGGTTTCCTTTTCCCGGGTAATTTTTCAGGCCGCCAAATCGTAGATTTATTGCCACTGTCACACATTGCATCATCATTGCTTGCATACGGACTATTTGGCATCGTTACCTTATTTGCCATTCTGATCCTTTTGCTCGACCGCAATCTGCACAAACGCCGTTTTTCCGCATTGGTCAGCTTCTTGCCGCCATTATTGAGTTTGGAAAAACTCATGTTCCAAGGTATGTGGGCAGGATTCGTCTTATTGACCTATTCAGTTATCAGCGGTACGTTTTTTGCAGAAACCGTTTTCGGCAAGCCGATGACCTTCACGCATAAAACCATCTTCAGTATTATGTCGTGGCTGATTTATGGCGCATTATTGTTGAAGCACAGCATGACCGCATGGCGCGGTAAAAAAGCCGCAGTTTGGACTATTGTCGGATTTGTCAGTCTGATTTTGGCCTATGTAGGCAGCAAATTCGTCCTAGAAATTGTCCTTCAACGCATTGGATAAATAGAAATCATAAAAAAGGCCGTCTGAAAGAGCAATTCAGACGGCCTTTGTTTTGTGTTTTTTGTATGTATGGATAGCGTAGGAAGGTTGTTGGAGTTTTTTATAAAATAAAAACCCTGTTAAAACAGGGTGGTGGTTAAATTTCTGAAAATAATTTCGAGAAAGGTGTTGACTGGTTTTGTTGTGAGGCGTATAGTTCGGTTCTTCGCTGCTGACGCGGTGAAGAAAACGAAGCAGACAG
>NZ_JBQCWB010000007.1:0-122586 GCF_051957775.1 Neisseria sp. P0016.S008
ATAGGGCAACTGTACAGAGGGGCTATTCTTTGATACAGCTGTTGGTGGTGATATTGGTGGCTTCGATATTGGCGACGTAGGATATTAGGCCGTCTGAAAGATACTTAAAATCAGCTTTCAGATGGCCTTGTTGTAAGATGAATTTTTGATATTGGCGTACTTTTTTAAATACAGATAAAATCCCTGCTAATTATTTATAACGATATTTTTAGGATACACAGTGCTTGCTTTGGATTATTGTCATCAAAAGGCTGCAGAAAGCCATTCCAGTTTTTTATCCGGCTTTCGTTTTTTATCGGTAGAAAAACGGAATGCGATCACTGTTTTATACGCTTTTTGTCGTGAACTAGATGATGTGGTTGATGGCTGTACCGATCCAAATGTAGCTCAGATAACGTTGAATTGGTGGCGCAGTGATTTGGAGAAAGTCTTTAACAATGAGATGCCTGAGCATCCCGTTCATCAAGCTTTAAAAGATATTTGGGCAAATTTTGACTTGCCGAAGAATGAATTTGAAGCTTTGATTGATGGCATGCAGATGGATTTGGAGCAGGCTCGTTATGGTAGTTTTGATGAATTAAAGCTGTATTGCCACCGTGTTGCAGGGGTAGTAGGGCGTCTTATTGCGCGGATTTTAGGTTTTTCCAATCCGAAAACTTTGGAATATGCGGACAAAATGGGCTTGGCTTTGCAGTTGACGAACATTATTCGCGATGTGGGCGAAGATGCGCGACAGGGAAGAATTTATCTGCCGATAGAGGAAATGCAGAAGTTTGATGTTCCTGCCAACGTAATTATGCAGTGCAAACCGACAGACAATTTTGCAAAATTGATGCAATTTCAAGTGAATAGGGCGCGTAAAACTTATCGTGAGGCGATGATGCTTTTGCCGGCTGCGGATAAGAAATCGCAAAAAGTTGGCCTAATTATGGCGGCTATTTATTATGCGTTGTTGAATGAAATTGACCGTGATGGTGCGCAAAATGTGTTGACTTATAAAATTGCGATTCCTTCTCCACGTAAAAAACGTATTGCTTTGAAAACTTGGCTGTTTGGATTTAAACCATGAATACTAAGCGTCCAAAAATTGCTGTGATTGGTGCCGGTTGGGCAGGTTTGTCTGCAGCGGTTTCCCTGATTCATCGAGCCGATATTTCTTTGTTTGAGGCCGGGAGACAGGCTGGCGGTAGGGCGCGTGCCATAGCAGGGAAAGATGATGGATTCAGCTTTTTGGATAACGGGCAGCATATCTTGTTGGGTGCGTATCATGGTGTTCAAACTTTGATGCAACATATTGGCGTTCAACCTGAATCAGCCTTTTTACGCCAGCCTTTGCGATGGTACATCCATGAAGGATTACAGTTTCAGACGGCCTCTCTGCCTGCACCTTGGCATTTGCTTGTCGGCATCCTGCGTGCGAAAAATCTTTCTTTTTCATTGAAAATCAAATTGCTGTCGGATATGTCAGCATTGCAACGTTGGGCAGCTCATCATAAAACCGATTTGACGGTTGCAAAGTGGTTGAGAACACGAAATGTTCCCCGCAGCCTGCTTGGCCAATTTTGGCAACCTTTGGTTTGGGGTGCTTTAAATACTCCGTTAGAACAGGCATCGCTGCGCATTTTATGCAATGTATTGAATGATGGCGTGTGGTCTGAAAAGGCGAACAGCGATTATCTTTTGCCTAAGCAGGATTTAGGGCGGATCGTAGCCGAACCAGCTTTGGATTTTCTGCACAAACATGGTGCAAAGATACATCTTGAAACTCGTGTTTCCCATTTAAACCATCATATTGATGGCCGAATTGAAATCAATGGTGAAATATTTGATGCGGTTGTTTTGGCTGTTGCGCCATATCATGTTGACGCGCTTCTGCCTGAAGATACGCCTGACTATATTCAGACGGCCTATCAATCGTTGCACTATCATGCGATTACCACGGTTTATTTGCGTTATGCCCAAGCAGTTAAACTGCCTGCGCCTTTAACCGGGTTTGCCGATGGTACGGCGCAATGGGTGCTACATCGGGGGACGTTGGGCTTGCCGGATAATGAAGTCGTAGTCGTTATCAGCGTTTCCGATTGTACCGAGGCTTGGAAGGATAAAGATTTGGCCGAGAAAGTTCATGCGGACATTAAGCGGGTTTGTCCGGATTTGGATAAACCCGAAGCCGTACGCATTATTACGGAAAAACGCGCGACTACGGCTGCAACGGTTGATTTTATACAACCTGATTTCTCATGGTTGCACCATCGCCGTATTTATCCGGCCGGCGACTACCTCCATCCACGCTATCCGGCAACATTGGAGGCTGCGGTTCAGTCGGGCTTTGCCGCGGCTGAAAAGCTTATGCTAGATTTGCGGTTTGAATAAACTGAGGCCGTCTGAATGTTCAGACGGCCTTTTTGACTTTACAAAACTTACTAAGCCGATACAATATCCGAAACCATAAAGTTCAAGGAACAGTCATGACGACATTAGCGAACAAAACCATCTTGATTACCGGCGCATCCCAAGGCTTGGGCGAACAGGTTGCCAAAGCCTATGCAGCTGCCGGAGCGACTGTCATTTTGGTGGCGCGTCATCAAAAGCGTTTGGAAAAAGTATATGATGCCATTGTGGCTGCGGGCAGCCCTGAGCCGTTTGCCATTTGCTTTGATTTGATGAGCGCTGAGGAGAAAGAGTTTAAGCAATTTGCGGAAACTATTGATGAAGCAACCGGCGGAAAATTGGATGGCGTGGTGCATTGCGCCAGCTATTTCTATGCCTTGTCGCCATTGGACTTCCAAACCGTATCGGAATGGGTCAACCAATACCGTATCAATACCGTTGCGCCTATGGGCTTGACCCGTGCGCTGTTCCCATTGTTGAAGCAATCCGAAGACGCTTCTGTGATTTTTGTCGGCGAAAGCCACGGCGAAAAACCGCAAGCCTATTGGGGCGGTTTCGGTGCTTCCAAAGCCGCGCTCAATTATTTGTGTAAAGTGGCCGCAGACGAGTGGGAACGTTTTGACAATCTGCGTGCCAATGTTTTGGTGCCGGGTGCCATCAATTCGCCGCAACGTATCAAATCGCATCCGGGCGAATCGAAAAGCGAACGTAAAAACTACGAAGATGTCCTGCCGCAATTTATTTGGTGGGCAAGTCAAGAGAGCAGGGGGCGGACAGGCGAAATCGTCTATCTGTAAATATACCTGCTCAGAGTGGTTTGAAAACATGAGGCCGTCTGAAATCTGTATTTTCAGACGGCCTTTAACTTATTGAGTTTTATATCTGAATAATATGGAAGTTTGATGTTTGACGTGTTAGCAGGCAAACATTAGGCTGGCACAAAATTAGATATAGTAATCTAAGTTATAGTTGTATTGGATAAATATGACGGAATTTGACTTTATCAGACAATATTTGCAGCGACAAAAATCGGAAGGTCTGATTTTGGGCATAGGGGACGATGCCGCTATTATTCGCCCAAGTAACGGATTTGATTTATGTTTTAGCGCTGATATGTTGGTCAAAGGCAGACATTTTTTTGAAGATGTTTTGCCTGAAGATTTGGCATGGAAAATGCTTGCAGTAAATTTATCCGATATGGCCGCTATGGGTGCCAAGCCGCGTTGGGTGTTGCTCAGTGCTGCCTTGCCTGAATTGAATCAAGACTGGCTCAAACGTTTTTGCGATAGCTTTTTTGCTTTGGCTGCGCGTTTTGATACGGTGTTGATTGGTGGCGATACCACCAAAGGCGATTTGGTCTTTAATGTAACGATAGTAGGTGAAGTTCCGACAGGGTGTGCCCTGCGGCGTGATGCGGCCGAAGTCGGCGACGATATTTGGGTATCGGGTCGGTTGGGTTTGGCTGCCGCTGCTTTGAACCAACATCTGGGGCATTATCCATTGCCGTCTGAAATCATGGCGGTTTGCGATGATAAATTGCTCCGTCCAGAGCCGCGCGTTTCATTGGGGCAGGCATTGTTGCCGTTTGCCCATGCCGCGCAAGATGTTTCAGACGGCCTGGCTCAAGATGTGGGGCATATTTTGAAAGCCTCTGCTGTCGGGGCGGAAATATTTGCCGATTGTGTGCCGTCGTTGCCTGAATTGAAAAATGTGTTGTCGCGCGAACAATGGTTGTCGGCGGTATTGGCCGGCGGCGATGACTATGAACTGATTTTTACCGCTGCTCCAGAAGACAGGGAACGTGTTTGTCAGGCAGCGGAACAAAGTGGCGTACCAGTCGCTCGAATTGGTAAAATTACCGACTCAGGCCGTCTGAATATTTTAGATGCCGAAGGCGGCGTATTGGAACTGACTTCTTTAGGATTTGATCATTTTGGCTGAACGTAAACCTACTTTTTCTTGGCTGTTGCACAAACCATTGTGTTTTTTAGGATTCGGTTTCGGCAGCGGCTTGTCGCCGGTTGCGCCGGGTACGGCCGGAACGCTGGTAGCATTACCTCTGGCTTTTGTATTGTGCCTGTTGGGCATAGACGGCTGGATATTGCTTTTATTGTGTATTGCCTTGTTTTTCTGGGGCATCCGCATTTGCGGTTATACCGAGAAGGAGCTGGGCATTCAGGATTACGGCGGTATCGTTTGGGATGAAATTGTCGCGATGCTATTGGTGCTGTCGCTGATTCCGTTTAAATGGAGCTGGTGGCTGGCGGCTTTTGTTATTTTTCGCTTGTTTGATGCGTTGAAACCATGGCCGATCAAATGGTTTGACCGGCGGATTCATGGAGGTTTAGGCATTATGCTTGATGATTTGATTGCGGCTGTGATGACCTTGATGGTCTTGGGCCTGTTTTATTGGATTGCGTGATGCGTTTTAAGTGTTTCGACCCTTTGCAAAAATAGGGCAGACACGCCGGAATTATCCGGATTGAAATAAAATAAATACCATACGGGGTAAACAATTATGAATGAAATCGAGATTAACGTGGAGCCGCGTTATATGGCCGGTCAGAGCGACGTCTATCGCGACCGCTATGCCTTCAATTATCTGATTACCATCTGCAACCGCAGTGATGAAATCATTACTTTGCGTCAGCGTTTTTGGGAAATTACCGACGGACACGGTGAGACAGAGCAGGTCGGTCATGCCGGCCTGATTGAAGAGCAACCTGTTTTGTACCCGGGCGAAGCCTATGAGTATAACAGCGGTTCGCAAATCAGCACGCCTTGGGGCAGTATTGAAGGTGCGTATGAATTTGAAGACAGCATCGGCAAACGTTTCGTTATCGGGGTGCCGAAGCTTGAGTTCAAAGCAGGCTTTACTTTGCAATAGGCCGTCTGAAAAAATGGAAAACCGGAACATTTCGCATGTTCCGGTTTTTTATTTTTCAGACGGCCTTATTCAGTCTTTGCAAGGCTGTACCAATACCCACGGCGCCACGACAACCGCCCACATTTCCTGCTTATCCGCTAAAAATGTGCGCGCCATATCATCGCTGATGGCACCGAATCTGCCTTGTTCCATCCATTGTTTCAATGATGCGGCTTCATCTTCGGCAACATGGCGGGCAACGGCAATCAAATCCAAATCAGGCGCAACATAGACGGCGGCACCGCGTGCGAAGTGGGGTTGCAGCTCTTCCCATGAAATGCGGGCGGTTTCGGTATTGAGTTTTTCGTTTAAGAGTGGAATAGACATAGGACAATCATCAAATAAAAAATGGATTGTAACCGATATTCGGCCTTTTGCCCGATGCCGTCTGAAAACGAAAGAAATTTACAGGGTTAACGTTATACAGTATCATTTTAATGTTTTAATTTTCTTTCAGACGGCCTGTTGTCCGTATTCGGGCAAGGGCGGTTTTAGGCTTATGAATTCTGTATTGTTGACCGGATTGCTGCAAAGGCTGCTGATTGCGCTTGTTGCATTGGCGGCGTTGTGGGCTGTATATTTTTGGGCGGTATCGCCATGAGTATCGTGGTGGAGAATCTGACGGTCAGCTATCAGCGCAGGCCGGTGGTGCATCATGTCGATATGGTGTTTGAAGATGGCAAGATGTGGACGATTTTCGGACCGAACGGCGCGGGCAAATCGACTTTGCTCAAAGCCATTATGGGCTTGCAGAAGACGGACACGGGCAGTGTGCACTATGAAAATATGGCGCGCAAGGATATTGCCTATCTGCCGCAGCAGTCGGACATTGACCGCAGCCAGCCGATGACGGTGTTTGAACTGGCAGCGATGGGGTTGTGGTATGAAATCGGCTTTTTCGGACGCGTGAACGCGGCGCAGAAAAAGCGCGTAATGGCGGCGTTGGAACGCGTAGAAATGCAGGATTTTGCCACGCGCCAAATCGCGCACTTGTCCAATGGTCAGTTCCAACGTGTATTATTCGCGCGGATGCTGGTGCAGGATGCCAAATTTTTGTTGCTGGACGAACCGTTTAACGCGGTGGATGCGCGGACGACTTATGCGCTGTTGGAAGTTTTGCGCCAGTGCCATCAGGACGGTCAGGCGGTGATTGCCGTGTTGCATGATTACGAGCAGGTGAGGGCATATTTTGCCAACACGCTGCTTTTGGCACGTGAAAAAGTGACTGCCGGTGCGACGGAAAATGTGTTGACCGATGAATTTTTGGCACAGGCCAACCGAATGATGCAGAAACAGGAAGCGGCCGATTGGTGCGCGGTTTAATGGACAAGGCCGTCTGAAAGTAAGTATTTTTCAGACGGCCTAAGGCTTTCAGAGATTAATAAAAAAGCGATAAAACATGGATTTATATGATTTGGTCGTCGCGCCGTTCGCCGAATTTGACTTTATGCGCTATGCCTTGGCGTCGATTTTCTGCCTGGCATTGAGCGCGGCGCCCGTCGGTGTGTTTTTGGTAATGCGCCGCATGAGTTTGGTGGGTGATGCCTTGAGCCATGCGGTTTTGCCCGGTGCGGCCATTGGCTATATGTTTGCCGGTTTGAGTTTGCCTGCGATGAGTGTCGGTGGTTTTGCGGCCGGTTTGCTGATGGCTTTGTTGGCCGGTTTGGTCAGCCGGTTTACTTCATTGAAAGAAGACGCGAACTTTGCCGCATTTTATTTGAGCAGTCTTGCCATCGGCGTGGTTTTGGTCAGCAAAAATGGCAGCAGCGTCGATTTGCTGCATTTGCTGTTTGGTTCGGTGTTGGCGGTGGACATTCCGGCTTTGCAGCTGATTGCCGTTTCTGCGAGTGTCACCATTTTGCTGATGGCGGTCATGTTCCGCCCGCTGGTGTTGGAAAGCATAGACCCTTTGTTCCTCAAGGCTGTCGGCGGTAAGGGCGGTTTTTGGCATGTGCTGTTTTTGGTGCTGGTCGTGATGAATCTGGTTGCCGGTTTTCAGGCATTGGGTACGCTGATGTCGGTCGGCTTGATGATGTTGCCGGCGATTACCGCCAGACTGTGGGCGAAAAGCATGGGTTGGCTGATGATTTTGTCTGTCGCATTGGCTTTGCTTTGCGGCTTGGCAGGACTGTTGTTTTCCTACCATATCGAAATCCCGTCCGGCCCAGCGATTATTTTATGCTGTGGCACGCTTTACCTGATTTCCGTTGTGTTCGGTTGGGAAGGCGGCATTTTGGCAAAATGGCTGCGCCGCAAGAAACACCGTACGGCATGATTTTTCAGACGGCCGCTTGAATAATCAGGCGGTCTGTTTTATGATGATGTTAATGTTACGTTATATCACTGGAGAGAATATGAAACATTGGAAACTCGGCATCGTTGCCGCATTATTGACCGGTGCCGCTTATGCCGCTCCTTTGCCTGTTGTGACCAGCTTCAGCATTTTGGGCGACGTGGCCAAACAGATTGGCGGCGACCGTGTGGCCGTTCAAAGCTTGGTCGGTGCCAACCAAGACAGCCATGCCTACCACATGACCAGTGGTGACATCAAAAAAATCCGCAGCGCAAAATTGGTATTGCTCAACGGCTTGGGCTTGGAAGCCGCCGATGTACAGCGTGCAGTCAAACAGAGTAAAGTTCCTTTTGCCGAAGCGACCAAAGGCATTCAGGCTTTGAAAGCAGAAGAGGGCGGCCATCATCATGACCATGATCACGAAGGCCATCATCACGATCACGGCGAATTTGACCCGCACGTTTGGACCGACCCCGTCCTGATGGGTACTTACGCGCAAAACGTTGCCAATGCTTTGATTCAAGCCGACCCTGAAGGCAAAACCTATTATCAGCAACGTTTGGGCAACTATCAAATGCAGCTGAAAAAACTGCACAGCGATGCGCAGGCTGCCTTTAATGCCGTACCTGCCGCCAAGCGTAAAGTTTTGACCGGACACGATGCGTTCTCTTACATGGGCAAACGCTACAATATTGAATTTATCGCCCCTCAAGGCGTGAGCAGCGAAGCCGAGCCTTCTGCCAAACAAGTGGCTTCCATCATCCGCCAAATCAAACGCGAGGGCATTAAAGCCGTCTTTACTGAAAACATCAAAGACACGCGCATGATTGACCGTATTGCCAAAGAAACCGGCGTCAATGTCAGCGGACGTTTGTATTCCGATGCATTGGGTGGCGCACCGGCCAACAGCTACATCGGCATGTACCGCTACAATGTTAAAGTTTTGACCGATGCCATGAAAAAATAAAGCTGCTTGAGGATAAAGGCCGTCTGAAACTTTAAAAACAAGGTTTCAGACGGCCTTTTATATGCTTATTTTTAAAATAAACCGTCAAATTTAAAATATAAAAATAAAATTTGTGCTATTAAAAGTTTAGTTATCAAAAATTCATGCTAATTTGCTGGGTAAGTACGCACCATCCGTGCGAATTGCTTGTCGGCTGTCTGTCGGCCACTCACGGCTTGACTTCACCCTGTTACAATTCGGCATCTTCACGTTTCTTAATATTACATCATGAGCAACCATTCGTCTTGGTCATCCAAAATCGGCTTTGTGCTTGCTGCGGCAGGCTCGGCCATCGGTTTGGGTGCAATTTGGAAATTCCCTTATACGGCCGGTACAAACGGCGGCGCCGTATTCTTTCTTTTGTTTTTGATTTTCACCATTTTGGTGGCTTTACCGGTTCAACTGGCCGAGTTTTACATCGGCCGTACAGGCGGTAAAAACGCCATCGATTCTTTCAAAGTATTGCGCCCGGGTTCGCAGTGGCCGTGGGTCGGCCGCATGGGCGTGGCTGCTTGTTTTATCTTGCTGTCGTTTTACAGCGTGGTTGGCGGCTGGGTATTGAACTATGTGGTACACAGCTTTACCGGCGAAATTCACGTTGGCGCAGACTTTAAGGCCCTGTTTGAAAATACGATTTCTTCACCGTTTGGCTCGCTGTTTTACCAAGGTTTGTTCATGCTGATTACTATTTGGGTGGTCAAAGGCGGCGTTTCAGACGGCATTGAAAAGGCAAACCGCGTGTTGATGCCGGGTTTATTTATCCTCTTTATCGCGCTGGCTATCCGTTCGCTGACCTTACCCGGCGCAATGGATGGCGTGGCATTCTTGTTGAAACCGGATTGGTCGTATTTGAAGCCCGGTACGATGCTGACTGCTTTGGGGCAGGCGTTTTTTGCCTTGAGTATCGGCGTGTCCGCGATGATTACCTATGCTTCGTATTTGGGTAAAGATCAGGATATGTTCCGCTCCGGCCATATGATTATGTGGATGAACCTGTTTGTGTCGCTACTGGCCGGTTTGGTGATTTTCCCTGCAGTATTTGCCTTCGGTTTTGAACCCGGTCAAGGCCCTGGTTTGATTTTTGTCGTATTGCCTGCGGTATTCATGAAAATGCCGATGGGTACATATTTGTTTGCCGTGTTTATGCTGTTGGTTGTCTTTGCAACGCTGACTTCCGCGTTTTCCATGCTGGAAACCGTTATCGCGGCAACCATCCGCCAAGACGAGAAAAAACGCAGCAGCCACGCTTGGGTAACCGGCATTGCGATTTTCATAGTCGGTATTCCTTCGGCGCTGTCTTTCGGCGTATGGAGCGAGTTTAAAATTTTCGGTAAAACCATTTTTGATTTGTGGGATTTTATTATTTCTGCCGTCATCATGCCGATTGGCGCATTGAGCGTTGCCGTGTTTACATCATGGGTTCAGGACAAACAGTCTGTCCTGCGCGATGCGGGCATGGGCAGTACCATTCCGAAGCAACTGCTTTACCTGTGGTTGGGCGTGTTGCGCTATCTTGCGCCGATTGCGATTATTGTGGTGTTCATCAACTCTTTGGGTTTGATTTAATCCGATAGTGAACAAACAGTCCGGCGTTGCATTACTTCGCCGGACTGCTTGTTTTTAAAACATCGTTAAAAAATATCAAGGCCGTCTGAAAGCCGATATAAATCGGTTTTCAGACGGCCTTTTTATATACACGTGAGGCTGATTAGAACTTCGCTTGCAGTCTCAGCCATGCAGTACGGCCGGGTTCGTTCACACGCATGGTTTGAGTACCGGCAGACGGGTCGCCACCACGGCTGACGAATTCAGCATAGGTTTTGTTGAACACGTTGTCCACGCCGCCTTGCAATGCGGCGTATTTGCTGAATTTCCAACCTGCGTTGAGCGAGAGTACGCCAAAGCCCGAAGAAGCGCCGATGTCTTGGCCGACGATATTGCCTTGGCCTTTGCTGTAACGGTTTTGTTTGGCTACGACGCGCCATAATGCGCCCGCGCTGAATTTGCCGTTGTCAAAGGCGAGGGTGTTGTTCCACTCGAGCGGCGGAGTTTGTGCCAAAGGTTTGCCGTCGGTACGGTTTTTGCCGTGGGTGTAGGCGAGGCTGCTGCCGATTTCCCAATTAGGTGCAAACGTCCATTTGACTTCGGCTTCGCCGCCAAAGCGTGAAGCGTTGATGTTGCGCACGCCGAAATTCATGCCTTGGCGTTCCATCATGATGAAGTCTTTGATGTCGCTACCGAATACGGATACAGACGCGTGGAGGTTAGGACGTTTCCAGATTATACCCGCATCGATTTGGCGGTTTTGCTCTGCACGGATGGCTTTGTTTTCAGAGCGTAGGCGTTCCCAGTAGTCAGGTGCGCGTTCGGCAATACCGAAGCCGGCATAGTATTTCAGGCCGTTGTCCGTATTTCTTTCCCAACGCAGGAAGCCTGAGTTCAAATTGAATTTTTGATGTTTCAAAACGGGGTCGGTCACGCGCGCGGTATCGTAATGCGCTTTGACTTGGTCATGGCGCAAACCTGCTACCCAGCGTTGATTGTCGGTTTGCTGCCAAGCGGCTTCGGTGAAAATACCCCATTGTTTGAAACTTTGGTTGGGCATGTAAGGCTTGTGGCTGTAGCCGTCGCCGCCACGCTCCATGCGTGCGACGTGGACGTCGTCCAGATAGTCCAAACCGGTTTGCAGGTTGAGCTTGTCCCAGTCGAAAGTGGCTTTCAGACGGCCTGTATCAGTATTGCGTTTGGGGTTGTTGGCATTTTTAATCTGCTTGCCGGCAGGATTGTAGATGGTACGCAGGCTGTATGTGTCCATCACGTGGTCGATTTCGCTTTTACCGTAGCGCAGTTCCAACTCGCTGAACCATGGGGTAAGGTTGCGTTGGGTAAAACGGATATTCCACGCATCACGGTCAAATTTGCTGCCGTCCATCATGCGGTCGGCGTAGGCAACCTTGGCCCTGCTGCGCTCGTATGTACCGGCAATGGTGGTGTTTTCTGTCGGGGTAACACCCAGTTGCAACATTTGGCTGTCGCGTTTGAAGTTGGAATGAATGCGGTTGCCGTCGCCGTCTTTATAATCGTCGGCTTCGTTATGGGAGATATTGGTACGGATGTAGCCATATTTGCCGCCGAACTCGGCTTCCAGCGAGCCGTCAAGGCGGTCGTTGCTGCCTGCTGTCAGGGTGGCGTTAATGTTATAAGGTTTTTCAGTGAAATCAGGATCTTTACGGATAAATTGCACTGATCCGCTGACCAAGCCCATACCTTGGGTAACGGTTTGCGGGCCTTTGGTGACCACGACTTGATCAAATGAGTTTGGGTGGATATAGGCAGTCGGCGGGTCCATACGCATACCGCAACCGCCATAAATAAACTGGTCGTCGGCATTGACGGAGAGACGCGAGCCGCCCAAACCACGGAACAATGGATCGCCCGAGCTGCCGCCTTTGCGGATGATGCTCATATTAGGCACGGATTGTAAAAGGTCTGCCCCGTCACCGGCAGGGAGGGGTTGCAAAGCAGCTTTGGGGTTGAAAGTAACGCGGTTGGCTTTTTGTTGTTGTGTGCCGGTAACGGTGACAGGGGAAAGGGTAACTGTTTCTTCGGGTACAGGATCAGTATCTGCCCATGCTTGAGATACGGCTAAGACGATAGGCAAAATAAGTAATGGTGGGTATTTCATGTGGTTTCTCTCTATTATTAAGTATCGTATTAATTAATGCTTAAGTAGTATATATAAAGTTTAGTAAAATTAAAACATACTGTTTTTAACTTATATCAATATTTATCATTTTATTTGCATGTTTTGCTGGTTCGTGATTTGGTTATACCAGTAATGGTAAAATTTGATTCTTCTTAAGCAGTTAATGAAAAATATCAATATGGTTTTAAACTTGATTATTGGGAATTTCATTAATTTAATTATTTAACTGAAAGCAAGAAGATATTTGATACAGAAAGCGTCATTTGCTTATGATTTTCTATTGATGTTGCGATTTGATAACATTTCTTGACGAAAAAATAGGGGATTGATTAGAATGGGCGGCCAATTGGTCAATCCAATTTATGGCCGTCTGAATAAAACTGTCCTTCAATCATCAGGAATACAACATGACGAAATTGGTTCGTCCGCAAAAAATCAGCGATCAGGTTTTAGCCGTTTTGGAAGAACGTATCGCTACCGGCATTTATGAAGAAGGCAGTAAATTGCCTCCCGAACGTACGCTTGCGGAAGAATTCGGCGTATCGCGTCCGTCGGTCAGGGTGGCATTGAATATCTTGATTGCCAAGCAGGTTTTGGAAGCGCGGCAGGGCGATGGCTATTATGTTTCCGTCAAGCCGCAACAGGATTTTTTGCAAAGCTGGCAGGAGTTGCTCGGTAAACATACCAATTGGGAAACAGACGTATTCGATTTCAGTTGTCACGTTGAAGGCTGTATGGCGGCGCTGGCTGCCGAAAGACGGACTGACGCCGATTTGAAACGCATTGACTTCTGGCGGCAGAAGTTTGAAACGGCCTGCGAAAGCGGAAATTTGGAGCATCAAGCCGAGGCAGACGTCAGCTTCCATCAAACCATTGCCGATGCTGCACACAATATCCTATTCAGTCACCTTTCCAGCAGTCTGCTCAAAATGCTTTATCAGCAAACACGCAGCGGCATTATCTATATCCATCAAACCGAAGACCCTCGCCCGACATTGATTGCCCAGCACCGCTCTATTTTTGAAGCCGTTGCCCAGGCCAAGCCAGCAGAAGCTGCTGAAGCGGCCAAGCTACATTTGAATTATGTCGCGCGCCGCATTTTGCAGGACAGGGAATATCAAAGCCGCAGCGAGCATGCGGATGTATTGGCACAAAATGATTTGAAACGGGTAGATTGGTAGCGTTTAAAAATAATCAGGCCGTCTGAATTTTTCAGACGGCCTGATTTTGCAAACAAGGACTTTTAGTGCCACAATCTTCATCAATTCTGTCTGAAAACAAAGGAAGCACCATGTACCGTCATGTCGAGTATTATCCGGGCGACCCGATTTTGAGTTTGGTTGAAACCTTCAAACGCGACGAGCGTCCTGAAAAAGTCAATTTGAGCATAGGCATTTATTTTGATGACGAAGGCAAAATGCCGGTTTTGGAATCTGTGCGCCGTGCAGAAGCAGAGCGTGCGGCCGTACCGCGACCATCGCCTTATCTGCCGATGGAAGGTTTAGACACTTATCGGAGTGCGGTTCAGCGTTTGTTGTTTGGCAAGGATAATCCGGCATTGGCAGAAGGGCGCGTTGCGACCGTACAGACTTTAGGCGGCTCGGGGGCGTTGAAAGTCGCTGCCGACTTTTTGCACCGTTGGTTCCCTGATGCAAAAGCCTATGTCAGCGATCCGACTTGGGATAACCATAAAGGCATTTTTGAAGGCGCAGGTTTTGAAGTGGGGACGTATCCTTATTACAACCCTGAAACCGTCGGCGTGAAATTTGAAGAAATGACTGCGTTTTTCAAAACATTGCCGGAAAACAGCGTCTTGATTTTGCATCCATGCTGTCAAAACCCGACCGGCGTAGATATGTCGCAAGCGCAATGGGATGAGGTGTTGGACATCATCAAAACGCACAAGCTGATTCCGTTTATGGATATTGCCTATCAAGGTTTCGGCGAGGATTTGGACAGCGATGCCTATGCAATCCGTAAAGCCATCGAAATGGGTCTGCCTTTGTTTGTCAGCAACTCTTTCTCGAAAAACCTGTCGCTGTACGGCGAGCGCGTCGGCGGTTTGAGCGTAGTGTGTCCCAATAAGGAAGAAGCAGAGCTGGTGTTCGGACAGTTAAAATTTACCGTCCGCCGCATTTATTCCAGCCCTGCCGCGCATGGTGCATACACCGCTTCTGATGTGATGAACAGCGAGGAGCTGCGCGCTTTGTGGGAAAATGAGGTTTACGCCATGCGCGACCGCATCCGTGCCATGCGTCAGAAGCTTTATGATGTTTTGACGGCCAAAATCCCCAATCGTGATTTCAGCTATTTCATCAAACAGCGCGGTATGTTCAGCTATACAGGTCTGACCGTAGAGCAGGTACACCGCCTGCGCGACGAGTTTGCCGTTTATCTGCTGGATTCGGGCAGGATGTGTGTGGCCGGTTTGAATGCATCGAATATCGATTATGTGGCCGAGGCATTTGCCAAAGTGTTGCAATAGCCGTTCAATCTGAAATCGAATGTAGTTTTATTTGAAGTAAATCAAAAGGCCGTCTGAAAAATTTTCATCTTTCAGACGGCCTCTTTATAATTGGCGCACCCAACAGGGATCGAACCTGTGACCTCCAGCTTCGGAAACTGACACTCTTCCAACTGAGCTATGGGTGCGGAAGCCGTAAGGGTAACGCATATTGGCTTTATTGGCAAAGTTTATCTTGAAAGTGTCTGAAAGTGGCATTGGTGGCCACTTTTTTGCATGGCTGGAATAATCAATTAACTACAAAGGCTTATAGATTTCAGACGGCCTTTTTGAGGATTTTTGCGTATCTTTTTCTCAAGATGGATTGGAAAGCCTTTGCGAATTCAGTATAATCCAGCAAAATATTGTTAACTGCGTTTAACACATAAACTATAACTTACAGCACAACCTAACCTAACGGCGAGGCCTACCAAATGAAACAACTCCGCGACCACAAAGCCCAAGGCTCTGCATTGTTCACCCTTGTGAGCGGTATCGTTATTGTTATTGCAGTGATTTTCTTCCTGATCAAATTGGCAGGAAGCGGTTCATTCGGCGATGTTAACGAAACAACCGAAGCTGCGACTCAAACCCGTATCCAGCCAGTCGGCCAACTCAAACTGGGCGACGGCATCCCTGTCGGCGAACGTCAAGGTGACCAGATTTTCAACAAAATCTGTATCCAATGTCACGCGGCGGACAGCATTGTTCCTAATGCGCCTAAATTTGAAAACAAAGGCGATTGGGCTCCTCGTATCGCCCAAGGTTTTGATACCTTGTTCCAACACGCTTTGAACGGTTTCAACGCAATGCCTGCCAAAGGTGGTGCGGCTGATTTGACCGACCAAGAATTGAAACGCGCGATTACTTATATGGCCAACAAAGCCGGCGGTACTTTCCCTGATCCTGATGCTGCGGCTCCTGCCGATGCCGCTGCTTCCGGCGAAGCTGCTTCAGCTCCAGCGGCTGATGCTGCGGCTCCTGCCGATGCGGCCAAAGCAGATGACAAAGGTGCGGCAGCTCCAGCAGCCGGCGGTGCAGACGGCAAAAAAGTTTACGAAGCCAACTGCCAAGCATGTCACGGCGGTGCAGTTCCAGGTGTTCCTCATGTAGGTAAAAAAGAAGACTGGGCGCCTCGTATCAAACAAGGTAAAGACACCCTGCACAAACACGCACTCGAAGGCTTTAACGCAATGCCTGCCAAAGGCGGTAACGGCAGCCTGAGCGACGATGAAGTGAAAGCTGCAGTTGATTACATGGCTAATCAATCTGGTGCTAAATTCTAAGATTTGACTTTGAATCTCGAATAGAAAGCGCATTCTGTATAGGATGCGCTTTTTTCGTGCAGGAAGGCCTGATCTTGCTATAATACGGAAGTAGTAGATTGTGGTTTGTCTGAAAGATTCAGACGGCCTTCAAACACAATATTTTTTAAAGAAGTTCAACCATATTCACATACGACAAAACAATCACGGAGTTATCTCATGGCAAAAAAATATTTTGGTACCGACGGTGTGCGCGGCGAAGTCGGTCAATTCCCTATCAATCCTGATTTTGTCTTGAAATTAGGTTATGCGGCCGGTCAGGTTTTGGTACAGCACGAAGGTGAAATTAAACCGACCGTTTTAATCGGTAAAGACACACGTATTTCAGGCTATATGCTGGAAGCCGCGCTGATTGCCGGCTTTACTGCCGCCGGTGTCAATGTTATTCAAACCGGCCCTCTGCCAACCCCAGGCGTAGCGTATCTAACCCGAGCTTTGCGTTTGTCTGCCGGTGTGATGATTTCTGCTTCCCATAACGTTTATTCCGACAATGGCATTAAATTCTTTGCCGAAGGCGGTGTGAAGTTGAGCGATGAAATCGAGTTGGAAATCGAAGCCAAAATCGATGAAGAAATGAAAACCCAGCCGTCCAGCCGTTTGGGCCGCGCGCGCCGGATTAATGGTGCGGATGACCGCTACATCGAATTCTGTAAATCCACTTTCCCAAGCCATTTGGACTTGCGCGGTCTGAAATTGGTGGTCGATACCGCGAATGGTGCAGGCTATGCGGTTGCGCCTAAAGTATTCCACGAATTAGGCGCGCAAGTGGTCAGCATCGGTGATGAGCCAAACGGCTATAACATCAATGAGAAATGTGGTGCGACCCATCCGAAAGCTTTGCAAGCGGCTGTGTTGCAAAATGAAGCCGATTACGGCATTGCCTTGGATGGCGATGGCGACCGTTTGATGATGGTTGACCGCAATGGCAAAGTGTATGACGGCGACAGCCTGATTTATGTGATTGCCAAAGCACGCGCGCACGAAGGCGTGGAAATCGGCGGCGTGGTGGGTACAGTGATGACCAATATGGCGATGGAAATTGCTTTGAAAGAGCAGGGCGTTGATTTCTGCCGCGCCAAAGTGGGCGACCGCTATGTGTTGGAACAGCTCCACCAACGCGGTTGGCTGATTGGCGGTGAAGCCAGCGGCCATATTTTGTGCATGGACAAACACAATACCGGCGACGGCATCATTTCCGCGCTACAAGTTTTGGCCGCATTGCAAACCTTGAATCAAGACCTTGCCACCGTTTGTGCCGATTGGCAGCCGTATCCGCAAACCATGATTAACGTCCGCATCAAAAAAGGCCAAAACTGGCAGGACGCTTCCAAAGAAGCTTTGGCTGAAGTGGAAAAAGAACTCGAAGGCAAAGGCCGCGTGGTCTTGCGCGCATCCGGTACCGAGCCTGTCGTGCGCGTGATGGTGGAAGCCAAACAGGCAGACTGGGCGAAAAAAGGCGCAGAAAAAATTGCCGCTGCCATTCAAGGTCAAAAGTAACAGTGTGTTTGATTTTGAATTGAACTAAATAAAAGGCCGTCTGTTGTTCAGACGGCCTTTGTGTTTCATTAGAAGCTTAGTTGCTCAAGACATCAACGCCTTTAGGAGGGGTAAATTTGAACATACCGCTGGAAAGGTTAGGCTTGGTGTTCAAACCGCTGAAGCTGATGCTGGTTTGGTTGCCGAAGCTGTCTTTCAACTGCATGGCGGCGAGGTTGTCGCCTTTGAAGCCGATGCGGATGTATTGGTAGCCGGCGTTGTTTTTCTTAGGCGTAGCCAAAACGTAGTCGATACCGTTGGCAGAACCGTCTTCTTTCAGCGTGTAGCTGCTGTCCAATGCGGTTTTGTTGGAGAGGATGGCGGCAGGGCTGTCGCCGATGGTTTGGTCTTGTGAGGATTTGGTTACTTGCGCCAAATCTACGTCATAGAGCCAAATGGTTTTGCCGTCGCCAACAATGGTTTGTTTGTAGGGTTTGGTATATTCCCATTTGAACAAGCCCGGGCGCAGGATTTTGAATGTACCGTGTGTGGTTTGGGTTTTCTTTTTGCTGTGAACGGTTTGGCTGAAGTTGCCGCTAATACCGTCGGCGTCATTATTGAATTTTTTCAGGGCGTCCACTGCGCCGGCTTGTGCAAAGCCGATGGCTGAAGAAAGCAGCGCGGCAGCGGTCAGGGTGAACAGTCGGGTAGTTTTCATGTTTTGGTTCCTTGTTCGGAGAGATGGGTTCAGTATAGACGTTATGGTGTAACAGGCAAGGGGCTGAATGGTGGGTTTAATTTGTGTAAATATGAAAAATCCAATCAAGTGACTGAAATAATTTCATTTCTTCAGACGGCCTGTATTTGGTTTTGACGTTTTTTTAATGAATCACACAAGGGTTTGGTGTAGCATTTAATGTCATTTTACGGAAAGCATGAAATTATAGTCTTTCTGTTTGCTTTTTAAAACGGTTATAATATTTGTCTTTTTAAAACAATGGTTTTGTATGTATCTGAATCCTTATCCTTTATTGGAGCAGGCTTTGCTGTCGGACAATCCGGATGAAAAGGGAAGATTGACGCAGGCCTTGTTTGCGCAGTTGGGCGAGTCGGAAGGTTTGACGGTTGAAGAGTCGAAACCCGTGGATTGCCGTTTTGCCGGTCATCCTTCACGCCCGCGTTTGGTTGCGCCTTCGGAAGTCACGCCGCGCAAGATGAATACGCTCGAAGGCTATGCGGCGATGCTGCATGCGATTGCGCACATTGAATTTAATGCGATTAATCTGGCTTTGGATGCGGCGTATCGTTTTCGCAATATGCCGTTTCAGTTTGTACGCGATTGGGTAAGGGTGGCGAAAGAGGAAGTGTTCCATTTCGGCTTGATGCGTGGCCGTCTGAACAGTTTGGGCTACGATTACGGCGATTTTGAAGCGCACGGGCATTTGTGGGATATGGCGTATAAAACTGCTTACGATCCCTTGTTGCGCATGGCTTTGGTGCCGCGGGTGTTAGAGGCGCGCGGTTTGGATGTCACGCCGGGTATTCGTGCAAAAGTGGCGCAACGCGGCGATGTGGAAACCTGCGATGTGTTAGATATTATTTATCGCGATGAAGTGGGGCATGTCGCCATCGGCAATCATTGGTATCAGCATCTTTGCCGTGAGCGCGGTTTGGAACCGGTTGCCTTGTTCCGCAGCCTGATTGCGCGTTACGATATGTTTATCTTCCGCGGCTACGTCAATATCGAAGCACGGGAACGTGCAGGATTCAGCCGTTTTGAATTGGATATGTTGGAAGATTTTGAAAGAAGTTTGAAACAGAATAAAAAGGCCGTCTGAAACGGTAAGGGTTACCATGGCACATCATCACGATCATTCACATGCACACATGCATACCGCCAATAAACAGGTATTGCGCATTTCATTTTTCGTTATTGCCGGATTTATGCTGGTTGAGGCGGTTGGTGGCTGGCTGACCAACTCTTTGGCCCTGCTTTCCGATGCAGGGCATATGTTCAGCGATGCATTTTCGTTGGGCATGGCATTGTGGGCATTTAAGCTGGGCGAGAAACAGACTACGCTGCAAAAAACATTTGGCTATAAGCGTTTTGAAATTTTGACGGCGATGTTTAACGGCCTGTCGCTGGTGTTGATTGCGGCGATGATTTTTTATGAAGCAGTCAAACGATTGTTTTATCCGCCGGAGATTTTGACGGGCGGTATGCTGGTGGTCAGTATCATCGGTTTGCTGGTTAATATCGGCGTTGCCGTTTATATGTTGAAGAATGGCGATACTGAAGAAAACGTCAATATGCGCGGCGCGTACCTGCATGTAATCAGCGATTTGTTCGGCTCGATAGGGGCGATTGTCGCAGCGGTATTGATGATGGCGTATGGCTGGCAATGGGCGGATACGGTTGCCAGCGTATTGGTGGCGGCTTTGGTAGGGCGCAGTGGCTGGAAGCTGTTTAAACAGACTTTGCACATTTTGATGGAAGGCGCGCCGGAAAACATCCATACCGATGAGTTGCTCAGCGTTATCCGCAATACGGAAGGCGTAAAATCCGTTCACGACTTGCACGTTTGGACGATTACCAGCAATATCCACGTTTTGTCCTGCCATATTGTTGTCGATGGCAGTATGACGGTTGCAGAGTCCGAACAAATTGTCTACCGCATAGAACATGAATTGGCGCATCACAACATCGGGCATTGTACGATTCAGATTGAAAGCGAACAGCATCCGCATAAAGATGAAGTTTTGTGTTCGCAAGAAATGCACGAACATCATCACCATTAACCATATTCAGGCCGTCTGAAACTTGTTGGATTGTTCAGACGGCCTTCTAAAATCATCAAAGGAACACTTATGACCCAAGCCGTATTATTCGACCTTGACGGCACGCTTGCCGATACCGCACTTGATTTGGGTGGCGCGCTCAACACGGTATTGCGCCGACACGGTTTGCCAGAAAAAAGCATGGATGAAATCCGCCCGCAGGCCAGCCACGGTGCGAGCGGTTTGCTCAAACTTGGTGCAGGCATTACGCCCGAACATCCGGACTATATGCAATGGCGCAAAGAGTTTTTGGACGAATACAGCCGCTGCTATGCCGACCAAACCATCTTGTTCGACGGCGTAAACGAAATGTTGGAAGCCTTAGTTCAACGCGGTATCCAATGGGGCATTATTACCAACAAGCCTATGCGATTTACCGATGTCCTCGTGCCTAAGCTCGGGTTTACCGTGCCTCCTGCCGTCATTGTCAGCGGCGATACTTGCGATGAACCCAAGCCTAGCGTGAAGCCTATGTTTTATGCGTGCGAACAGATTGGTGTTGAGGCTAAGCGATGTTTTTATGTCGGCGATGCAGAACGCGATATGCAGGCAGGCAAAAATGCAGGCATGACGACCGTGCTTGCCGATTGGGGCTATATTTCTGCCGAAGACCAAACCGAAAACTGGCTTGCCGATTTCCGTATTGCCACGCCTTTGGATTTGTTGGCAATCTTGCGTTAAAACCCTGTAATAATCCGTTTTCAGACGGCCTGAAACGGCGTAAAATCGCACTAAGTTTGTATTTTTTCAACCGTTTTACTACTTGTAAAGAGAAAAATCATGTTTTTCAAGCATATCGAAGCTGCTCCTGCTGATCCGATTTTAGGTTTGGGCGAGGCGTTTAAAGCCGAAACCCGTCCGGAGAAAGTCAATCTCGGTATCGGCGTGTACAAAGACGCATCCGGCGCGACACCTATTGTCAAAGCTGTCAAGGAGGCTGAAAAACGCCTGTTGGAAAGCGAAACAACCAAAAATTACCTGACCATCGACGGTGTTGCCGACTACAACGAGCAAACCCAAATTCTGCTGTTTGGCAAGGACCACGAAATCATTGCCAGCCGTCGTGCCAAAACAGCGCAAAGCCTTGGCGGTACAGGCGCATTGCGTATTGCGGCCGAGTTTGCCAAACGGCAGTTGAACGCACAAACCATCTGGATTTCCAATCCGACTTGGCCTAACCACAACGCCATCGCCAAAGCAGTCGGTATCCAAGATAAACCTTATCGCTACTATGATGCCGCCAAACACGGTTTGGATTGGGACGGCATGATTGAAGACTTGAGCCAAGCGCAAAAAGGCGACATCGTCCTGCTGCACGGCTGCTGCCACAACCCTACAGGCATCGACCCTACGCCCGAACAATGGGAAACTCTGGCAAAACTTTCTGCCGAAAAAGGCTGGTTGCCACTGTTTGACTTTGCCTACCAAGGCTTTGGCAATGGCTTGGAAGAAGATGCCTACGGCTTGCGCGTGTTCTTGAAACACAATACAGAATTGCTGATTGCCAGCTCTTATTCTAAAAACTTCGGTATGTACAACGAGCGCGTCGGCGCGTTCACTTTGGTGGCCGAAGATGAAGAAACTGCAGCCCGCGCCCACAGCCAAGTCAAAACCATCATCCGTACCTTGTATTCCAACCCTGCTTCACATGGTGCGAACACCATTGCGTTGGTGTTGAAAAATGATGATTTGAAAGCACAATGGATTGCCGAACTCGACGAAATGCGCGGCCGCATCAAAGCCATGCGCCAAAAATTTGTCGAGTTGCTCAAAGCCAAAGGCGCAACTCAAGACTTTGATTTCATTATCGAACAAAACGGTATGTTCTCTTTCAGCGGCTTGACTCCCGAACAAGTTGATCGTTTGAAAAATGAGTTTGCCATTTATGCCGTCCGCTCCGGCCGCATTAATGTTGCAGGCATTACCGATGACAACATCGACTACCTGTGCGAAAGCATTGTGAAAGTCTTGTAATTGTCGAATTAAAGGCAAAGGCCGTCTGAATGATTCAGACGGCCTTTATTTTTAGTTGTGGTGGCTTATCCGGCAACTGAGTTCATTCCCCAATAAATCATGGCATAGCGCAGCAGTTTGCCTGTAATCAGAATAATGGCGCAATGCAAAGCATTGAGCCTGAGCCAGCCTGCGGCAAGGGGGAGGGCATCGCCGATAATCGGCAGCCATGCAAATAATAGCGGCCAAATCCCCCATCTTTGTATACGCGCCAATACTTTCTCAGACGGCCTTTTCTTGGCCGGAAACATTCTGCCCATGTAATACGAAACCATACTACCCAAGCCATTCGCCATACCGGCACATAAACATGCGCCGATGACATGTTGCGGATATTGGTACACAAATGCGGCGTATGCCGCCTCGGATGTACCCGGAAGTAGTGTGGCCGAAGTGAAGGCAGAAGCAATCAGGGCAAGGTAAGCGTAAAGAAGGGGCATGTTTTGAGTTGCATCAAGTGATATTGTAAAAAAGAAATAACAGGTTCAGTAAGAGGATTATGCCTTTATTTTTCAATATATCAAAAGATAAATCCAATATTATTGAATTTTTTAAAATTAAACGTCTAAAGAGTAATGTAGTCGGCTGTTAGAAAATAGTTTTCAAAGTGACGGATTATCAGTATGATACGGACGGCTGTTAATGAGTGTTAAGTTTAATGAACTGCTTTCAGCTCATTTTTGGCGAGTCTTAACAAAACGAAAGGCAAATTATGTCTGCGCATTCACAACAAAATCATACTCCTGCGCTGGTCGTCTTGACCACACTCTTCTTCATGATGGGTTTCATTACCTGCATGAACGATATTTTGATTCCGCATCTGAAAGATATTTTCGAGCTGACTTATGTTCAGGCGATGCTGATTCAGTTCTGCTTCTTTACCGCTTACGCAATTATGTCGATTCCTATGGGTTATTTTGTCGGCAAAATCGGCTATAAAAACGGTGTAATCGGCGGTTTCGTATTGACTGCCATCGGCTGTCTGTTGTTCTATCCTGCCGCCGGCAGCCATTCTTATCCTACTTTCTTGGGTGCGCTGTTTATTTTGGCTTCAGGTGTAACGCTGTTGCAAGTGGCGGGTAACCCTTATGTGACCCTGTTGTCTAAACCAGGTAAAGAATCTGCAACACTGATTTTGGTTCAGGCATTCAACTCTTTGGGTACGACCATTGCTCCGCAAATCGGCGCATTCCTGATTTTGGCTGATGCGACACAAACTGTCAGCAAAGCCGAGCAAATTTCTTCTGTTCAAATTCCATATTTAGGTTTGGCCGGTTTGCTGATTATTTTGGCTGTGTTCGTCAAAATGATTCGTCTGCCTGACGCAAACAAAATTGCTGAAGAAGAGAGCGAACACAACCATGATGGCAAACACAGCGTATGGCAATACCGTCATTTGGTTTTTGGTGCGGCCGGTATTTTCTGTTACGTTGGTGCAGAAGTATCTATCGGTTCTTTGTTGGTCAGCGTGTTGGGTTACCTGAAAGGGATGGACCACTCGTCTGCCGCAAAATATCTGTCGTTCTACTGGGGTGGCGCGATGGTTGGCCGCTTCTTAGGCTCTGTCATGATGGCAAAAATTGCGCCTAACCGCTATTTGGCATTTAACGCTACTGCTGCAGTTGCTTTGTTGGGCGTTGCTATGTTGGCAGGTAAAGCCAGTGCAGATATTGCGATGTGGGCATTGTTGGCTATCGGTTTCTTCAATTCCATCATGTTCCCAACGATTTTCTCTTTGGCAACCAAAGGCCTTGGCCGATTCACCAGCAGCGCTTCCGGCGTATTGTGTACTGCGATTGTCGGCGGTGCGGTTGTGCCTGTGGTACAAGGTTGGGCAGCGGATACTTACGGTCTGATGATTTCTTTCGTTGTATCAGCGATTTGTTACGTATACATCGTCTTCTTTGCTATAAAAGGCTACAAAGCTGACGAATGATTCATCATGATAAAAGGCCGTCTGAAACCTTATGGGATTTCAGACGGCCTTTTTACTTTGTGGCATAATGATTTAAATGACAGGAGGAAAAATGGCCAAAATCATTTTGCTGCATGGCTTGCACATGCATTCATGGGTAATGAAACCGCTGGCGCATTTGCTGGAACAAGAAGGTTTTGAAGTTACGCTGTTCGATTATTACAGTGTTTTACATTCGATGAACCGACATGTCGAAGATTTGTCGCGATGGATTGATGAGAACCATGCTGATGAAACGCTGCACTTTGTCGGCCATAGTTTGGGCGGGTTGGTCTTACGCAATTTTGCGGCGGCATATCCGGATAAAGTCAGCGGCCGTATCGTTACCATGGGGACGCCACACCAAGGCAGCCGTGCCGCGCAGCGTGTGTTCAACATGGGTTTGCAAAAGCCGGTATTGGGCGGCTCGTATAAAGGTGCATTGGACGGCAGCATGCCTGAATTGCCCGTAAGTGTTGAGTTGGGCAGTATTGCCGGCAATAAACCATATGGACTGGGCCGTGTTTTAGGTTTGCATGGCGAACATGATGGCACGGTTTTGGTCAGCGAAACGCATTGTCCGAATATGCGCGATCATGTTGTTTTGCCTGTCAGCCATAGCGGTATGCTGTTTAACCGTAAAACGGTCGGGCAAGTGGTGGCATTTTTGCATGATGGATGTTTTAAAAAGCAATAAAATTTCATTTATTTCAATTTAAAAGTATTTAATGTTAATAATTTAATATATTTTAAAGAAAGTGTCGCAGTTTTGCTGGGGCTGTTTTTATAAAATAACAGGCAGGCCGTCTGAAAATCGGGTTTCAGACGGCCTGTTATGCTAAAATCTGTTAAATACTTATTAAAAAGGCAAAGAACAATGTTTGCTTTCAAATCCTTACTTAATATGCCGCGCTTTGAGGCCATCGCTGTTGCCTTGGCTTTGGTGGCGGCAATGGGTTATACGATTATTTCGCTTGAATGGCTGCCGCATATGTCGATTGTGACGGCGATTGTGGTCTTGCTGTTGTACGGTTTGATGCGCGGCTTGAAATATCAAGACATGCAAAACGGCATGATAGGTGCGGTCGGGCAGGGCATGGGCGCGATTTATCTGTTTTTCTTTATCGGCCTGATGGTCAGCGCGTTGATGATGAGCGGTGCGATTCCGACGCTGATGTATTACGGTTTCGGATTGATTTCGCCGACTTATTTTTATTTCTCGGCGTTTGCGCTTTGCTCGATCATCGGTATTTCTATCGGCAGTAGTTTGACGACTTGTGCGACTGTCGGCGTGGCATTTATGGGTATGGCGGCTGCGTTTCATGCCGATATGGCGATGACGGCAGGTGCGATTGTGTCGGGTGCGTTCTTTGGCGATAAAATGTCGCCACTTTCCGATACGACCGGTATTTCCGCTTCGATTGTCGGCATTGATTTGTTCGAGCACATCAAAAACATGATGTACACCACTGTGCCTGCGTGGTTGATCAGTGCAGCGTTGATGTTGTGGCTCTTGCCCAATGTTGCCGCGCATGACATGAACAGCGTCGAAGCTTTCCGCGCACAATTGGAAGCAACCGGTTTGGTGCATGCCTATTCGCTGATTCCGTTTGCCTTGCTGGTTATCCTCGCCCTGATGCGCGTGAATGCCATTGTGGCCATGTTGTTTACCGTTATAGTGGCGCTGATTGTGACTTACTTCCACAGTACGCCTGATTTGAAACAGCTGGGCGCGTGGTTTTACAGCGGATACAAACTCGAAGGCGAAGCATTTAAAGACATTGCCCGTTTGATTTCTCGCGGCGGCTTGGAAAGCATGTTCTTTACGCAAACCATCGTGATACTCGGTATGAGCTTGGGCGGCCTGTTGTTCAGCATTGGTGTGATTCCGTCTTTGCTGGAAGCCATTCGTGCGTTCCTGACCAATGCCGGACGCGCTACTTTCAGCGTGGCTATGACATCGGTCGGTGTCAACTTCCTGATTGGCGAGCAATATTTGAGTATCCTGCTTTCCGGAGAAACCTTTAAGCCGGTTTATGACAAGCTTGGTCTGCATTCACGTAACCTTGCCCGTACGCTGGAAGATGCGGGTACGGTCATCAACCCGTTGGTGCCTTGGAGCGTCTGCGGCGTATTTATCAGCCATGCCTTGGGCGTGCCTGTTTGGGAATACCTGCCTTATGCCTTCTTCTGCTACTTGAGCTTGGCTCTGACGTTGGTGTTCGGCTGGACAGGGCTGACTTTGAGTAAGAAGTAAACCGCATTTAAAATAGCAATGCTTTTATCAAACAAGGCCGTCTGAAAACAATTTCAGACGGCCTTGTTTTACTTAAAGTAGCCGTATTAACATGATTTCACTATAATTGCTGCGCCAATAAAAAATAATCTAAACAATGAACAAACAAATCCGCCAAGAAATTTTCGAGCGTTTCCGCGCTGCCAATCCTCATCCGACTACCGAGTTGAATTTCAGCTCGCCGTTTGAGCTGCTTATCGCCGTTTTATTGTCCGCGCAGGCAACTGATGTCGGCGTGAACAAAGCGACTGCCAAACTCTTTCCCGTTGCCAATACGCCGCAAGCCATGTTGGATTTGGGGCTGGACGGCGTGATGGAATACACCAAAACCATAGGTCTCTACAAAACCAAATCCAAACACATCATGCAGACTTGCCGTATTTTGCTGGAGAAATACAACGGCGAAGTACCTGCCGACCGAGAGGCTTTGGAATCTTTGCCAGGCGTTGGCCGTAAAACGGCCAATGTGGTGTTGAATACTGCATTCGGGCAACCTGTTATGGCAGTCGATACCCATATTTTCCGTGTCTCCAACCGTACCAAAATTGCTCCGGGCAAGGATGTGCGCGAAGTTGAAGACAAGCTGATGCGCTTTATTCCCAAAGAATTTTTGATGGATGCACATCACTGGTTGATTTTGCATGGCCGCTATACGTGCAAGGCTTTGAAACCGCAATGCAGCAAATGCCTGATTAACGATTTGTGCGAATATCCGGCAAAAATGTAAATAAAAACATAAAAAAAGGCCGTCTGAATTTCAGACGGCCTTTGATTTGGCTACGATTAGTCGGCAACTGCCATCAGGCTGGCATTACCACCGGCAGCGGTAGTATTGATACTGCAAGAGATTTCTTCAAATACTTGCAGGATGTCCAGACCTTGTTCGGAAGGCAGAATGCGGATGAGCGCACCGTCGTGGCCGGCCAACTCTTGTTTGCGCTCGCTGCTCAAAGGCTCGATGGCGGCAACATGGCTGATGCCTGCGTTTTCAGGTTTGCTGTTGACTTGCAACAAACCGTCCAAATCGGCAGAGTAGGCAACCAGTGGGCTGTTTGGCTCAACAACGGTTTGAATGCCTGCGGCAGCCAGCTCGGTCAGGGCAGAGAAGGCTTGCAACAGAGTACCGCCGTGTACCCAAACGTGTTTCGGAGAGCGCCAGCTCAATGAGTTGCGTTCGCCGGTCGGGCCGACCAATACGGTTTCGGCTTTGCGCAGAGTGCGAACTCGCGCGTGACCCAAAGCTGCGGCTGCAGTTTTCTTCTCTTCTGCATTAAACGGCAGTTTGTGAACCAGAGTTTCCAAACGTTTGAGCGCGTCTTCATCTGCTTGGCCGATACGGCTGAGGGTTGGCGCAACCCATTCAGGAGTGCGAACCAAGCGTTGCAGATAGAATGGACCACCCGCTTTAGGACCGGTACCAGACAAGCCGTGACCGCCGAAAGGTTGTACGCCGACAACGGCACCGACGATGTTGCGGTTCACGTAGATGTTACCAGCTTCGATGCGGTCGCGGACGTGTTCGACAGTGCCTTCGATACGGCTGTGTACCCCGCTGGTCAACGCATAGCCTTTGGCGTTGATTTGGTCGATGAGTTGATCCAACTCGCTGGAGCGGTAGCGTACAACGTGCAATACAGGACCGAACACTTCGCGTTGCAACTCGTTCAAGTTGTTCAATTCAAACAGGATTGGACGAACGAAGGTAGAGTTGTTGTCATCAACGTCGGCGGCAGTTTTGATTTCGTGGTAAGCCTTTGCTACGCCTTTCATTTTATTGATGTGGGCCAACAGGTTTTGTTGGGCTTCAGCATCGATGACAGGGCCGATGTCTGTGGTCAATTGGATCGGTTTGCCGACAACCAGCTCGTCCATTGCGCCTTTGATGATGTTGATCATTTTATCGGCAACATCTTCTTGAACACACAAGATACGCAGGGCGGAACAACGTTGGCCCGCGCTGTCGAAGGCAGAGTTCAATACGTCGAGGCAGACTTGTTCCGGCAGGGCGGTAGAGTCCACGATCATCGCGTTTTGACCGCCGGTCTCGGCAATCAGGACAGGGCTGTCGTCGCGTTTGGACAGGGCTTTGTTGATCAGGCGCGCTACTTCGGTAGAACCGGTAAAGATCACGCCGCCGATGCGGGCATCGCCGGTCAGGGCAGAGCCGACATCGCCTGCGCCGAGTACGAGTTGCAGCGCAGAAGTCGGAATACCGGCTTGATGCATCAAGGAAACGGCGTAAGTAGCAATCAGGCTGGTTTGTTCGGCAGGTTTGGCGATAACGGTGTTACCGGCTGCCAATGCAGAAACCACTTCGCCGGTAAAGATGGCCAATGGGAAGTTCCATGGGCTGATGGCAACGATTGCGCCGACAGCTTTGGCATCTTTAGGCAGGGTGTTTTCAGCTTCGTTGGCATAGTAGCGGCAGAAGTCAACGGCTTCACGTACTTCGGCAACGGCGTTGTTCAGGGTTTTACCGGCTTCGCGGACGGCCAGCATCATCAATGCAGGCGTGTGTTGTTCCAACAAATCAGCAAAACGGCGCAGGCAGTTGGCGCGTTCTGAAGCAGGTTTGGCGCTCCACTCAGGCAGGGCGGCAACGGCTGCACCAATAGCTTCTTGAGCCAATGCCGCATCGGCAAAGCTGACAGTGCCGACAACATCGTTGTGGTCTGCAGGGTTGCGGACGGGTTGCGCTTCGCCCACGTTACGTGCTTCGCCATTGACGATAGACGCGGCGTGGAAGTCTTCGGAAGAAGCTTGGTTGAGTTTTTCTTGCAGGTTTTGCAATACGTTTTCGTTGCTGAAATCGACGCCTTGGGAGTTCAGACGGCCTTTGCCATACAAATCGCGCGGCAGAGGCAATGCCGGATGCAGGTGGATGCCTTGTTCGGCGATGGTGTCGAACGGGCTCTTAATCAGGCGGTCGATGCTGATGTTTTCGTCAACGATTTGGTTCACGAAAGAAGAGTTCGCACCGTTTTCCAACAGGCGGCGTACCAAGTAGGCAAGCAGGGTTTCGTGTGTGCCGACCGGGGCATACACGCGTACGCGGCGACCTAAGTTTTGCGGGCCGACCACTTGGTCGTACAGGGTTTCACCCATGCCGTGCAGACATTGGTGTTCGAAGTCTTTGCCTTTACCCATTTGGTAGATTGCGCCCAAAGTGTAGGCGTTGTGGGTGGCAAATTGTGGGAACACGGCATCTTGCGCATCCAAGAGTTTGCGTGCGCAGGCGAGGTAGGAGATGTCGGTGTGGACTTTACGGGTGTAAGTCGGATAGCCTTCCATGCCGTCTACTTGAGCCCATTTCACTTCGCTGTCCCAGTATGCGCCTTTAACCAAACGGATCATCAGTTTTTGGTTGTTGCGGCGGGCCAGGTCGATCAGGTAGTCGATAACGAACGGACAACGTTTTTGGTAGGCTTGAACAACAAAACCAATACCTTTGTAGCCGGCCAAGTCAGGGTCTGAAACCAAAGCTTCCATCAAGTCCAAAGACAATTCGAGACGGTTGGCTTCTTCGGCGTCGATGTTGATACCGATATCGTATTTTTTACCCAAAAGGAACAATTCTTTCAGGCGTGGCAACAGTTCGCTCATCACGCGTTCGTGTTGGGCGCGTGAGTAGCGAGGGTGGATGGCGGAAAGTTTAACGGAGATACCGTTGCCTTCGTAAACGCCTTGACCTGCGGCATCTTTACCGATGGCGTGAATGGCTTGAACGTAGTCGTTGTAGTAGCGGTTGGCATCTTCTTCGGTGTATGCGGCTTCACCTAACATATCAAAAGAGAAGCGGTAACCCATTTTCTCGCGCTCTTTACCGTTTTGCAGCGCTTCTTCAATGGTTTGGCCGGTTACGAACTGTTTGCCCAGCAGGCGCATGGCGTAGTTTACCCCTTGACGGATCAGGGGTGCGCCGCCTTTGCTGATCAGACGGCTCAATGCGGAACTCATCTGTTTGTCGTTTGTCGCGGTCAGTTTGCCGGTAATCAACAGACCCCATGCAGCCGCGTTAACGAAGAGGGAAGGGCTGTTGTTCAAGTGGCTTTTCCAGTTGCCTTCGGAGATTTTGTCGGCAATCAGGCGGTCGCGGGTTGCATTGTCCGGAATACGCAGCAGAGCCTCGGCCAGACACATCAGTGCAACACCTTCTTCACTGGAGAGAGAGAACTCGTGCATCAAGGCATCTACGCCGCTTGCTTTGGTGCGGCTGGAGCGGACTTGAGTAACCAAACGACGGGCAAGCTCGGAGGCGGCATTGCGCTCTTCGTCGGTCATCTGTGCACGTTGCAACATATCCTGAACGGCTTCGATTTCATCGCGGCGGTAGGCATCAGTTACAGCTTGACGCAGAGGAGTTTGTGTTGGAAAAGCGAAGTTAAACATTATTTATGTTCTCCAAAGGTTTTTTTCATGGTTTCAGACGGCCTGACTTTAAGACTGCTAAAACAGACATTCTGAAGGATAGTAATATCGTAATAAAATTATGATGCGGATACAAGATGTATCCGCATAAATTGCTGTTTTTTCTGATAAGGCTCAGATTATTTTGAAACAGTTTATTTCGTAAAGACGGCCTGCACGGAATCATGCAGGCCGTCTGAAAACGTCTTATTTAGAGGCGCGGTATTCTGCGTCTGCTTTTTCAAAGCGTTCTTGCAATTCGCGTGAAGGTTTTTTGTCGATCAGGGACACCAAAACAATCACGAGTGTGCAAATGATAAAGCCAGGAACGATTTCATAGACAGTAGCGAAACCTGTTTCTTGTGCGGCCAAAGCAGGTTTTTTGATCCACTCAGCCCAAACTACTACAGTCAGTGCACCTGCAATCATGCCGGAGAGTGCACCGTAGGCAGTAATGCGTTTCCACAGAACAGACAGGATAACAACCGGACCGAATGCGGCACCAAAGCCAGCCCATGCATAAGCTACCAAGCCCAATACTTTACTGTTAGGGTCAGAAGCAATCAGGATAGAAATCACGGCAATCGCCAATACCATCAGACGGCCAATCCATACCAATTCAGCTTGTTGTGCCTTTTTACGCAGGAAGCCTTTGTAGAAGTCTTCGGTAATCGCGCTGGAGCAAACCAACAATTGGCAAGACAGGGTAGACATTACAGCGGCAAGAATCGCGCTCAAGATGATACCGGCGATCCAAGGGTTGAAGAGCAGGGTAGCCAAAGCGATGAAGATACGTTCGTGGTTGCCGTTCATTTCTTCAACGTGAGCAGGGTTGGCACCGAAGTAGGCGATACCGAAGTAGCCGACAGCCACAGCACCGGCCATACACAGAATCATCCAAGTCATACCGATACGGCGTGCAGAAACCAGAGATTTAGCGCTTTCAGCAGCCATAAAACGGGCCAAAATGTGTGGTTGGCCGAAATAGCCCAAGCCCCAAGCGGCGGTAGAGATAATGCCGATGAAAGTAGTACCGGCAAACAGGCTTCCGTATTCTTTACCGGTAGAAGCGGCAACTTGTTGGATGGCCGCATTCATTTGATCTGCACCGCCCAAACCCAAATACACCATGATAGGAGTCAGTACCAATGCAAAAATCATCAAAGAAGCTTGCAGGGTATCGGTCCAGCTTACGGCCAAGAAACCGCCCAAGAAAGTGTAGGCGATGGTTGCGCCGGCACCCAGCCACATGGCTTGAGTGTAAGACAGATCGTGGAACAGGCTTTGGAACAGGGTAGCACCGGCTACGATGCCTGAAGCACAGTAAATAGTGAAGAAGAACAAGATAATCAGTGCAGAAACCACTTTCATCAAGTGACCGCCGGCACCGAAGCGGTGGAAGAAGTAATCAGGAAGCGTCAGCGCGTTGTTGGCGTATTCGGTATGTACGCGCAGACGGCCTGCAACCAAAAGCCAGTTGAGGTATGCACCCACAATCAGACCAATGGCAATCCAAGCTTCATTCAAACCGCTCAGGTAAATGGCACCTGGCAAGCCCATCAAAAGCCAGCCTGACATATCGGAAGCACCGGCAGACATCGCGGTCACGAACGGACCCAAGCTGCGGCCACCGAGGATGTAGTCATCGAAGTTTCGTGTTGAAAAATAGGCGGCCAGGCCGATCAGTAATACGGCGACCAAATAGATCGCGAAAGTGATATACATGGGATTCATGTACTTATTCCTCATCTAACTTATAAATACGGGTTTTGAAATTGCAAACAATTCGTACCCAAACTTTTTTCTAATAAAAATACAGCTTAAAAATCCTGTTTTTCACGAGAGAGTCAGGATAAATTATTTTCAAATACAATAGGATATGTAACCAATCCATATTAAATTGTAAATAATTAAATTTAGAATACAGTAAATTTTTTGTTTTGCAAAGCACGGAACACGGGCTTTATGAAAAATCGTAGCGCTTTTTAGGGGAAGTTATTTGAAAACAAAAGATTGCAAAAATTATCTTAATTTTGAGAAAAGGAAAGACAATGAAACTATCTTTCCTATAAATGAAACGTTGCGCGGAGAAAAAGCGTAATTATGCGACATGGAACGAGCTGTTCAGACGGCCTGATAATGGCACTATCCCGTATTTATGATGAATACGGGATAGTGAGTCAGCTTGAACTAAATAGAAAAATCATCTTTTAACAAATGTTTATAAGCGAAGAGATAGAAAGCGGCAACAAAAGACGATCCGCCGAGGACATTGCCTAAGAAGACAGGAATCATATTGTAGAAAAATTGACCCCAGCTGACATTTGCACCCGCCCAAATACCGGCCGGAATGATGAACATATTGGCAACAAAGTGTTGGAAACCGATCAACACGAAGATCATGACCGGAAACCAAGTTGCCAAAATACGGCCTGAAGTATGGCGTGAGCCGAAATAGAACCATATACCCATGCACACCATCCAGTTACATGCGATAGCGGAGACGAATGCACGGCCAAAGTCCATATTAACTTTGGCTTCGGCGATGGCAATGGTTTTAGCCGTAGCCGCTCCCTCTGCCAGGCCGACATAGTGGCCGAGGAAATAGGCCATGGCAACGGCGCCTGCCAGATTGCCCAAGCTGACGATGAGCCAGTTGCGTACCAGTTTGTAGGTGCTGACGCGTCCGGTCAATCTGCCCAAAGCCATAATCATCATATTGCCTGTTGCCAGCTCACCGCCTCCGATTAAGATACAAATCAGCGCAATTGGGAATACGGACGCACCCAAAAGGGCGGCCAGGCCGTTCCATTCGGCCGGAATGCCGCTGATGACGCGCAGGCAGGCAAGATAGCCGAAGCCGACATAGCCTCCGCCTAAAAAACTCAAAATCACCAACATTTTGATGCTGAACTCAGACTTGGCGCAGCTCTTGCCGATGGCTTCCTGCAAAATCTCGTGAGGGTACAAATCTCGTGTATCCATGAGGCTCCCTTAAATTGGAAATATCTTGTTTATCATGAGGATAATAAGTTTGCCTGAGAATGATGCCGGTAGGAAATAACGACTGGTTGTAAGAATAGAAGAGGGAGTTATATATTGAAGCGGCTAAGGCTGCAGCTGACTTTTTAAGAAAGATAAGTTGAGGCGTTGAGATATTGGTGTGTTAAAAACTTAAAAGGCCGTCTGAAAAAGTTGTTTTCAGACGGCCTTTGGATTTGCTTGGTGAGTTAGAACTACAAGCGCGTTACGCTTAAAATGCCTTTGATGTCGCCCAAGCTGGCTAATACGCGCGGCAGGTCGTTGACTTGGCGGACTTCAAGGGTAAAGCGCATACTGGCTTCCAAATCGCGCGATTGGGTTTGCACCGCGGTAACGTTGAGTTTATGACGCGCCAGTGCATCCGAAACGTCGCGCAGCAAACCGGAGCGGTCTTGGGCGCGGATTTCAACATCAACGGCAAACACTTGTCCTTCTTGCAAGGCTGCCCAGCTTGCGTTCAACACTTTTTCTGGCGCCTGTTCGGCAAGGTGGCGGAAAGAAGGGCAGGTGCAGCGGTGGACGGAAATGCCGCGGTCGCGTGTAACGAAGCCGATAATATCGTCAGGAGGTGCCGGTTTGCAGCATTTGGCAAGCGTGGTCATCAGGCCGTCTTCGCCGTCAATCAAAATGCCGTTTTTGCCGCCTTTTTTGATTTTGGACTGCTTGACGATATTGGTTTCATCAATCGGCACGGGAGGCGGTTCATTCAGCGCGCCGCAGGCTTTGTGGATGGCGCGGTTGGAAACTTCGCCCTGACCGATGGCCGTATAGAGTTCGTCGGTTTTTTTGAAGCCGAGTTTTTCCGCCAATGCTTGCAGATTGGGTTTGGGGAAGATTTTTGACAACTGTTTGTCCAGCTGGGCCCGGCCTTCTTCGCGCACGGTATCCGCATTTTGCTGGCGGATGTAAGCACGGATTTTGCTGATGGCGCGGTTGGATTTGACCCAGCCTTCGTAGAGCCAGTTGACGGAAGGATTTCCCTCTTTGGCGGTAATGATTTCAACGCGTTGCCCGTTTTCTAACGGCGTTGACAGCGGCACGATTTGTCCTTCGACTTTTGCGCCGCGGCAACGGTCGCCCACGCTGCTGTGCAGGGCATAGGCAAAGTCGATGGGGGTGGCGCCCATAGGCAGGGAGAGGACTTTGCCGTGCGGGGTCAAAACATAAATCGTATCGTTGAACAGCTCAGTTTTAAAGGCGGCGGCAAGGTCTTCTTTGCCGCTTTCGGCCATGTTTTCACGCCAGTCTAGGAGTTGGCGCAACCAAGCGATTTTTTGTTCGTAGGCGGAATCACCCTTGCCACCTTCTTTATAACGCCAGTGGGCGGCAACACCGAATTCGTTGAATTGGTGCATATCGAAGGTGCGGATTTGGACTTCCACGCCTTTGTCTTCCGGGCCGACGATAACGGTGTGCAAACTTTTATAGCCGTTGCCTTTCGGGTTGGCGATGTAGTCGTCGAACTCGCCCGGAATCGGCTGCCAGAGGCTGTGGACAATGCCCAACGTGGTGTAACACTCGGGAATGGTGTCAACCAAAATCCGTACGGCACGGATGTCGAACAGGCCGTCGAAAGTGAGTTTTCTCTTCACCATTTTTTTGTAAATGGAGTAGATGTGCTTCGGTCTTCCGGCAACTTCAAAATGAATATTGTATTTTTTCAGTTCCGTACGCAGGATATTGAGGAAGTTTTCGATGTATTCGAGGCGCTCGGTGCGTTTTTCGTCCAAAAGTAGGGCGATTTCACGGTATTTTTCCGGCTCTTGATGGCGGAAGCCCAAATCTTCGAGCTGCCATTTGAGTTGCCACACGCCCAAGCGGTTGGCGAGCGGGGCAAAAATGTCGAGGGTTTCTTTGGCAACGGCGCGCTTTTCAGGATTGTCGGGAACGTTGCTTAAAAATTGCAGGGTGCGCGTGCGCATCGCCAGTTTGATCAGGACGACGCGGATGTCGGTAACCATCGCCAACAGCATTTTGCGCATGGTTTCGGCCTGTTGGCTGCGTTCTTCCGGTGTGGCAAGGCTGTCCACGCGGGCGAATTGGGTCAGTTTCTGGACTTCGTCCACGCCTTTGACCAGTTCGCAAACGGTACTGTTGCAGCGTTCGGTAACCAATTCGCGCCAAGTGGGAACGTATTTGCCGATGTCGGACAAAATCGTGGCGGCCACGGCATCAGGCAAGAGGTCGAGTTCGCTGACGATTTGCATCGAGCCGAGAAAATGTTCCATTAAAGGCTCGCCGTAAGTCGTTAGGGCATCGGCAGGATAATGTTCTTTAGACAGGTCAAAGGCCGTCTGAATCAGGTTTTTATCGGAATCGGGCAGCGCGGCAACATAGCCGTCGAACCATGCGAGGAGGCCTTCCAGCGTTGCACTCGATGTTTGGGGCGTTTGGCGAATAGTGGTCATGGCGTGCGTTTTTTTCTTTTTGATAAAAACGTTGCCATTGTAACAGTTTCTTGCCGACAGCCCTAGATTTGTATGCGAATGTGGCACTATGTTTCAGGACACCTTGTTTCAGACGGCCTTGGGTGTTATGGTTAACCGTTTTGAAATTTTAAGGAGTATTTCGATGAAACTGTATATTTACGACCATTGCCCGTTTTGCGTCCGTGCGCGGATGATTTTTGGCTTGCGCGATGTGGCGGTGGAAGAGGTCATCTTGGCGAACGATGACGAAGCTACGCCGATTGGCATGATTGGCTCAAAACAAGTGCCGATTTTGCAAAAAGAAGACGGTTCGTTTATGGGCGAAAGTTTGGATATTGTCCGCTATATCGATCAAGGCCGTCTGAAAGAGGAAGTTCGTCCAGAAATGCAGGCTTGGTTGGATAAAGTGGGCGAATACAATAACAAATTGGTACAGCCGCGCATGGTCAAAATCGGCCTGCCCGAATTTGATACCGATGAGGCGAAAAAATACTTTATCGACAAAAAAGAGAAAAGTATCGGCAATTTCGAGACTAATCTGAACAAAACGGCGCAGTATCTGGAGCGTCTGCATCAAGACTTAGCAGAACTGGAAGCGCTGGTGTGCGAAGGCGAGGGCTTGGGCGGTGAAATCAGTTTGGAAGATATCCTGACTTTCCCTATTTTGCGCAACCTGACCGTTGTGCGCGGTATTCAATGGCCGCAAAAATTGATGGATTATTTGTTGGCGATGAGCGAGCGTTCCGGCGTGGCTTTGTATTTTGACCGCGCGTTGTAATGAATGTTTGAAACATGAAAAAGGCCGTCTGAAAGTTTTTCAGACGGCCTTTTGTTTAATAGGCAATCGTATCGGCAACCTGTGACAAACCGTTTTCCAACGATTCGAGCATGGCGGTATAGCCGTCGCCTTGTTGCGGCGTGACGGCGTTAAATGGTTTGCTGCGTCCGTCCGGCCATTGTGCATAACCGCTGATGGTGGTCTGCCCCTGATAGCTGCCTTGGAAGGCTTCGATATAGACTTTCAGGGTTTGGCTGCTTTGGCTGCGTGAAGCAGGCACGAAGGTGCGATGCGGATTGAGGCGGTTGAGCTTGTTGCTGAGATTTGCTGCCAATGCGCCATCGAGCGGTGCCGCCCAAAGGTGGTTTTTCGCTAGATTCACATGATAGGCATCGGTTTGGTAAACGAGGCCGCCGTTGGCAAGCGGTTCGGCAAGGTTGACTTTGACCGCAATTTCATTGCCATGCGCAGCCGGGCGGATGTACTGGCTGTCGGGCAGGACGAAATATTGTGTGCTTTGCGCAGTACCGCAGGCGGCAAGCGTCAGGGCGGCGGCAATCGGGAAGAGGCGCATTATCGGCTTCCTTTCGGGATAGGGTCTTTGCTGCTGCTGTTGAAAATCAGCGCGTTGGGTTTTTCTTTCAAAGTATTAATCACGGGTTGAACGTCTTTTAAGGTTTTGTCCAAACTTTGCAGCGTATTTTGTACGTCGCCATAGATAGGCGATTGCGGCGATACGCCTTGCAGGGTTTGACGCAATTCTTTCAGGGTTTGGTTCAACTCGTTCGGAATGTTTTGCGTTTGCGGTTTGCCGACCAGTTTATCGATGGAGCTTAGGGCAGCATTGGCAGATTTGAGGGTGGATTTGAGTTCGGCAAGCGAACCGTTCAAGCCGGCAACAGTTTTATCCAATGGCAGATTGTTGAATTTGTCTAACAAGTCGGCCACTTTTGCCTGCAAATCGTCCAAACCGCCGCCTTGGGTTGCGATAACGGTATCGCCTGCATAAACGGTATGCGGTCGCAGCTTAGGCGAGGCAGAAGGCTGATCGTTCAACTCAATCATTTTGCTGCCGGTCAGCAGGTTGTTGCTGGAGATGGTGGCGGTCAGGCCTTTGTTTAAGGCCGTCTGAAATTGTTGTTTCCAATGCTCTTTGCTTTGCTCGTCGGCATTGATTTCCAAACGGGAAGGCTCAATGCGGATGCGCACGGGAATCCAGCCGTTTTCAAACAAATGCAGGCTGTCGTTGCGGTCGAAATAGGGGACATCGGAAACTACGCCGACATTCAGGCCTTTGTATTCGACGGGAGAACCGGCAGTCAGACCGCGTACTGATTGTTTGAAGAATGCAGTGTAATACAGCGAGCGGTCGTCAGGCAGATTGGCCACTTCGCTGCGGCTGTCATAAAGCGTGAAGCTGTCTTCGCTTTTGACGTTTTTACTGTCGCTTGTTTTGGGCGAATCAAACGAAATCGCACCAGACAGTAGTGCAGCCAGAGGAGCGGAGTTGAGTTTGACACCGCTGCCTGTGGTTTCGATATTGATGCCGCTTTCCAGCCAGAAACGGCTGGCGGAATTAATCAGTTTGTCGTTGGGACTTTGGATGAAGATGGTGTAATGCACGCTTTGGTCGGACGGGTCGAAATGCGCGCTTTCTACTTGGCCGACCATAAAATTTTCATACAAAACAGGGCTGCTGACGTTGAGGATACGGTCGTTTTTGCCGACCAAATTCAGGCGCAGGCCGCTTTGACCGATGGCGGCAATCGGTGGAATGTCTTGGACGACAAATACATCTTTGGTTTCTTGGCTTTTGCCAGGTGTAAATGCAATATATGAACCGGAAAGCAAGGTTCCCAAGCCGGTAACGCCGCTTTGGTCGATACGCGGTTTGACCACCCAAAATTGGGTATCGCTGCGGATAAGGTCTTTGGCATCGGCGCTGAGCTGCGCAGTGACTTCCACGCCTTTTTGGTCGTCGCGCAATTTGATGCGGGTAACGCGTCCGACATCGACATTCAACACTTTAATAACGGTGTTGTTGACTTCGATGCCTTCCGCGCTGTCCATCAACAGTGTAACGACAGGGCCGCGGTTGCGGATGTCTTTAACCAAAAGCCAGCCGCCGGCAATCAGCGCAATCAGCGGAATCAGCCACACGACAGACGTGAAGACATTGGTTTTCTTGACACGCGCCGGTGCGTGATAATTGGGTGAAGAATCGTGTTTTTTCATTGTGTTAAGGTCTGGTCAGAATCAAGGCCGTCTGAAAGCTGCTGTTGCTTGTCCCAAATCAGACGGGGATCGAAATAATAGGCAGAAAGCATGGTCAAAATAACGACCAGGCAGAAGTAAATCGCTGCACCACCCGGCACGACGCGTGCCATATTGGTGTGGAACGAACTCATCAAAAGAATAATCACAAAAATATCAATCATCGACCAGCGGCCGATGGATTCGGTAATCCGATACAAAACCGACATTTTGTCCGCGCTCATCACAGGTTTGAAGTATGCGGAATAAATCAAAACCGCCATCGCAATAATCTTCAAAACCGGCAGCATAATACTGGCACTAAAGATAATCACGGCAATCAACCGGTCGCCTTCGTCCCACATATAAACAATGCCGTTGAAAATCGTATTGATCTCCAAAGCCGTCGGGTTGGACGAAATCATAATCGGCAGGATGTTGGCAGGGAAATACAGGATAAACGCCGCCACTAAAAACGCCAGCGAAATGCTCAGGCTTTTCGGGCGGCGGCGGTATAAGTCTGCGCCGCATACGCCGCAAGGCTGCTCGTCTTTATTGCGGAAATACAGGCAGCGGCTGCAACAGATTTTGTCTTCAGAGGCCGTCTGAACCGCATGGCCGCCGGTTAAACGGTGAATCTTATAATAAACCCAATGCTGCGGAATCGATACCGAAGTCCGAATCAGCATGACCGACAGCGGAAACATCAGATAAAACGCCGAGCCGAACTCTACCGTAGCAACGGACGAGAGCTTGATATACGCCACCAAAGTGGAGATGAAAAACACATCCACCATAATCCAATGACGCAGCCGCACCAATACACGCGTCGCAAAGCGCAGCGCAGGGTAGGCCTTTTCGCGTATCAAAGCCGTATAAACATACAGGCAGAGCAGTAAAAACAGTAAAGGCGCACCGAAAGTAAGGATAAACATCACTTCCGCCAGAAAACCATAATCCAGCGAAATCAAAAGCCGCATCATTTGCGGCAACGACAAAATCGATGTCACGCCGAACAAATCGACGCGGATATACACCATATTGTACGCAAACGCCATCAGAATCAAGGTTGTCAGCGCATAGGCGATCGGCGCGATATACGGATTGTTTTCCACCTCTACGATTTCATGGTTGCATACCGGACAATGCGCTTCCTGCCCCTGACGCAGGCGCGGAATATCCATACGGCAGCCGCAATCGGGGCATTCCACCGTATGTGCAGGCAGCGTCGCATCAGGAAGATAAGACTTGTAGCGCCACCAGCGATGGTAGGCAGGAATCCGTTTCATGGTTCGGCAGGGGGTAAAGAAGGTGCAAAGAGTGTCGCATTATAAATGAAAACAGCAGGATAGCACAAATTTAGCAGATATTTGGTTGAATGGCGGCTGTTTAATAAGGTTTGGGCTGTCTGAAAAGTTTGAAAAGACTTCAAAAGATTATTGCTATGGGCTGTTAAATTTTATTAATAGGTCTTGGTTTTGTTTATTGTCATTATTATGAAAATAATATATATTCTTATTCCTGAAAAACACGATGAGACTTGTAGATTTGTGGAAGGTGTGCGATCAATGAACCTGAAGCAGGTTAAAAGTTATCTTCTTTGTTTTTAAAACGATTCTTTTCAAATCGGACGGTATTTTTAACCATAAAGGCCGTCTGAAACTATTAGTCTCTTAATTCAAAGGAAACATCATGAGTGAAACCCAAGAGCTGACTTTCGCCAAACGCTTGAAAGAGCAAACCACGACAACGCACGACAGCGTTGATAACTTGGTTATGTCCGTTCAACCTTTTTCCAGCAAAGAAAACTACATCAAATTCTTGAAACTTCAATCTGTTTTCCACAAGGCTGTTGACCATATCTATAAAGATGCCGAATTGAACAAAGCCATTCCAGAGCTTGAATACATGGCGCGTTACGATGCCGTGACTCAAGACTTGAAAGACTTGGGTGAAGAGCCTTACAAATTTGACAAAGAATTGCCACACGAAACCGGCAATAAAGCCATCGGCTGGCTGTATTGCGCCGAAGGTTCTAATTTGGGCGCGGCATTCTTGTTCAAACACGCTCAAAAACTTGAATACAACGGCGAATTCGGCGCACGCCACCTGGCTCCGCATCCAAACGGCCGCGGCAAACACTGGCGCGCTTTTGTCGAGCATCTAAACGCTTTGAACTTGACTCCGGAAGCTGAAGCGGAAGCCATTCAAGGCGCACAAGAAGCTTTTGAATTCTATAAAGTTGTCTTGCGTGAAACCTTCGGTTTGCCGGAAGGTGCGGAAGCGCCTGAAGGTATGACGCCGCACAGACTCTAAAAAATAATTAAATCAAACAGACAAGGTCTCGGCGTAGATGTTTGCAGGGGCCTTTAATTACACTACAAAGTTTTGTTTGAACGGGTTGCTGTCTTATTAATTATTAATGATTATCAGAAAATTTATTATGTATTAACTGATGGATGAACAATCCATTACATCTTGAGTTGATAATATGAAACCATTACAAATGCTCCCTATTGCCGCGCTGGTCGGCAGTATTTTCGGCAGTCCAGTCTTGGCAGCAGATGAAGCTGCGACTGAAACCACACCCGTTAAAGCAGAGATAAAAGAAGTCCGCGTTAAAGGTCAGCGTAATGCGCCTGCAACCGTGGAACGTGTCAACCTTGGCCGTATCCAACAAGAAATGGTGCGCGACAACAAAGACTTGGTACGTTATTCCACAGACGTCGGCTTGAGCGACAGCGGCCGCCATCAAAAAGGCTTTGCTATTCGCGGCGTGGAAGGCAACCGTGTCGGCGTCAGCATTGACGGCGTAAACCTGCCTGATTCCGAAGAAAACTCGCTGTATGCCCGTTATGGCAACTTCAACAGCTCGCGCCTGTCTATTGACCCCGAACTGGTGCGCAACATCGACATCGTGAAAGGGGCGGACTCTTTCAATACCGGCAGCGGTGCATTGGGTGGCGGCGTGAATTACCAAACCCTGCAAGGGCGTGATTTGCTGTTGTCTGAGCGGCAGTTCGGCGTGATGATGAAAAACGGTTACAGCAGCCGCAACCGCGAATGGACAAATACACTTGGGTTCGGCGTGAGCAACGACCGCGTGGATGCCGCTTTGCTGTATTCGCAACGTCGTGGTCATGAGACTGAAAGCGCGGGCGAGCGTGGTTATCCGGTAGAGGGCGCCGGCAGCGGAGCGAATATCCGTGGTTCTGCGCGCGGTATTCCTGACCCGTCCAAACACAAATACCACAGCTTCTTGGGTAAGATTGCTTACCAAATCAACGACAACCATCGTATCGGCGCATCTCTCAACGGTCAGCAGGGCCACAATTACACGATCGAAGAGTCTTATAACCTGACCGCTTCTTCTTGGCGCGAAGCCGATGACGTAAACAGACGGCGCAATGCCAACCTGTTTTACGAGTGGACGCCCGATTCGAATTGGTTGTCGTTGTTGAAAGCGGACTTCGATTATCAGAAAACCAAAGTAGCGGCGGTTAACTACAAAGGCTCGTTCCCGATGGATTATTCCACTTGGACGCGCAACTACAATCAGAAGGATTTGGACGAAATCTACAACCGCAGCATGGATACAACCTTCAAACGCATTACATTGCGTATGGACAGCCAACCGTTGCAAATGGGCGGCCAACATCGCTTGTCGTTTAAAACTTTCGCCAGCCAGCGTGAGTTTGAAAACTTAAACCGCGACGACTACTACTTCAGCGGCCGCATCGTCCGAACAGCCAGCACCATCCAGCATCCGGTGAAAACCAACAACTACGGTTTCTCGCTGTCTGATCAAATCCAATGGAACGACGTGTTTAGCAGCCGCGCAGGTATCCGTTACGACTACACCAAAATGACGCCGCAGCAACTGAATGCCGAGTGTCATGCTTGTGACAAAACACCACCTGCAGCCAACACTTATAAAGGCTGGAGCGGTTTTGTCGGATTGGCTGCACAGCTGAGTCAGACATGGCGTTTGGGTTACGATGTAACTTCCGGTTTCCGCGTGCCGAATGCGTCTGAAGTGTATTTCACTTACAACCACGGCTCAGGTACCTGGTTGCCTAATCCGAACCTGAAAGCCGAGCGCAGCACCACCCATACCCTTTCTCTGCAAGGCCGCAGCGAAAAAGGTACTTTGGATGCCAACCTGTATCAAAGCAATTACCGCAACTTCTTGTCTGAAGAGCAGAGGCTGACCACCAGTGGCGATGTCGGCTGTACTCAGATGAATTACTATTATGGTATTTGTAGCAATCCTTATTCCGAAAAACTGGAATGGCAGATGCAAAACATCGACAAGGCCCGAATCCGTGGTCTTGAGCTGACAGGCCGTCTGAATTTAGGTCAAGTGGTTTCTTTTGTACCTGAAGGCTGGAAATTGTTTGGTTCTGTCGGTTACGCGAAGAGCAAACTGTCAGGCAACAACAGCCTGTTGTCCACTCAGCCTCTGAAAGTGATTGCCGGTGTCGATTACGAAAGCCCGAGCGAAAAATGGGGTGTGTTCTCCCGCCTGACTTATTTGGGTGCGAAAAAAGCCAAAGAAGCTCAATATACCGTGTTTGAAAACACCGGTTGGGGTACGCCTTTGCAAGAAAAAGTAGTGGATTATCCATGGCTGAACAAATCGGCTTACGTGTTCGATATGTACGGTTTCTACAAACCGGTGAAAAACCTGACCCTGCGTGCAGGCGTGTATAATGTGTTCAACCGCAAATACACCACTTGGGATTCCCTGCGCGGCCTGTATAGTTACAGCACCACCAACGGCGTTGACCGCGATGGCAAAGGTTTAGATCGTTACCGCGCCCCAGGCCGGAATTACGCCGTCTCGCTGGAATGGAAATTCTAAGCAGTTGACGGATAGCTAAAGGCCGTCTGAAAGTTTTGATGACTTTCAGACGGCCTTTTTTATTTAAAACGAAATCTTTAAACGGATAACAACGGCTGCTGCCGAACAATCGCGCGGATGATGGCGCGGTTGGGGTGTAGCGCGGTTCTCAGCCTTTGCGATAGCGGATGCGGCAAGCCGAGTATTTCGGCTGCAATGGCGGCGGCGCAGATGGGGGCTGTCGCCAGTCCGCGCGTGCCGTGTGCCGTATTGATGTAGGCATGGGGCAGGTAAGGGCAGGGGATATTGTCGAGGCGGTAGTTTTTGTCCAATGCCAGCTTGGCGTAGGCGGACTGCATGGCGGCGATGTCGCCGAGCGCGCCGACAACGGGCAAGTGGTCGAGGCTGTCGCAACGTAGGGCGGCATGGCCTTGTGTGTCGAGAAGGCTGTCTGAAAACGAATCTTGCTCAAACAGGGATTGTGCCAATGGGGGATTGAGCTGTTGCAGAGCGGCGCGGTTTTCGGTTTCTTCGTGCGGATACCAAGTTTCATCGTTGCTGTTGAGGACAAATGTCGCGCCATAGCAGTGGCGGCCTTGCCAGCTTGGGCTGATGTAGCTTTCGCCGGAAATGGCGCAATTCAGCTTTTGTGAAAACGGGCTGGCGGACACAACGCCGGTTTGTCCGCGGATTTGGCGGAAAGGCAGGGCGGAGACGTTGGTGTCGGCGGCAGTCGGGCTGTGCGCGCCCATACAGTAAACAATATGGCTGGCATTGAAATGCGCGTTTGGCGTGTGTGCCGTCCATTGTGTGCCGTCATGTGATACTGCGGTCAGCGGCGAGTGTTCGTGCAACTCAATCAGCGGATGATTCAATAAGGCATGCACGACAGTGGGTGGATTCAGCCATACGCCTTGCGGCCAGTAAAGGCCGTCTGAAAATACGTCTATGCCTGCAATGTGTGCTGCCTCTTCGGCAGATACGCTGCGGTAGAGGTGTTTATGCTGGTGTTGCAAACCCAAGGCCTGATTGCGTTTGCGTTCGCTGTCGTCAAAATTCAAATGCAATACGCCGTCGCCGCCCCATACGTCGGAATCAGGCAGCAAGTCTTCCAACAATCGGCGCGTGTAGCCGTAGCCTGTCAGCAGCAGCTCGGTTTGTTCGGTATCGTGTGGCGAGATTTTGGCGTAGAGCAAGCCTTGGCGGTTGCCGCTGCCTGCCTGCGCTGCTTTGCCTGCCTCCAAAACCATAACGCGTACGCCGTGTTCCGCCAGTTTGCGTGCAGTCGCTGCACCGGCAATGCCTGCGCCGATAATCAGGACGTGTTCGGGCGCGGCTTGATGTTCAGGCCGTCTGAACCAAGGTTTTAGGGGAGTTGGGGCGGATTGGGGTATGGCTTCGGTTTGCCATTCGATATGATGGAAATGTTCGTGTAAGCGGTCGGCGCGGTGTGGCGGAACCAGCCAGAGATGTACATCAGGCAATAGGTTTTCTAAAACATTGACGCTGTTGAACTGAAGGCATTTCATGGCTTGAACGAGGCGGTTATTCAGACGGCCTTCAAGCTCGGAGGGATGATTCGATAATGGAAAATCGGGAATATGGTTTTCAGGCAGGCAGACAATCAAATAAAGCGGCGCGGTATGTTGTTCGATGCCGCGGCAAAGGGTAGCAAGGGAAGGCGTGGTGTTCCAAGCAAGGCAGGTCATGATGAAAGGCCGTCTGAAAAAAGAGGCTTTATTGTAACGCGGTTTGCTCGGATAGAATATCCGAACGGGTTTTGATAGAATCGCATGATATTTTGATTTTCAATTGATTTTCATACAGGAATTTTATGCGCCGTCTTTTATTGTGCCTTCTCGCTTCCGGCTTGCCCATCGCTTGCTCGTCCGCGTCGCCGGATAATGGCAGCAAAGCCGTTCAGTCCGAACGCTGGGCAACGCCTGTCAAACACGATGCCAACCTTTATCGCATCGACGACAAGCTTTACCGCAGCGAGCAGCCTGTTTCCGAAGATGGCGAAGCCATCGTCAAGCTGGGCATTCAAAGCGTGATCAACTTGCGCTTTTTCGACCGCAACGATGACGACCATTTGAAAGAGCATGGTTTGACCTTGCTAAATCGTCCGTTGCTGTCATGGAGCATCAAGCCGAAAGAGATTGCGGAAATCCTATACTTGATTGAAAAACAACAGCAAAACGGCGCAGTGCTTATCCATTGTTATCACGGCGCGGACCGTACCGGTTTGATTGCCGGAATGTACCGCATCATTTATCAAGGCTGGCCGGTGGAAGAAGCAAAAGCCGAAATGCAACATGGTCCTTACGGTTATCACAGCATTTGGAAAAACATTGCCAACCTGTTTACCGAAGAGAAAGTCAAGCAGGTTAAAACGCACTTGGAAGCCTTGCGCAAACGCGGTTAACACTAGGATTTAAATGATAAAAGGCCGTCTGAAAGAACAAATCTTTCAGATGGCCTTTTAAATGGCAGATTGCTTAAATCACAAAATCCGTAGATGATAATTGAATGCTTTGATCCATATCGGCAGACGGAGTTTTGGAAGAGCGGCCGACCGGTTTGGCCGGTACGCCGACAACGGTAATCGAAGACGGTACGTCGGCAACCACCACGCTGCCTGCGCCGATTTTGGCATTTTCGCCGATACGGATGTTGCCTAAAATCGAAGCGTTCGCACCAATCATTACGCCATTGCCGATTTTCGGGTGGCGGTCGCCGCTTTCTTTGCCCGAACCGCCCAGCGTTACGCCGTGGAGGATGGAAATGTTGTTGCCTAAGACGGCGGTTTCGCCGGCCACAAAACCAGTGGCATGGTCGAGCATCAAACCGTGACCGAAACGGGCGGCAGGGTGAATGTCAACACCGAAGACTTCCGACATGCGGTTTTGCAGGAAATACGCCAGCGTTTTACGGCCGTTTTGATAGAGCCAGTGGTTGATACGGTGCGCCTGTACGGCGTGGAAACCTTTGAAATACAACAGCGGCAGCGAATATTCGTCACAAGCTGGGTCGCGCTCATAAATGGCTTTCAAGTCGGCCTCGACGCATTTGCTGATACGGGTGTCCACGCTCAAAGCTTGTTGATAAATTTCAAACAGCGCACGCACATCCATAATCGGGCTGCCGAGCTTACTGGAAAGATGGTAGGCAAGTACCGAATCGAGCGAATCGTGGCGTAACACGGTTTGGTGCAGGAAGCTTGCCAGCATCGGCTCGGCCGCGGCGGCCGCTTCGGTTTCTTCGCGGATGGTGTGCCACAGATTAAAATCGGTTGAATTCAAATGGTCTTTTTTCATATTCGAGGCCGTCTGAAGAATAAAATCAGATGGCTATCTTACCGTTTTCCAACGTCTTTTAACAAGGCATTTGATAATCGACGTTCAAATGCTTGAAGTTTTTTCAGACGGCCTTATATATGGGTCATTGAATGCTAACACTCTAAAAGGATGTCAGAAATGACGGATCGTAACAAACAACACCAAAATGAAGTCGAAGAAGCGGCAGCCGTAGAGACTGCTGAAGCGGTTGAAACCGAACAAGCCGAAGCACAAGCCGAGCCAACTTACGAAGATCTGCAGGCGCGTATTGCCGAGTTGGAAGGCCAGCTCAAAGACAGCGAGCTGCGCGGTTTGGCAAACGAGCAAAACCTGCGCCGCCGCCATCAGCAAGAAATCGCCGATACCCATAAATTTGCCGGACAAAAATTTGCGGCCGAAATGCTGCCTGTCAAAGACTACCTTGAAATGGCGCTGCTCGACCAAAGCGGTAATTTCGATGCCCTGAAAATGGGCGTGCAAATGACTTTGAACGAGTTGCAAAAAGCGTTTGATGCCACCCATATTAAAGAAATCAATCCTCAGGCAGGCGAGAAACTTGACCCGCATTACCACCAAGCCATGCAGGCAGTGGTCAGCGAGCAAGAACCAAACACCATCGTCAGCGTGATGAAAAAAGGCTATACATTATCCGACCGCGTCCTGCGTCCTGCGATGGTTGTCGTGGCGAAAAAAGAAGATTGAAGGCACCGCTTGATACAGTTTATCAAGCATAAAATCTTTAGACGGCCTTATCCGGTTTCAAAGCCCGATATTCCGCTATTGGAAAATTATTCCGATAAACCGGAATCGGAAAATTAAAGCCGGCCGTCTGAAAAAAGAATAAGCGGCTTGTGGATAAATAAATCAAGTATTTGAATTTAATTTAAAAAAAAATTTAAATTAAGCCTTGAAAAAAAATGAAGCAACCTTATTTACAAGCCATCGGAACGAAATGTTCCACAGGATTATTAATTTAGAAAAGTTTATTTATTAGGAGCAACATAATATGGCAAAAGTAATCGGTATTGACTTAGGTACAACCAACTCTTGTTTGGCCATTTCTGAAAACGGTCAAACCAAAGTGATCGAAAATGCAGAAGGTGCACGCACCACTCCTTCCGTTATCGCTTATCTGGACGGCGGCGAAGTCCTCGTCGGCGCACCCGCCAAACGCCAAGCGGTAACCAACGCTAAAAACACCATCTACGCTGTAAAACGTTTGATCGGTCATAAATTTGAAGACAAAGAAGTTCAACGCGACATCGAATCCATGCCTTTCGAAATCATCAAAGCCAACAACGGCGACGCATGGGTGAAAGCGCAAGGCAAAGAGCTGTCTCCGCCGCAAGTTTCCGCAGAAGTCCTGCGTAAAATGAAAGAAGCCGCCGAAGCTTACTTGGGTGAAAAAGTCACTGAAGCCGTGATTACCGTTCCAGCCTACTTCAACGACAGCCAACGTCAAGCGACTAAAGACGCAGGTCGCATCGCAGGTTTGGAAGTAAAACGTATCATCAACGAACCAACCGCAGCCGCTTTGGCGTTCGGTATGGATAAAGGCGACAACAAAGACCGCAAAGTAGCTGTATATGACTTGGGTGGTGGTACTTTCGATATTTCCATCATCGAAATTGCCAACCTCGACGGCGACAAACAATTTGAAGTATTGGCTACCAACGGCGATACTTTCTTGGGTGGCGAAGACTTCGACCAACGCTTGATCGACTACATCATTGACGAGTTCAAAAAAGAGCAAGGCATTGATTTGAAACAAGACGTAATGGCTCTGCAACGTCTGAAAGAAGCTGCCGAAAAAGCCAAAATCGAATTGTCCAGCGGTCAGCAAACTGAAATCAACCTGCCATACATCACTATGGACGCAACAGGTCCTAAACACTTGGCCATGAAAATTACCCGTGCCAAATTTGAAAGCCTGGTTGAAGATTTGATCCAACGTTCTATCGAGCCTTGTAAAGTTGCATTGAAAGATGCCGGCTTGAGCACCAGCGACATCGACGACGTAATTTTGGTCGGTGGTCAAAGCCGTATGCCGAAAGTACAAGAAGCCGTTAAAGCCTTCTTCGGTAAAGAACCTCGTAAAGACGTGAACCCTGACGAAGCTGTTGCCGTAGGTGCAGCGATTCAAGGCGAAGTATTGAGCGGCGGCCGTAGCGACGTATTGCTGCTGGACGTAACTCCTCTGTCTTTGGGTATCGAAACCATGGGCGGCGTGATGACCAAGCTGATTCAAAAGAACACTACTATTCCGACTAAAGCGTCTCAAGTGTTCTCTACTGCCGAAGACAACCAAAGCGCAGTAACCATCCATGTGCTGCAAGGCGAACGCGAGCGCGCTTCTGCCAACAAATCTTTGGGTCAGTTCAACTTGACCGACATCGCACCTGCACCACGCGGTATGCCGCAAATTGAAGTTACTTTCGACATCGACGCCAACGGTATCTTGCACGTTTCCGCCAAAGACAAAGGTACTGGCAAAGCGGCCAACATCACCATCCAAGGTTCTTCAGGTTTGAGCGAAGAAGAAATCGAACGCATGGTGAAAGATGCCGAAGCCAACGCTGAAGAAGATAAAAAACTGACTGAATTGGTCGCTTCCCGCAACCAAGCCGAAGCCCTGATTCATTCTGTGAAAAAATCTCTGACTGACTACGGCGACAAACTCGATGCTGCTGAGAAAGAAAAAATCGAAGCTGCGTTGAAAGAAGCTGAAGAAGCAGTTAAAGGCGACGACAAAGCCGCTATCGATGCCAAAGCCGAAGCTTTGGGTGCAGCCAGCCAAAAATTGGGCGAAATGGTTTACGCTCAAGCGCAAGCTGAAGCACAAGCAGGCGAGGGCGCACAAGCCGAGTCTTCTGCTAAGAAAGACGACGACATCGTAGATGCCGACTTTGAAGAAGTAAAAGACGACAAAAAATAATTGATGCCGTCTGAAAAAGCGCGAATCGAAAGGTTCGCGCTTTTTGTCGTTTGGGAAATGTGTAAAGACGCTTTGTCAAAATTGACGGTAAACTTTCAAAACCATGCTACATCATTGTGTTGCCATACTTCTATTGCCGAATTTTGAACAGATTTCGCCGAATGCTGACAGCAGCTGACAGTTAAAGCCATTAATATTTTGTCCATCGCTTGAGTGCGAATAAATTCTTATTTTTACCTCAAATCAACCCCTTGAAAGAAGATAAATATGAAAAAACTGATTCAAATGACCTCCTTGATGGTTGCAGCTGCCGGTTTGGTATTGGCTCCTGTCGCTTCTGCACACGGCAAACACGAAATGCATCCGAAACAAGAACGTATGCACAAAAAAGCCAAACCGCAAAAAATGAAAAAAACTGCACCTAAAGCCAAATACCACGCAGCCAAGCCCAAACAGCATCAAGAGCATCGCCACGACCATCATTAAGATGAATCCTCAACAATAAATAAGGCCGTCTGAAACCCAAACATCAGGTTTCAGACGGCCTTTAGTTTATCTGTCAAATAGAGGTTTGCCGTTTTTCTTGTGCCAAACGGGTCGGCTCCAACCAGGCAATGTTTCTTTCTGCAAGCGCATTGCGCCAATAATCCAGTTTGGTATCCAAATCTTCAGAGAAACTGTCTTGATTCAAAAGCTGAATGATAACACCGCCGTCCGTAGCTTCAGCCAAGCGGCTGATTTGACGCAAAATGCCACGATCGGGAACAGTTTGCGTGCGTACGCCGATGAGAAGTTGCGCCGGAGTTTGTTTCAATTCGGCTTCTAATTGTTCCAAATCTTTTCTGCCGGCGACCACGCCTTTGTCTATCCATTCTTGCGCCAAAACACCGGAAAACCAAAGCGGCTCAGGCCATTCAGTTTCCAGTGTAACTGCCCATTTGGGCGCATTATTCAGCGTAATTTTAGATGAAACGGGAACGATGTTTTCCTGAAAATCATCGGCATCAACAATTTTCGTTTGCCATGTGCGGAGGATGTTTTGATAGTAGGGCTGATTCAAATCCAAACGTTCGCGAAGGGTTTTTAAAGTAATCTTGCAAGCCAGCCAAGCAAGCAAGCGCGGCAGAATACCATAGCAGATGATGCTGCCGATGAGTAAACCCGCCCAAGCGCGTGCATCTTCGATATGATTGTTCAGACGGCCTGCAATTACGGCCTGACTGTCGGGAACAGGAAAGCCCAAACGTTCCGGCAGCCATGACAAAGCTTCAACCGTTTTCACCAACGCCGTATTGCTTAAAAGCGTACTTTCCCAGTTGAACGTATATTGACGCACCAAAAGCAGCAGCAAAACAGAAACCAACATTCCCGACAGCGTGCAAAGCCACAGGCCGTGTGAAGTTGCACCAATCAGCCAACGCGTTTGCGGTTTGCGCCATTCGTCCACATAAAGCCGCAAAATTGCCTGATTGACCGGATCTTTACCTCGGAACCAAGTTGCCGGACTGCTGATAAAGTGCACATTTTTCAAACGCAAGAATAAAGTCGCCAGCCACACCAGCAGCATGACCGTATTCATGCCCAAAATCCCGGCCAATACCAGAAAAAAGTTCAGCCCTTGATTGTCCATCAAAAGATAAGTACTGGAAAAACCGACCGTAAACAACAATGTCGCTGCAACAATCCAAAGCCAAAACGAGCCTGTCTCCACCTGTTGCAACACATATTTCAAATGCTGGTCGCGGTCAATAATTTGGGCACGGCGTATCAGTTTTTCCTCATTGCCGCCATCAATATGTCGCAACGCTTCCGTCGCCTGCACAGGATCTCCCGGAAAAATATAGGCACGTTCTTCAAGGATACGGACCAATTCGACAAGTTTTTGCGATGGATTCAACATAAATGATAGGCCGTCTGAAAGATACAATGGAAACAGCTGTAAAAGCAGTTTCGATTTTGAATAGGGTATATAGTGGAATAGATGTAAAAAAAGCAGCCCGAAAGCTGCTCATTTTGAGTGTGGTGCGGACGGAGAGACTCGAACTCTCACACCTCGCGGCGCCAGAACCTAAATCTGGTGCGTCTACCAATTTCGCCACGTCCGCACTAATTTGAACCGTGGATTATACACAAGATTAATGGGGGCGCAAAGTCTTGTTTGCTTGAATTTTTCGGTTTATCCCTTATATAATGATTTATTCCGGCCGTCTGAAAGCAGGGTTTGTTTTCAGACGGCCTCAACTTTACTATTGGTGAGGAAGGGCAGATGCCTGCTTTATTGATTAAAGATTTTTTGCAGACGCAAGGTTTGAAGTTGCCTGCGGATGAGATACATGTTGCTTATTTGACTGCCCAGGCTGTGATTAAAATGGGCAATGCTTCTGTTGAGCGTTCGATTTTGTGGCCGTCTGAAGACGGTTGGCAGTTGGCAGATTATGTTGATGCCGAACATGAATTGTTGCTGAAACAGATTTTTATGGCTTTGGATTCGGTTGCCGAGCGCACCGAGCATTTGAAAAGTGCAGCGGTTTATACAGCGTTTCCGAAAGATGGCGCGTTGTCGCTGGTTCGACTGAGCCGTTGGGGCGTACCGTTGGAAAATGTGATTCCAATCGACGAGCAGGCCGGACAGGCTTTTTTGGCTGTGCGTACGGCGCAAAGCGGTTGGATGAATGTTTGTCAGAATGTGGCGTATTGGCAGGAAATTGGTGAATTGTCGGCCGAACGCAATCATCTCGGCTTGAGTCAGATTTCTGTTCCTGTCTGTATGCCCAGCGGTGCGGTTTTGGGTGTGGTACATGCCGAGTTTGATGTCAAAGACGGCGCGCCAGACGAAGTATTGGTGGCTTGGATTGCCCTTGCTTTGGCCTTGTCGGATTCTTTGAAAAATCTGTTAGGCGTGGCTGAAAAAGAGGAAGCGGAAAATGAGTAAGGCCTTGAAGTTTGTCGCGTCATGCCGTTTGCCTACAGAATGGGGTGAGTTTACCATGCACGGCTTTGAAGAAGAGGGCGGTCAGGAGCATGTCGCATTGACGATGGGCGATGTTTCAGACGGCCTGCCTGTGTTGTCGCGTATTCATTCCGAGTGCTTGACCGGTGATGCTTTATTTTCGGTGAAATGTGATTGCGGCCCTCAACTTCAAGCAGCGATGCAGGCCGTTCAGAAAGAAGGGCGTGGCGTTATCGTATATTTGCGCCAAGAAGGTAGGGGCATTGGTTTGATAAACAAAATCCGTGCTTATCGTTTGCAAGATCAGGGCTTGGATACGGTTGAGGCCAATGTTGCACTCGGCCTTCCTGTTGATGCGCGCGACTTTACTTTGGCCAAACAGATTTATGATTATCTGCATATTCGTGAAGTCAGATTGTTGACCAATAATCCTGAAAAAATCCAAACGTTGAAAGATTCCGGCATTAATGTGGTCGAACGGATTGCATTACATGTCGGCGAAAATGTGGAAAATGAACGTTATCTGCATACTAAAGCGGATAAATTGGGACATTTGATTTTCGATTGATAGATAGGCATAACGGTAATTTTTGCGTTTAAATAAAATATTCTATATTCTTTCAATGGGATATATTTTTATTTAAATAAAAACCTTGCGCATGGTCTGATTTTTTGATTTAATGTCAGCTTATCGGGTGATTAGCTCAGTTGGTAGAGCGTCTGCCTTACAAGCAGAATGTCGGCGGTTCGACTCCGTCATCACCCACCAAGTTTCCTTTCATTGTCTTTGACAGTGGATGCGCGGTGGTAGCTCAGTTGGTTAGAGTACCGGCCTGTCACGCCGGGGGTCGCGGGTTCGAGCCCCGTCCGCCGCGCCATTATTTAAAAAGCACTGATTATATCAGTGCTTTTTTATTTGTCTTAAACACACAATTCAGCTGCGAAAATAGAAATAGGTAAGTAACAGGATATTGAAAGTTAAATACTGTTTAACCTTAATTTCTGATGATTTTAAAAAAAGGCCGTCTGAAACTTTTAAAGTTTCAGACGGCCTTTAGTCTATTGAAACAATAGATTAAATATCCAATTCTGCCGTATCACCTTCTTTTTCCATCCATGCGCGGCGGGCGGCGGCTTCGCCTTTTCCCATCAGTTTGACGAAGATGTCGCGTGTTTCGTCATCCGCACCTTCGGGGATTTGTACCTGCAACAGGCGGCGGGTGTCGGGGTGCATGGTGGTGTCTTTGAGCTGGTCGGGGTTCATCTCGCCCAAGCCTTTGAAACGGCTGATGGAATAAGCAGTTTCTTTAACGCCTTCTTTTTGCAGTCGCTCCAAAATGCTATCGAGTTCGTTTTGGTCGAGGGCGTAGAATTTGCGGGCAGGTTTGTTTTTGCCTTGTACGTTGACATCGACGCGGAACAGCGGCGGCTGGGCGACGTAGATGTGTCCGTCGGCGACCAGTTTCGGGAAGTGGCGGTAGAACAGGGTCAGCAGTAAAACTTGAATATGTGAGCCGTCCACGTCGGCATCGGACAGGATGGCGATTTTGCCGTAGCGTAGGCCGCTTAAATCAGGATTGTCGTTGATTCCATGCGGATCGACGCCGATGGCGACGGAAATATCATGGATTTCGGCATTGCCGAAGAGCTGGTCCGGGTGGACTTCAAAGCTGTTGAGGACTTTGCCGCGCAGGGGCAGGATGGCCTGTGTGGCTTTGTCGCGGGCAAGTTTGGCAGAGCCACCAGCGGAATCACCTTCGACGAGGAAGAGTTCGTTTTCTCGGATGTCTTCACTTTCGCAGTCGGTCAGCTTACCGGGTAAGACAGCGACGCCGCTGCCTTTTTTCTTTTCAATCTTTTTAACCGAACGCATCCGCGCTTGTGCCTGACGGATGGCGAGTTCGGCAATTTTTTTGCCGTAGTCCACGTTTTGGTTCAGCCACAATTCCAAAGGGTCGCCCGATACGGTGGCAACCAGTTTCAGTGCATCGCGGTTGGTCAGCTTGTCTTTAGTTTGACCTTGGAACTGTGGATCGAGGACGCGGGCAGAGAGGACGAAGGCGGTTTTACCAAACACGTCGTCGCTTTGTACTTTCACGCCGCGCGGCAAGAGGTTGTGCAGATTGATGAAGTTGTTGACGGCATTGAACACAGCTTGTTTCAAGCCTGCTTCGTGCGTGCCACCCAATGGCGTGGGAATCAGGTTGACATAGCTTTCGTTGGCGCACGAGCCTTCTTCCAGCCAAGTCAGGGCAAATGCTGCGCCTTCTCCAATGCTGAAATCGCCGTTGTGGCTGTCTGAAATGTAGTTTTCGCAGGAGAAGATAGGCACGGCTTCTTGTGCGTCGGCAATGAGGTTGGTCAGATAGCTTTTCAGGCCGTCTGGATAGTGCCAGGTTTGGGTGTGTGCTTCGTCTTCGCCTTTGATCGGACGGGTCAGGGAAACGCGTACGCCCGGCAGTAAGACTGCTTTGGCGCGCAACAGGCGTTCGAGTTCGGGAATGCTGTAATTTGGGCTTTCAAAATATTTGCCGTCCGGCCACACGCATACTTCGGTGCCGCTGTCTTTGACGGCGCATTTGCCCACTTCAGTCAATGGCTCGATGACGTCGCCACCGGAAAAGACGATGCGGTGGACTTTGCCTTCACGTTTGACTGTTACTTCAAGGCGGGTGGAAAGGGCGTTGGTAACAGATACGCCGACGCCGTGCAGACCGCCTGAAAAGGCATAGGCGCTGCCGCCGTCTTTTTTGTTGAACTTGCCGCCTGCATGCAGACGGGTAAACACGAGTTCGACCACGGGTACACCTTCTTCAGGGTGCAGGCCGACGGGAATGCCGCGGCCGTTATCACGGACGGAAAGCGAACCGTCTTCATGAATTTGCACGTCGATTGCAGTCGCGAAACCGCCCAATGCCTCGTCTGCTGCGTTATCAATCACTTCCTGACAGATATGGGTCGGGCTGTCGGTACGGGTGTACATGCCGGGACGTTCTTTGACCGGCTCCAAGCCTTTGAGGACGGTAATGCTGGATTCGCTGTATTGATTGTTTTTAGCCATAGGAATAATGTAAAGGCCGTCTGAAAGGATGAAAAACAACGCTTTCAGACGGCCTGAAAGCGTTTGGGTTATAGGTTTTCTATTGGATTGCGACGGATAAAGTCTTCATAGCTTTCTATGCCGCGCAGGAAACGGGAGAGTTCGGTCAATGCGTCTAAATACACGCCGCGCTTGAAGTCGATGACTTCGTCAACCGGCGCCCAGTATTGGTGCCAGCGCCAGCCGTCGAATTCAGGATGATGGCAGGCGCGGAGGTTGACGTCGCTGTCGCGGCCGACCAAGCGCAAAAGATACCAAATCTGTTTTTGTCCGCGATACGAACCGCGCCATTCACGGCGCACCCAGTGGCTGGGCACGTCATAACGCAACCAGTCGCGCGTACGGCCAACGATTTTGATGTGTTGCGGTAACAGGCCGACTTCTTCGTACAATTCTCGGTACATGGCGGTCTCAGGACTTTCGCCCGGCTTGATGCCGCCCTGCGGAAACTGCCATGAATGTTCGCGTACGCGTTTGCCCCAAAAGACTTCGTTACGTTCGTTAATCAGGATAATACCGACATTGGGGCGATAGCCTTCTCTGTCTAACACGGTGTCGCCCTTCATTAAATTCAATCGTGCAATTTTCCCACAAATTGGGCGGTTTTGACAAATCTTGAGGCCGTCTGAATAAGCCCACAGTTTTTTCCAGACGGCATGAAACCGTTTCTCAAAAAATGTTGTTTATGAATAAAACCATAGCTTCAGGCCGTCTGAAAAATGAAAATTTTTTCTGCTTTAAGGTCTTGCATTCAAAAGCTTTTTGCCGTTTAATGCAAACCTTGCTGAATCAAGGGCAAAGGACACATGCCGGCCGCCCCCACAGTTTCCCTTTTGTAAGTGGCATCTGCCACCGCTGCAATATTTTCACCCCCCGAACAAAAGGTCTGAAACCATGAAAAAATCTTTGATGGCGGCGGCAATCGTGAGCCTCGTCTTGACTGCGTGTAGCGGAGGACAAGGCACCGCCGCAGAATCTTCCGCATCTCAAACTCAAACTTCTTCCTCTCAAACGGATAAACTCAATATCTACAACTGGTCGGATTATGTTGATCCTGCCACGCTGTCTGCGTTTGAAAAAAATACGCATATCAACGTCCGCTACGATTACTACGACAGCAACGAAGCACTGGAAGCCAAGCTGCTGACCGGCAAGTCGGGTTATGACCTGGTTGCGCCGTCTATTGCCAATGTTGGCCGTCAGATTAAAGCCGGCGCGTATCAAAAAATCGACAAATCGCAAATTCCCGATTACGCCAATATCGATCCTGATTTGTTGAAAATGATGGAAGCCGTTGATCCGGGCAACGAATATGCCGTCCCTTATTTCTGGGGCATCAATACGCTGGCAATCAACAAACAGCAGGTTCAAAAGGCTTTGGGTACGGACAAGCTGCCTGAAAACGAATGGGATTTGGTGTTCAATCCTGAATACACGAAAAAGCTGAAATCCTGCGGCATCAGTTATTTTGACAGCGCCATCGAGCAAATTCCTTTGGCTTTGCATTATTTGGGCAAAGATCCGAACAGCGAAAACCCTGACGACATCAAAGCTGCTGTTGAAATGATGAAAAAAGTGCGTCCCGACATCAAACGCTTTACCTCGTCGGGCTATATCGACGATATGGCGGCCGGTAATCTTTGCGTATCGGTGGGTTATGGTGGCGACCTCAATATTGCCAAAACCCGTGCCAAGGAGGCTGGAAACGGTGTCGAAGTCGAAGTATTGGCGCCGAAAAGCGGCGTCGGTATCTGGGTGGATTCGCTGATGATTCCGCGTGATGCGCAAAATGTGGCCAATGCACACAAATACATCAATCACACGCTCAATCCGGAAACAGCGGCCAAAAACGGCAACTATGTGACTTATGCTCCGGCCAGCCGTCCGGCGCGTGATTTGATGGATGAAAAGTACACATCCGATGCATCGATTTTCCCAAGTAAAGAATTGATGGAAAAAAGCTTCATCGTTTCGCCCAAGTCAACCGATGCGAGCAAACTCAGCGTTCGTTTGTGGCAGGCTTTGAAAGCAGGGCGATAATTAAAATTGAAATTTGAATACTCAGGCCGTCTGAAACAGTTTTTCAGACGGCCTGAGTGTTATAATTGTCAACACTTTTCAAATATCCTATCAGGAGAAACAGCGTTATGAGCAATTCAGTCATCACCGTCATCGGCAAAGACCGTGTGGGCATTGTGTACGACGTTTCCAAAATTTTAGCGGAAAACCAAATCAATATTCTCAACATCAGCCAACAGCTGATGGACGATTTTTTTACCATGATTATTTTGGTGGACACTTCAAAATGCACCAAATCGCGTCAAGAGGTTTTGGATTTGTTTGCGGAAGAGAGCAAAAAACTCGCGCTTGATATCCGTATGCAAAACGAAGAAATTTTCCAAGCCATGCACCGTATTTAAGTCGGAGGGAGAGCCATGAGTATTCAATCCGGCGAGATTTTAGAAACCGTCAAAATGGTGGCCGACCAGAATTTTGACGTGCGCACCATTACCATCGGCATTGATTTGCACGACTGCATCAGCAGCGATATCAATGTGTTGAACCAAAATATTTACAATAAAATCACCACGGTCGGCAAAGACTTGGTGGCGACGGCAAAATATCTGTCTGCCAAATACGGCGTACCGATTGTGAATCAGCGTATTTCCGTTACGCCGATTGCCCAAATCGCCGCGGCCACCCATGCCGATTCCTATGTCAGCGTGGCGCAAACTTTGGATAAAGCTGCCAAAGCCATCGGCGTGTCCTTTATCGGCGGCTTTTCCGCGTTAGTGCAAAAAGGCATGTCGCCTTCGGACGAAGTGCTGATCCGTTCCATTCCCGAAGCGATGAAGACTACCGATATCGTGTGCAGCTCCATCAATATCGGCAGCACGCGTGCCGGTATCAATATGGATGCGGTCAAGCTGGCAGGCGAAACCATCAAACGCACGGCCGAAATCACACCCGAAGGTTTTGGCTGCGCCAAAATCGTCGTGTTCTGTAATGCAGTGGAAGACAATCCGTTTATGGCGGGCGCGTTTCACGGTTCGGGCGAAGCGGATGCCATTATCAATGTCGGCGTGTCCGGCCCAGGTGTCGTAAAAGCCGCGTTGGAAAATTCAGATGCAACGACATTGACCGAAGTTGCGGAAGTAGTGAAGAAAACTGCTTTCAAAATTACCCGAGTGGGCGAACTTATCGGCCGCGAAGCCTCAAAAATGCTGAATATCCCGTTTGGTATTCTCGACTTGTCATTGGCGCCAACCCCTGCCGTCGGCGATTCGGTGGCACGCATCCTTGAAGAGATGGGTTTGAGCGTCTGCGGTACGCACGGTACAACAGCGGCTTTGGCATTGCTGAATGATGCCGTGAAAAAAGGCGGCATGATGGCTTCCAGCGCGGTCGGCGGTTTGAGCGGCGCGTTTATCCCTGTTTCGGAAGACGAGGGCATGATTGCCGCTGCCGAAGCCGGTGTATTGACGCTGGATAAACTCGAAGCCATGACTGCCGTCTGCTCCGTTGGTTTGGATATGATTGCAGTTCCCGGCGATACACCTGCACACACCATTTCCGGCATCATCGCCGATGAAGCCGCCATCGGCATGATCAACAGCAAAACCACCGCCGTGCGCATTATTCCGGTAACCGGTAAAACCGTCGGCGACAGCGTCGAGTTTGGCGGCCTGTTGGGCTACGCGCCTGTAATGCCGGTTAAAGAAGGCTCGTGCGAAGTGTTCGTCAACCGAGGCGGTAGAATCCCGGCTCCGGTTCAATCGATGAAAAACTGATTGGATTGATGAATAAAAAAAGGCCGTCTGAAATTGATTTTCAGACGGCCTTTTACCGAATCGTTTTGCTGTAAATATATTGCAGCCCCTTTGTGCCCATAAAGGTTCGCCCCGTATCGGCAAATCCGCAGCTTTGGTACAGGCCGATGGCGGCGCGGTTGGCGTGGTGTACGCCGAACACGATTTCGTCGCAGTCGGGCAATATGCTGCGGATGAGCGGCGCCAATTTATCGTCAGCCAGCGCCGCGCGGGCGCAGCCTTGACCCTGATATGCGGGGTTGACCGACATCGAGCGCAGCAATACGGCGCGGGGGTTGGCGCTGTAAGTAAGGCGGTCGCTGCCTTTATCAAGGATGAAAAATCCGATGGGGCGGTTTTGGCACAAAATGGTTACGGCCAAACAGTCGGGCGCGGCGAACCGGCCGTTTTGCAGCCGCTCTTGGGGCGAAACCGAGTATTGTGCTTGCTCTCCGTGCAGACGGTAGTCCAAATCGGCGGCGTGTGCGGGGTCGTACAGCACAAGGGTAACGGTTTGGGGCATGGCGTGTTTTCCTGTTTGGCGGGCACTTGGCTTGTTTTCAGGCTGCTTTGAGGCCGTCTGAAAGCAAGGTGTCGGATACAAGTATCCGACTTGCGGCTATTGCAATAAAGGCAGTATGTTCGCAGGCTGATTATTTAAACATATTTTTAATAATGCCCATTACACTGCGGGAAATGGCGTTGGTTACTTGGCGGTTGATTTGGCTGCCGATGGCGTCGGCAACGTTGTAGCCCAAACCTTGGCCGGATTTTTTACGTCCGCCGCTCAAGCCGCCGATCAGTCCGCCGAGGATGCCGGGATCGGCATTGGCAGCTTCTTTTTCTGCGGCTTTTTGCGCTTTTTCCTGCTCTTTGGCGGCATTTGCGGCTTCTTTTTCAGCGGCTGCTTGGCTGTCTGCTTCGGCCAATGCTTCAAAAGCGGAGTAGTTGTCCACCATGTCTTTATAGGTTGGATACAAATCATCGTTTTGGAACAAACGGTTGCGCTCTTCTGCAGCAAGCGGGGTCAGGGCCGATTGCGGCGGCAGTATGAGGGCGCGCTCTACCGGCTCTGGCATACCTTTTTCATCAAGGAAGGAAACGAGGGCTTCGCCGACGCCCAGTTCGGCAATCGCTTCGGCAACTTTGATATTCGGATTACTGCGGAAGGTTTCGGCAGCAGCTTTGACTGCTTTTTGGTCGCGCGGTGTGAAGGCGCGCAGGGCATGTTGTACGCGGTTACCCAGTTGGCCGAGAATGGTATCGGGCAAGTCAAGCGGGTTTTGGGTAACGAAATATACGCCCACGCCTTTGGAACGGATCAGGCGCACGACTTGTTCGATTTGTTCGACCAGTGCATTGGCGGCATTGTCGAACATCAAATGTGCTTCGTCGAAGAACATCACGAATTTTGGTTTGTCCAAATCGCCGACTTCGGGCAGGGTTTCAAACAATTCTGCCAGCATCCACAGCAAAAACGCGCTGTACATACGCGGCGAGCGCATCAGTTTTTCGGAATTAAGGATGTTGATGATGCCTTTGCCGTTGTCGGTTTGCATCCAGTCTTGCAAGTTGAGGGAAGGTTCGCCGAAGAATTTTTCTGCGCCTTCGTTTTCCAAAGTCAGCAGTTGGCGTTGAATCGCGCCGATACTGGCGGCAGAAACGTTGCCGTATTGCGTGCGGTATTCCGAAGCGTGGTCGGAAACGTGTTTCAACATGCTGCGCAGATCTTTTAAGTCCAGAATGTGCCAGCCTCTGTCGTCTGCAACTTTGAACACGAGGTTGAGCAGGCCTTCTTGCGTGTCGTTCAGATTCATCAGGCGGGCCAAAAGCATAGGGCCCATTTCTGAAACAGTCACGCGTACCGGAATGCCGGTTTCGCCGTAAACATCCCAAAAGCGCACGGGGAAACTTTGCAGCCATTGCTCGCCCAAGCCAAACTCGGCAATGCGTTCGCCCACTTTGCCGCTGTTGGCACCGGCTTGCGCGATGCCCGACAAATCGCCTTTGACATCGACCAAGAATACAGGGACGCCTTCGCTGCTGAAGGCTTCCGCCATGCGGCGCAGGGTAACGGTTTTACCCGTACCGGTCGCCCCGGCGATTAAGCCGTGGCGGTTTGCCATTTTGCCTTGGATTTCGAGCGTTTTTCCGTCGGCACGCGCAATTTGAAATGTAGTCATGATTATTCCTTAGAATCCGTGATGTGAAACAATTTGTTGTCTTAAGAAACAAGCATTTTAGCGTTTGAAGCAAGGGGATTCAACCAAGCAAAGTTTCAGACGGCCTTAAGTTTTGCAAAGGTTTTTTTGCAGTGATTGGACAAGGTTGAAATCTGCTATAATTCCATCCAATCCGCAACCGTCTGACAAGGCGGTTGTTTTCTTTGTTTGTTGAATATTTTTTACGAAAGCGAAAGTCGGAATGACTGCACAACAAGCCCCTTTGGGCGAAAAAACCATGGCCGTGCTGATGGCGATGTTGGTCGCGCTGATGCCGTTTTCTGTCGATGCCTATCTGCCTGCGATTCCCGAAATGGCGAAGTCACTGGGTTCGGACATTCACCGCATCGAGCAAAGCCTGAGCTTTTTTATGTTTGGCGTGGCGTTTGGTCAGGTAGTTGGTGGGTCGATTTCGGATATTAAAGGCCGCAAACCGGTCGCCTTGGTGGGCTTAAGCATTTACTTTGCCGCCGTTATCGGTTTGACGATGGTGAATAATGTCGAGCAGCTGCTGAACTTGCGTGCCTTGCAGGCGTTTGGCGCGGGGATGACCGTGGTGATTTCCGGCGCGATGGTGCGCGATTATTATTCCGGACGCAAAGCCGCGCAGATGTTTGCCTTAATCGGCATCATTCTGATGATTGTGCCGCTGATGGCACCGATGATTGGTGCTGGCTTGCAGAATTTGGGCGGCTGGCGCATGATTTTCGGTTTTCTGGCCTGCTATTCGCTGCTGCTTTGGGGTTTGATGTGGTATTTCCTGCCCAAGCCGCACCAAAAAGGCAAAATCAGCATGGACGTGTTCGGCGTGGTGGCAGGCAGGTTTAAACGCGTTTTGAGAACGCGCGCTGCAATGGGCTATTTGTTTTTCCAAGCTTTCAGTTTCGGTTCGATGTTCGCCTTTTTGACCGAATCGTCGTTCGTGTACCAACATCTGTATCATGTTTCACCAAACCAATATGCTTGGATATTTGCGCTCAATATCATTACCATGATGTCGTTTAACCGCGTTACCGCATGGCGTTTGAAAACCGGTACGCATCCGCAAAACATCCTCAAATGGGGCATTATCGTCCAATTTACCGCCAATCTGCTGATGACGGTTTTGGTGTTGTCGCTGTCTTTGCCGCCTTTGTGGGCTTTGGTACCATGCGTGATGTTTTCAGTTGGTACGCAAGGCTTGGTCGGAGCGAACACTCAGGCCTGTTTTATGAGCTATTTCAGCGCAGAGGGTGGCAGCGCAAATGCGGTTTTAGGCGTATTCCAATCCCTTATCGGCGCATCGGTCGGCATGGCAACGACTTGGCTGCACAATGGTTCCGCCTTGGTGATGACCGGTATGATGTTGAGCTCGACCGTGTGCGGTATCGTGCTGTTGTGGATTTGCTCGCATCAGGCTTGGGTGGAAAACGATAAAAAAGAATATGTTTAACCTTCAGGCCGTCTGAAAAACGGTTTCAGACGGCCTTAACACTATATTGAAGAAATTAACCATGAGTACCAGCAAACAACGCCCCATCGGCGTATTCGATTCCGGCGTCGGCGGCTTGACCAACGTCCGCGCCCTGATGGAACGCCTGCCGATGGAAAACATCATCTATTTCGGTGATACCGCACGCGTTCCCTACGGCACCAAATCACGCGCCACTATAGAAACCTTCGCCATGCAGATTGTCGATTTCCTGCTGGAAAACGATGTCAAAGCACTCGTCATCGCGTGCAACACCATCGCCGCCGTTGCCGGACAAAAAATCCGTCAAAAAGCAGGCAATATGCCCGTATTGGACGTCATTTCCGCCGGTGCGGAAGCTGCTTTGCAAACCACCAAAAACAACCGAATCGGCATTATCGCAACCAACACTACCGTCAACAGCAATGCCTACGCGCGTGCCATCCATTCAAAAAACAACGACACGCTGGTGCGCACGCAAGCCGCGCCCCTGCTTGTGCCATTGGTGGAAGAGGGCTGGCTCGATCACGAAGTCACCCGCCTGACCGTACGCGAGTACCTGAAGCCACTCTTGGCGGACGACATCGACACGCTGGTGTTGGGTTGTACCCACTTCCCACTGCTCAAACCGCTTATCGGTCGCGAAGCGCAAAACGTCACCTTGGTCGATTCTGCCATCACTACCGCCGAAGCCACCGCCAAAGCCTTGGCGCAAGCAGGTTTGCTGAACACGGAAAACGACAATCCGGATTACCGCTTCTACGTCAGCGACATCCCACTGCGCTTCCGCACCATCGGCGAACGCTTCTTGGGTAGAAGTATGGAGCAGATTGAGATGGTAACGTTGGGTTGATGGGTAATATTAAAGGCCGTCTGAAAGGCAAAAACAAGGTTAAAGTCGGAGAAATTCACAATGAAGAAGATGCCTTGGAATAAATTGCGAAATTGGAAAGAGCCATGCAGCAGGCTGCTAGAGATTTGCAGTTTGAAGAGGCGGCTGTGTTGAGGGATAGGATTAGGGGGATTAAGGAAGGGTTGTTGTTTGGGAGTGAATGAAACAATAAAACGACCAGCCATTTGTGCGACTGGTCATTTTTTATGATTAAAAGCACTGTGTTTAAAATATTTTATTCTTCGACATGGCTTATCGCATTCTTGGATAAGAGATGCTCTAAGGGTAATTCCAAAGCGTCTGCAATCCGCCCCATAACATCAATAGAAACAGCTCTGTTTCCACGTTCAACCTCGCAGATGTATGCACGGCTAACTTGAGCTTCAAAAGCGAGAGCCTCTTGGGAAATTTCTTTCAAGCGACGTATCTTCCGCATATTTTGGGCAAAAATCAGACGGTACGGATGTATTTCATTGTTTATGTCCATTTATTCAGTATGGAAAGATACTGAATTTTAAACAATTCACGATAGGAAGAAATTAGTCAACTATAGTTGATATTTTTAAAAAAATTGTATAAGATAACTACATCATGGTTGAATTATTGCCATGACGGTTTAGTTAAAAATAACAAGTTTTGGAAGGTTATTATGTCTGAAGAAAATGCAAAAGTTGCGGGTAGTGTCTCAGGTGTAGGTACCGCTGCGGGCATAGGGGCTGCCGCTTCAACAATGAGTGCATCAGCCATAACAGGTACATTGGCAACTATCGGTGGCGGAAGTATGGCAGTTGGTATCGGTATTGTTGCCGCTGCTCCATTGGCAGTTGGAGCAATAACTTATGGATTATATTCGCTATTTGATGATTGAAGAAACAATAAAGGTAAAATTACAAATGAGTTTTTTAAAGAAACTACTTGGTTCCGCCACTAAGGGGGTTGTTAATGGCGTAATTAGTTATGGTAAAAACAAAGCTGATGGTAGCCATGACCACCGCTACAATATAGGCAGTGATAGAACACCTGCCCAACAATCAGGTGATAAGAAACGGAGGAAATAATCATGAAATATCGTGTATTCAATCCGAAACTCTTAAACTGGCGTGGTTATCAAGGCTCTTGCGAATACTGCGGTGATATGCATTACGATAGCGAATATTGTGATACTTGCGGTATGCCGCCGTGCAGATGTATGTGCTGATTAACAAGCCGTAACAAGCAAGCGTAGGTTGGGTCAAGACCCAACAAAACTGTTAAATTTCACAGAGTGTTGGATTTTCAACCCAACCTACATTTTGCTCAAGTGGCACATAATAAAAAGGTCGTCTGAAAACCGTGAATCCATTTTCAGACGACCTTTGTTTCATTCCAAACAACAAATATAATAGCTTAAAGGCTGTTTTCTTCCTGTTGGTTCAAGACCCAACGAAATCCATTTTAAAAAGAACCCTCCCATCATGACCTATCCACAAGCAAGCCGTAGCCTGCATCTCCACCAACCGCGTGCGTGGCTGTGCCACACACCTTACCTGCGGCGGCACAAACTTTAAAACCGAGGTGTAGGGTGTGTGCGGTACGCACGCACGCGTTGTCTGTCGTTCTCACCACTGTTTCAAACTTTCAGAAGACCTCAAACGTCGTCTGGAAACTTTTAGAATAAAGGCCGTCTGAAATCCAGTTTTCAGACGGCCTTTTTACTTCCTTAGTATTTTACCTGCCCGACTGTTCCCATACGTTTTGCAGGTAGACGTAGGTCAGCTCGGCGGTGCCGGAGACCAGCGCGATGTCGCTGCCCAAGTCTTCGGCTCTACCCACACCGATGGGTAAGGCGCCGGCGGCTTTGATGGCGGCGACGCCGGCGGCGGCGTCTTCAATGCCGATGCAGTGGCGGATGTCCGCGCCTACGCCCTCGGCAGCGGCGAGGAAGATGTCGGGGGCGGGTTTGGAATGCGCGACGGCGGCAGGGTCGGCAATGGCGTCAAAGAAGTGGGTCAGCCCCATGCGTTCTAGCAGGAACGGACCGTTTTTGCTGGCAGACGCGAGGGCAATTTTTTTGCCGTTTGCCCTCAATGCTTCCAGCAGCGGCAAAATGCCGGGGTACACATCTTCGGGTTTGACTGCCTGAATCATCTCGACGTAGTTGTCGTTTTTGCGGCGGGTCAGTTCGGCGAACTCGGCTTCGCTGACGGTTTTGCCGCCGTGCGCGAGGATGCGTTTGAGAGAATCGTCGCGCGACACGCCTTTGAGCTGCTCGTTAAACTTGCGGTCGATGCTGATGCCCAGTTCTTCGGCGAGCTTTTTCCATGCGCGGTAGTGGTATTCGGCGGTGTCGGTGATGACGCCGTCGAGGTCAAACAGGACTGCGGTAAAAGTCATTTTGCGCCCTCCTTATTTTTCCAACGCAACGGTGTGGCTGCCGTTGAGCGTGATGTCTTTGCCGTACACCTGCAAATCGAGCGGTTCGCCTTTGAGCAGGGTGAAGACGACGTTTTCTTTGCCGACGGCAACTTTAATCAGACGGCCTCGGTAGTTGATGTGGAAGGCGTAGCCTGTCCACGCACTCGGCAGGAACGGGGCGAAGCTGAGTTTGCCGCCCCAAGTTTTCATTTGGGCGAAACCTTGGACGATGGCGAGCCACGAACCGGTCATGGAGGTGATGTGCAGGCCGTCTTCGGTGTCGTTGTTGTAGTTGTCCAAGTCCAGGCGGGCGGTGCGCTGGTACATTTCCACGGCTTTTTCTTCTTTGCCCAGTTCGGCGGCGAGAATAGAGTGGATACACGGCGACAGCGAGCTTTCATGCACGGTCATCGGTTCGTAGAAGTCGAAGTTGCGGCGTTTTTCGTCCATGTTGAAACGGTCGCCGAAGAAGTAGATGCCTTGCAAGACGTCTGCCTGTTTGATGAAGGGTGAACGCAGGATTTTGTCCCACGACCATTTCTGGTTGAGTGGCAAATCGTCGGGCGAAAGCGCGGACACGGGGCGGATGTCTTTGTCGAGGAAGCCGTCGTGCTGCACGAATACGCCGAGTTCTTCGTCATACGGACGGTACATATTGGCGCTGATGTCCGCCCATTTTTCCAACTCGGCGGCACTCACGTTCAAATCTGGACGCGGGTATTTCGCCAAGGCTTCTCTGGTGTAATCCAATACCCATGCGGCAAGGGTGTTGGTGTACCAGTTGTTGTTGATGTTGTTTTCGTATTCGTTCGGGCCGGTTACGCCGTGAATCATGTATTTGCCGTTGCGTTTGGAGAAGTGGACGCGGTCCGCCCAGAAGCGGGACACTTCGACCAATACTTCCAAGCCTTCTTTGGCAAGATAGCTTTCGTCGCCGGTGTAGTTGGTGTAGTTGTAGATGGCGTAAGGAATCGCGCCGTTGCGGTGGATTTCCTCGAAGGTGATTTCCCATTCGTTGTGGCACTCGATGCCCGTAAACGTCACCATCGGATAGAGTGCGCCCGCCAAGCCCTGTTCGCGCGCGTTGTGCTGCGCCTGCGGCAGTTGGTTGCGGCGGTATTGCAGCAGGTTGCGGGTAACTTCGGGTTCAGCCAGTGCGAGGTAAAGCGGCACAGCGTAGGCTTCTGTATCCCAATAGGTCGCGCCGCCGTATTTTTCGCCGGTAAAGCCTTTCGGGCCGATATTCAGGCGCGCGTCTTCGCCGTAGTAGGTGGAGAACAGTTGGAACAGGTTGAAGCGGATGCCCTGCTGCGCTTCGTCGCTGCCTTCAATGACCACATCGGAGATTTCCCAACGGTGCAGCCAGCCTGCTTTGTGTGCGTCCAGCAAGGTTTCAAATGCAACGCCTGCGATTTTTTCCGACAAGGCGCGGCCTGCGGCTTTCACCGCTTCCAAGCCCTGATAATCGCGGCTGGTGGTAACAATCACGCGTTTTTCAAAGGTTTCGGGCGTGCTGCCGACTTCGGCTTCAAAAGAATTGGAGACCTGCCAGTCGGTTTGGCTGCCGCCAAGGGCTTTAAAGCTGCCGGCGAAGGTTTGCTCGGCGTTGACGATAAATTGTTCCACGCCGAAGGGATTGGCGACGGTTTGGGTGGCAATGTAGGAGCGGTCGTCTGAAACGCCTTTGTCCAATACCTGCCAGAATTTTTCTTCGTAGTTGGAGTCTTCGTTTTTCACGTCGGCATCGATGATGGAATCGATGCGGACTTGGTGGGTTTTGCCGTCAACAGATACGGCTTCCCAGCGGATGAGAGCTAGCTCTTTTTGCGCGACCGACAGGAATTTGCACACATCGAAACGCACGCCGAATACGGTGAACGAGCGGCGCAACACGCCGTGCTGCATATCGAGTTCGACGGAGAAGTCGGCAACGTCGTTTTTCGCCAAGTCCACCTCTTGTTCATCAACAAAGATTTTAACTTTGCTGAAATTGAGCGCATTGATGGCTTTGCCGAAATATTTAGGATAGCCGTTTTTCCACCAGCCAACGCGGGTTTTGTCAGGGAACCACACGCCGGCTATGTAGGTGCCCAAGTGGCTGTCGGCGGAGTAGGTTTCTTCAAAGTTGCCACGCATGCCCATATATCCGTTGCCCAAGCTGGTCAGGCTCTCTTGCAGCCGTTTGTGTTCTTTTTCCAGTTTTGCCGAACGCAGCGTCCAAGGGCTGATTTCCATGATTCTTGTATACATTTATGAAGCTCCTGTTATTAAAATCGTAAGTTCGGCAAAGGTTTCAGACGGCCTTTGCCGATGGTATGGATGGATTATTCGCCGTGGGTCTCTTTAATCAGACATACAGAGAAGGCTCCCAGCAGCAAGACCGCGCCTGCAACCAAGAACATGGTTGCCTGATGGCTGCCCAGCATAGGGAAGAGGATAAAGCTCAGCAGGGAGGCAACGATTTGAGGCATACAGATAGAGCCGTTAAACAGACCCAAATAAGTACCCATGTGTTTGCCGGAGAGGGCATTGGTTACAATCGTCAAAGGATAGGTAATAATACCTGCCCACGCAATACCGATTAAGGTATAAGACAGGATCAGCGCGTATTGATTGTGGATGAAGAAGATAGAGAAGAAACCGAGCGCGCCTAAAGCCAAGCAACCGAAATAACCGACTTTATGGTATTGATTCGGTACTTTTGCCAGAATAAACGAGCAGATAACGGCAGCAATGGATTGTACCGCCGCCAAAACGCCGTACCAGTTGCCCGCTTCCTGATAGCCTACGGAAGAGGCATCGGTTGTCTGCCAAACGTTTTCTGCAATCGCGCCTGCCGAGTAAGTCCACATATATTGGAAGGCAAACCAGCAGAAGAATTGCACTAAAGTAACCGTCCAAAACGCTTTAGGCGCAGTTTTCAAAAGTTCGAACCAGTTGGCTTTTTCCTGATTCGCGGCGACATCGATGCCGTGATAGCGGGCGTAGGTTTCCGGATCGTATTCTTTGACTTTGAAGATGGTGAACGCACTGGTAATAATCAGCAACGCTGCGCCCACATAGAATGCTACGACCACGGTCTGCGGCACAACGCCTTTTTCGGCCGTGTTCGCCAAACCGATATACGCAAACACAAACGGCAGAATCGCCGCCACAACCGCGCCCGTATTCGCTAAGAAACTTTGAATCCCGTAGGCGTAGCTTTTCTGCTCCTCGTTGACCATGTCGCCGACCATCATCTTAAACGGCTGCATTGCCATATTGGAGGACACGTCCAACAGCGCAATCATCAGCGCGCCAAACGACAAAGCCGCCAAAGAAGCGTAACCAAAACCGAAGCTGCCCGAGTTCGGCATCAGAATCATGACGATAACCGCAATCAGCGTACCGTAAAGCAGATAGGGCAGACGGCGGCCGCCCAAGCGCGGCATCCAAGTGCGGTCTGAGTAGTAGCCCACAATTGGCTGAACCAACATACCGGCCAATGGGGGCAGAATGAAAAACCAGCCCAAATTGTGCGGGTCGGCGCCTAAAGTTTGAAAAATTCGGCTCATTTGTGAGCTTTGCAGGGTAAAGGCCGTCTGAACGCCGAGATAGCCGAAGCTCAGCATCCAAATCGTACTTTTTGCCAGTGACGGCAAACCTTGTTTTGCTGTTTTTTGCGTATTTTCCGACATGAGGTAAATCCTTTTTTAAAAAGTATTTTTATTGAGAAATCTGAAAGGTTCCTTGGTGTGGTGTTCTCTGTCGTTATTGTTTGTGTGCGTACTTTCAAGGATATAGGTGCATTTTATGAAGAGCGCCGGATATTGGCAATGCCAGTTCAAGGATAAACTGGCTTAAATCAAATTTTCTGCGGTTTGGCATTGATACCGTCGGGCAATGAGGGTATCGGTTCGGCTCGGCGTATATTTTGATGCTTATTTCTATTTTCAGACGGCATTTGAACAAGCAAGTATTTGGGCAATAGGTTAAAATGGGCCGTCTGAAATTTGTTTGACGGAAACGAGAAAACTATGTCCCAACAATACGTCTATTCTATGCTGCGCGTGAGCAAGGTTGTGCCGCCGCAAAAAACCATTATTAAAGACATTTCCCTTTCATTTTTCCCCGGTGCAAAAATTGGTTTGCTCGGTTTGAACGGTGCGGGTAAATCTACTGTACTGCGGATTATGGCGGGCGTGGATAAAGAATTCGAGGGCGAAGCCGTGCCGATGTGCGGCATTAAAATCGGCTACCTGCCGCAAGAGCCTGAGCTTGATCCTGAGAAAACCGTGCGTGAGGAAGTGGAAAGCGGTTTGGGCGAAGTAGCTGCTGCACAAAAACGCTTGGAAGAAGTGTATGCCGAGTATGCCAATCCTGATGCGGATTTTGACGCATTAGCGGAAGAACAAGGTCGCTTGGAAGCGATTATTGCGGCTGGTTCATCTACCGGCGGCGGTGCGGAACACGAATTGGAAATTGCTGCTGACGCGCTGCGCCTGCCTGATTGGGATGCCAAAATCGGCAATTTGTCCGGCGGTGAAAAACGCCGTGTGGCTTTGTGCAAACTCTTATTGAGCAAGCCCGATATGCTACTGCTTGACGAGCCGACCAACCACTTGGACGCAGAATCTGTCGAATGGCTGGAGCAATTCTTGGTACGCTTCCCAGGTACCGTGGTTGCGGTAACGCACGACCGCTACTTCTTGGACAATGCCGCCGAATGGATTTTGGAACTCGACCGCGGACACGGTATTCCGTGGAAAGGCAATTACTCGTCTTGGCTGGAGCAGAAAGAAAAACGCTTGGAAAACGAGGCGAAATCCGAAGCCGCGCGCGTGAAAGCGATGAAGCAGGAATTGGAATGGGTGCGCCAAAATGCCAAAGGCCGCCAAGCCAAGTCCAAAGCGCGTTTGGCGCGTTTTGAAGAAATGAGCAACTACGAATACCAAAAACGCAATGAAACGCAGGAAATCTTTATCCCTGTTGCCGAGCGTTTGGGTAACGAAGTGATTGAATTTGTGAACGTTTCCAAATCGTTTGGCGATAAAGTGCTGATTGACGATTTGAGCTTCAAAGTACCTGCTGGCGCGATTGTCGGCATCATCGGCCCGAATGGCGCGGGTAAATCTACGCTGTTTAAAATGATTGCGGGCAAAGAGCAGCCTGATTCGGGCGAAGTGAAAATCGGGCAAACCGTGAAAATGAGCCTGATTGACCAAAGCCGTGAAGGTTTGCAAAACGACAAAACCGTGTTCGACAACATTGCCGAAGGTCGCGACATTTTGCAGGTTGGCCAGTTTGAAATTCCAGCCCGCCAATATTTGGGACGCTTCAACTTTAAAGGCAGCGACCAAAGCAAAATCGCAGGTCAATTGTCTGGTGGTGAACGCGGTCGTCTGCACTTGGCAAAAACTTTGTTGAGTGGCGGCAATGTGTTGCTGCTAGACGAACCGTCCAACGACCTTGACGTGGAAACCCTGCGCGCGCTGGAAGATGCATTGCTGGAATTTGCCGGCAGCGTGATGGTGATTTCGCACGACCGCTGGTTCCTCGACCGTATCGCTACGCATATCTTGGCTTGTGAAGGCGACTCTAAATGGGTGTTCTTTGACGGCAACTATCAGGAATACGAAGCCGATAAGAAACGCCGTTTGGGCGAAGAGGGCGCGAAACCGAAACGTATCCGTTACAAACCGGTAACACGTTAATTAGGTTTGAACCCAAAGGCCGTCTGAAACTTTTAATGTTTCAGACGGCCTTTTATTTTTGATGTTTATGATTGTTTTCTTAATTGCGGATGGTTTTCCAATGTATCAATGATGATTTCAATCATACGTGGGGCAGTTTGTGCTAAATCGAAGCCTTGACCTGAAGAAAGCCAGCGCCAAATCAAGCCGTCTAATGAAGACTTGATGAATATGACCGCCATGTTGATATCTAAATTATCCGCCAACGCTTTTTGTTGTACTGCATCAGTCAGGACAGCAACGATTTTTTCACGCCATAGTGATTGGTGTTTTTTAGCGATGGCAATAACCGCCTCGTTTTGCTCGGTGTGTTCGCATTTTAAAAACAAAATGCTGTGAAATTTATAGTGAAGCTCGTTGTGTTGCAGGCGCTCGAAGAAACAGGTCAGGGTCAGGCGGAAGCTTGACCAAGCCTGTTCGTTATTATTGTTCGAGTCTTCTTTTATGCAGCTTTCGATGTCGTCGCAAATCCGTTGGAACAAGGCGTCAAACAAATCTTCTTTGTTTTTGAAATGCCAATACAGCGCGCCGCGCGTTACGCCTGCGGCTTGGGCGATTTCGTTGAGCGAGGTGCGGGCAATGCCTTTCTTATAAAACGTATCCAATGCGGCAAGCATGAGATATTCTTTGGTTTTTAAGGCTTCGGTTTTGGTTCTTCTCATGGTTTTTTGTAGGAAATGTAAATTTATGGTTCGGATTATAAAAAATTACTTCTGAACATGCAAGAATGTATGTATAATTCGATTCAATACTTGATAGTGTTTCTCAGCACTATATAAATAATATAATCAGCCAAAAGCAGGCAATTTCTGTTTGTGAAATATGAGATTAAAGTAATCAATTTTTAATTAGTCAAACCCTTATTTATCATAGAGATAGGAAAATTATGGCTCTTTATGCTTCTAAAATGATGCGTGTCGCGGCAATTGCAGCAGCTACTGCGTTGGCGCTTTCCGCTTGCGGCAAAGGCGATGAAAAAGCAGCCGGCCAACAGGCGCAAGGCAGTCAGCAACAGCAAAAACAACCTGCGCCTGAAGTCCGTGTGGTTACTGTGCATCCGGAAACCGTTGCATTGACAACCGAATTGCCGGGCCGTCTGGAATCGTTGCGTACTGCCGAAGTTCGCGCCCAAGTCGGCGGTATTCTGCAAAAACGCCTGTTCCAAGAGGGCAGCTATGTGCAAGCCGGTCAGCCTTTGTACCAAATCGACAGCTCAACTTATGAAGCAAACTTAGAAAGCGCACGCGCCCAGTTGGCGAGTGCGCAAGCTACTTTGGCTAAAGCGAATGCCGACTTAGCCCGCTACAAACCGCTGGTTGCCGCCGATGCCATCAGCCAACAAGAATATGATGCGGCCGTAACGGCCAAGCGTTCGGCAGAGGCAGGCGTCAAATCCGCTCAAGCAGCCATCAAATCTGCCGGTATCAGCCTGAACCGCTCCCGCATTACTGCGCCGATTTCCGGCTTTATCGGTCAATCTAAAGTTTCTGAAGGTACGCTGCTGAATTCCGGCGATACCACTGTTTTGGCCACCATCCAACAAACCAATCCGATGTATGTCAATGTTACCCAGTCTGCGAGTGAGGTCATGAAACTGCGTCAACAGGTTGCCGAAGGCAAATTGTTGGCGGCAAACGGCGCGATTGCAGTGGATATCAAATTTGACGACGGTACGGTTTACCCTGAAAAAGGCCGTCTGCTGTTTGCAGATCCGACTGTCAACGAAACGACCGGTCAAATTACCTTGCGCGCTGCCATTCCTAATGACAGAAATATCTTGATGCCGGGCTTGTATGTACGCGTATTGATGGAGCAAGTGGCTGTTGATAATGCATTTGTAGTGCCGCAACAAGCAGTTACCCGCGGTACAAAAGATACTGTGATGGTGGTGAATGACAAGAGCGAAATGGAAGCGCGTGTCGTGACCGTAGCCCAACAGCAAGGTACTAATTGGGTGATTACAGACGGCCTGAAAGACGGCGACAAAGTGGTTGTCGAAGGTACCAGCATTGCCGCTATGTCAGGTGCTAAAAAGGTAACGCCGAAAGAATGGACGCCGCCTGCAAACGCCGCAGCGGCAACCCCGGCAGTTTCAGACGGCCAGGCTGCATCCGAGGCCAAGCCTGAAGCTAAAGCTGCATCTGAAGCCAAATAAGGAACGCGTGAATGTCTAAGTTTTTTATTGACCGCCCCATCTTTGCATGGGTTATTGCGATTTTTATCATCGCAGCGGGTATTTTCGGCATTCAAAAACTGCCGATTTCCCAATATCCGTCCGTTGCTGCACCGACTATTACTTTGCGCGCTACTTATCCGGGCGCTTCGGCTCAGGTAATGGAAGACAGCGTACTGGCCGTTATCGAACGTAATATGTACGGTGTGGAAGGTTTGGACTATATGACGACTTCTGCCAATTCCAGTGGCAGCGGCAGCGTCAGTCTGACGTTTACACCGGAAACCAATGAAGATTTGGCGCAGGTAGACGTGCAGAACAAATTGTCGGAAGTGTTGTCCACATTGCCGTCTACCGTACAGCAATATGGTGTAACCGTATCTAAAGCGCGTTCCAACTTCTTGCAAGTGGTCATGCTTTCTTCTGAAAAGCAATCCATTGAGGAAATGAACGATTACGCCCAGCGCAATATCATTCCTGAACTGCAGCGTATTGACGGCGTAGGGCAGGTACAATTGTTTGGTGCGCAACGCGCCATGCGTATTTGGGTTGACCCGAAAAAACTGCAAAACTACAACCTGTCTTTTGCAACGGTAACCAATGCGCTTGCGACACAAAATATCCAAATTTCTGCAGGCTCTATCGGTTCTTTGCCGGCGGCTGCAGGTCAGACTATTTCAGCAACTGTGACGGCGCAAGGTCAGCTGAGCACTGCTGAAGAGTTTGGCAACATCATTTTGGTATCCAATACCGATGGTTCTAATGTCTATCTGAAAGACGTTGCCAAAGTCAGCTTGGGTATGCAGGACTATTCTACTTCCACACGTTTGAACGGCGTGAACACCACCGGTATGGCAGTGATGCTGTCCAACAGCGGTAACGCTTTGGCAACGGCGACTGCCGTGAAAGAAAAAATGGCGGTTTTGCAGAAGTATTTCCCGGACGGCATGAGCTGGAAAGTTCCTTACGATACTTCCAAATTTGTGGAAATTTCGATTGAGAAAGTGATCCATACGCTTTTGGAAGCCATCGTATTGGTATTCTTAGTGATGTATCTCTTCCTGCAAAACATCCGCTTTACGCTGATTCCGACCATTGTTGTACCGATTTCCCTGTTGGGCGGTTTTGCCTTTATCTCATACATGGGTATGTCGATTAACGTATTGACCATGTTTGCGATGGTATTGGTAATTGGTATTGTGGTCGATGATGCGATTGTGGTCGTTGAAAACGTTGAGCATATTATGGCGAGCGAAGGTCTGCCGCCTAAGGCTGCAACCAAAAAAGCGATGAGTCAGATTTCCGGCGCGGTGATCGGTATTACTGCCGTGTTGATGTCCGTATTTGTGCCGCTGGCAATGTTTAGCGGTGCAACCGGTAACATTTACAAACAGTTTGCCCTGACCATGGTGGCATCGATCGGCTTCTCCGCATTCCTTGCTTTGACGCTGACTCCGGCATTGTGTGCCACCATGCTCAAGCCGATTCAGAAGGGTCATCACGAAGAGAAAAAAGGTTTCTTCGGTTGGTTTAACAAGAAATTCGACAACTGGACACACGGCTACGAAGGCTGGGTAGCCAAAGTCTTGCGCAAGACTTTGCGCATGATGGTTGTCTATATCGGTTTGACTGTTGTGGGCGTATTCCTGTTTATGCGTCTGCCGACTTCCTTCTTGCCGACTGAAGACCAAGGTAACTTGATGTTGAGCGTACAGCTGCCTGCCGGCGCGACCAAAGAGCGTACCGATGCAACTTTGGCTCAAATCACTCAACTGGCGAAATCTGTACCTGAGATCGAGAACATTGTTACCGTTTCCGGCTTTAGTTTTAGCGGTTCCGGCCAAAACATGGCTTTGGGCTTTGTCATTCTGAAAGACTGGAGCGAACGTACTGCTCCGGGCAGCGATGCGACTTCTATTTCCGGTAAGTTGACCGGCATGATGATGGCTACGCTGAAAGACGGTTTCGGTTTGGCGATTGTGCCTCCTGCCATTATGGAATTGGGTACAGGCTCCGGCTTGACGATTTACCTGCAAGACCGTAACAACAGCGGCCATGCCGCATTATTGGCCAAGCGCAATGAGTTGATTGACAAAATGCGCAAAAGCGGTTTGTTTAACCCAAGTACCGTTCGTGCGAGCGGTTTGGAAGATGCGCCGCAGTTGAAAATCGACATCGACCGCTCTGCCGCAGCAGCACAAGGTATTTCGTTCTCTGACATCCGTACTGCTTTGGCTTCTGCTTTGGGTTCGTCTTATGTAAACGACTTCCCGAATCAAGGCCGTCTGCAACGCGTGATGGTACAAGCTGATGCGAGTGCCCGTATGCAGCCTGCCGATATTCTGAACCTGACTGTACCGAATAAATCCGGCGTTGCCGTACCGCTTTCTACCATTGCTACTGTTTCTTGGGAAAACGGTATGGAACAAAGCGTCCGCTTCAATGGTTATCCGGCAATGGAGCTTTCCGGCTCGCCTGTTAATGGCGTGTCTTCCGGTCAAGCCATGGCTGCGGTACAGCAAATGGTTGATGACATGGGTGGCGGTTACAGCCTGGAATGGGGCGGCCAGTCTCGTGAAGAGGCCAAAGGCAGCTCGCAAACTGTCGTGTTGTATGCATTGGCCGCTGCCGCTGTATTCTTGGTATTGGCTGCTTTGTACGAAAGCTGGTCTATCCCGTTGGCGGTTATCCTTGTGATTCCGTTGGGCTTGATTGGCGCGGCATTGGGCGTGACCGGCCGCAACATGTTTGAAGCACTGCTGGGCAGCATTCCGGCATACGCCAACGATATCTACTTCCAAGTCGGTTTCGTTACGGTGATGGGTTTGAGTGCGAAAAACGCGATTTTGATTATCGAGTTTGCCAAAGACCTGCAAGCGCAAGGCAAGAGCGCGCTTGAAGCTGCGCTTGCCGCCGCACACCTGCGTTTCCGTCCGATTATCATGACTTCGTTTGCCTTCATCTTGGGCGTGGTACCGCTTTATGTTGCCAGCGGTGCCAGCTCCGCCAGCCAACGTGCGATTGGTACGACCGTGGTCTGGGGTATGTTGATCGGTACGATTCTGTCTGTGTTCCTTGTGCCTTTGTTCTATGTGGTTGTGCGCAAATTCTTTAAAGAAACCGCACACGAGCATGAGATGGCCGCCAAACACGCCGCTGAAGCCGGCATGATTGAAGACGGTAAACAAGATTCAGACAAGCACTAAAGCAAAGGCCGTCTGAAAAATTTTCAGACGGCCTCAAAATGCTAAAGGATTCTAAAATGAAGAAGATTACATTCAAACCTGTACTGACCGCCATTGCCGCCGCCGTGGCTTTGTCGGCCTGTACCATGATACCGAAATATGAGCAGCCCCAAGTTGCCGTTGCCGATACGTTTAAATACGACACTGTTGACGACGGTATCCGTGCCGCTGAATTGGGTTGGCAAGATTACTTTGCCGATCCGCGCCTTCACCGCCTGATCGACATCGCATTGGAACGCAATACCGATTTGCGTACAGCCGCACTGAATGCGGAAATCTACCGCAAGCAATATATGATTGCGCGTAATAATTTGTTGCCAACCGTCAATGCCAGCGGTACAGGTTCGCGTCAAGGCAGCTTGAGCGGCGGAAGCGTCAGCAGCCAATACAGCGTGGGTTTGGGCGCGGCCTCTTATGAACTCGACCTTTTCGGCCGAGTCCGCAGCACCAGCGAAGCCGCTTTGCAAGGTTATTTCAATGTAGCCGCCAACCGCGATGCCGCACATCTGACCTTGATTTCTACCGTTGCCAAAGCCTATTTTAACGAACGCTACGCTGAAGAAAGCATGGCATTGGCACAACGTGTGTTGCAAACCCGTGAGGCGACTTACAAGCTCTCGCAATTGCGCCATAAAGCAGGCGTGATTTCCGCCGTTGATTTGCGCCAACAGGAAGCGTTGATTGAATCGGCCAAAGCCGATTACGCATCCGCAGTGAAAAACCGTGAGCAAGCACGCAATTCTTTGGCCATGCTGATTAATCAACCTTTGCCCGAAGACTTGCCTGCCGGTTTGCCTTTGAGCAAACAGTTCAAATTGACCAAACTGCCTGCCGGTTTGAGTTCGGACGTATTGCTCAACCGCCCGGATATCCGCGCAGCCGAACACTCGCTCAAACAAGCCAATGCCAATATCGGTGCGGCACGTGCGGCCTTCTTCCCTCGCATCAGCCTGACCGGTTCGGTCGGTACGGCTTCCGGCGAGTTGAGCGGCCTGTTTAAGAGCGGTACAGGTGTTTGGGCTTTTGCACCGTCCATCACGCTGCCTATCTTTGACTGGGGTACCAACAAAGCCAATCTTGACGTAGCCAAACTGCGCCAACAGGTACAAATTGTTGCTTATGAAGCCGCTGTTCAATCCGCATTTAAAGACGTTTCCAATGCTTTGGTTGCGCGCGAACAGCTGGATAAAAGCTATGAAGCGTTGAGCAAGCAAAGCCGTGCCTACAACGACAGCCTGCGCCTCATCAGCCTGCGTTACAAACATGGCGTATCCAGCGCATTGGATTTATTAGATGCCGAACGCAGCAGTTACGGCGCAGAAACTGCTCTTTTGGCTAATCAGCTGACCCGTCTGGAAAACCTTGCCGACTTGTATAAAGCGCTTGGTGGCGGTTTGAAACGCGAAACCAAAGCTGCCGAATAAGTTTTGTCAGCTAAAATCAAAAGGCCGTCTGAAACGTTTGGGTTTCAGACGGCCTTTTTGTTAAACAGAGATTTTAAACTTTTAATTTCTCGCTTAAAGAACCGACATAGGCTGAGCGTTCGTTACGGCTGGCTTCGGGCTGGTGTGTGTTGAGCGAAGACCATTTGCGGTTGCTGCGTGCTTTGTTGAGTTCGCTTGGCAGTTTGGCCGCATTCCATGGCGCTTTGCGTTCGTTTAACTCGATATGCGATTGAGCCGCATGGCCGCGCGTTTGCAAGACGTGCAACAAATCCAGTGCGCGTGCGGCGAGCAGGGTAAGGGTTTCCGGATCGGTATGCAGGGTTTGTCGGCCGTTGATTTTGTCGGTGATGTCTTGGGCATTGGGCAAAATGCCGCCCAATAGTCCGCCGATGGCCGTACCCAAACCAAGCGAACCGCCAAGCGTGGCAATGTCCAAGCCTAAGCCGATGAGTGCGCCTGCGGTTGCGCCGGTACCGGTACGGATGCCGTAATGTTTGAGCAATTCGCTGTCAAACGGATCTTGTTTGAAGGCTTTGGGCATCCATGTGCTGTCGCTGCCGACTTCGTCGTGATAGAAGCGGTAAAGTGTGAACAGGCGTTGTTGCATTTGCCGCTCAAGTTGTCGGATTTCCGATTGCATGACTTCCAAAGTCGGGGCAGGGTCGTCGTTTTCGGCAATTTCTTGGGTAAATGCAGCGGCATCCAGCAGAAAATCGGCAATTTCACGGCGCGCTTCCGTATCCAGCCGTTGCCACTCGCGACGGCGCATATTGATGAGGCGGTCGAGGGTGTCGCGCTTAGGTAACATGGTGGCAAGGTTGTCCCACAATCGGATTTCGCCTTCAAAGTCGAAGGCAACGGTATCGAAACCGGCGTAAACATGCAGGTTTCTGCGGGCGAGCATATTGGTCCAAGCGGTCAGGTCTTGATTTTGGGTAAAGTTGAACACGGGCATGATGGGCTTGGCGCACCAAGACAAAATGGTCAGCTCGTCTTTGTATTTGTCGAGGACAGGTTCCCGCGCATCGATAACGTACATGGCCATATCGCTTTGCATGACTTGGCGCAGCACTTTGGCCTCTTGGTTGAATTCGTGATGCGCTTCATGATTGCTGAGGAATTGCTGGATGCGCTCAATGCCGTCATCGCGTGCGGATGTGTGGGTTTCCAGCCAGTCCAACACGCCGCCGGCATCTTCGAGGCCGGGTGTGTCGTAGAGGTAAACCAAGCTGTCATCGCCATCGTTGATGAGGGCTTCTTCGACATGGCGCGTGGTCGAGGGCGCGTTTTTCACTTCGCCGAAGGTGCTGTCGCGCAAAAGCGTACGTAAGAGCGAGGTTTTGCCTGTGTTGGTATGGCCGACGACGGCAAGGGAAAGTGGGGTGGTCATGGTTGTGGGTTGGGACGGATATGGGCTATGAATGTGTGAGTATGGGGCTGTTTGCCTGTAGTGGCAATATGTGTTTCAGACGGCCCTGAATTTCCTTTATATATGGGCGAAAATAGCCAGAAAAAGAGGGGAATAGCGGATTTGTTGTTTTTTGGCAAAATGCTTGAAAATAGGTAGGAAAACAGTTGACAGTCGGGTAGAAGGCTAGGATAATTCGCGCCGTTGAGTTGCTTGATGCAGCTTGATTTTTCTCCTCTATTTCTCCTTTGTAGACTTGGCGCATATCGAAACGGTATGCGCATTTTTTTATCTGAATTGAAACATGATTACATTTAAGTTCTGTAAATTGGATAATTAAGAAACTTTACAAGAAAAATACTTGCATGGTTGAATCTCTTGTTGCATAATTCGTTTCGTTAGCTGGTTCGAGTAGTCAGTTAATAGTTTCTCCTCTATTTCTCCTTTGTAGACTTGGCACACATTCTATCGGATGTGTGCATTTTTTTTTGCCTGTTTAAAACAAAGGCCGTCTGAATGTTGTAATCTTTCAGACGGCCTTTGTTGGTTAAATGGAATTAGATGTCTAATACTACTTCTTCTTTGACTTCTTCCATGACAACATAGCTGCGGCTTTCGGCTGCAGCCGGCAGTTGCAGCAGGATATTGCCGAGCATATCGCGATAGGCGGACATATTGGGCAGGCGGACTTTGATGAGGTAGTCGTATTCGCCGGAGACCAAGTGGCATTCCAAAATTTGCGGAATCTTCAGCACTTCGCGTTTGAAGTCTTCAAAAATATTGCCGGATTTTGAACGCAGTTTCAGTTCGACAAAGACCAAGAGGCTTTGACCTAAGGCATGTGGATTCAGATGGGCGTGATAGCCGGTGATGAGGTTGTCGCGTTCCAAGCGTCGGACACGTTCGGTTACCGGCGTAGTGGAGAGGCCGACTTTTTCAGCCAATTCGGTCATGGGGATGCGTGCGTTTTGTTGCAGGAGCTTGAGAATTTTTAAGTCGGTTTTGTCGAGTTCTTTCATGGCTTTGATGCTTGTCGTTTTCAATTTGGATGACATCATAACCTTAAAACAGGCTCAGAAGAAGCATAAATCCTTAAAGGTAAGGCGGAAGGAAGATATTAATCTTGTGTATTTCATGGAATCCTGTATGGTTTTTGACCTATAATATTCGCTTCAAAGTAATAGGGCAGGCCGTCTGAAACGGATGCCGATAAGAGGAATACATTATGCGTCCGCTCAATGCGCAAATCCGTTTGGATAATTTACGTCAAAATTATCGTCTTCTCAAAGAGTTGCACGGCAATAAATTGTTGGCTGTGATTAAGGCCGATGCTTACGGGCATGGCGCGGTCAGATGTGCACATGCGTTGGCGGATATTGCCGACGGTTTTGCGGTGGCAACGGTAGATGAAGGCGTGGAATTGCGTCAAAACGGCATTAAAAATCCGATTGTTTTATTGGAAGGCGTGTTTGAGGCTGCAGAGTATGCGGATGTTGACCGTTATGATTTGTGGCCGGCAATCGGCAGCCAATGGCAGTTGGAGGCGTTTGTGCATCATGAGTGGCGACGTCCGACAACTGTATGGCTGAAAATGGACTCGGGTATGCACCGTGCCGGTTTCTTTCCGCATAACTATGCCGCCGCCTATACTGCATTGAAACAATCCGAATCGGTTGAAAACATTGTGAAATTCAGCCATTTTGCCTGCGCGGACGAACCGGAAAACGGCATGACCGAAATGCAGCTTGAAGCGTTTGATTTGGCGTGTGAGGGTTTGGAAGGCGAAGAGAGCTTGGCCAATTCCGCCGCGATTTTGAACGTGCCTGAAGCGCGGCGCGATTGGGGACGTGCCGGTCTGGCCTTGTATGGTATTTCGCCTTTCGGCGGCGTGGATGAGCGTTTGAAACCTGTTATGCGCCTGACTTCCCGTGTTTTCGGCGAGCGCGTGTTGCAACCACATTCTCCGATTGGCTACGGCGCAACGTTCTACACCAGCAAATCTACCCGTGTCGGTTTGATTGCCTGTGGCTATGCCGACGGCTATCCGCGTCGTGCTTCTACTAATTCCCCTGTGGCAGTGGATGGCAAACGCAGCCGTATTATCGGCAGGGTATCTATGGATATGATTACGGTTGAGCTGGAAGCCTCGAAAGAAGGCTTGGGCGCGGAAGTCGAGCTTTGGGGCGATGTGATTAATATCAATGAAGTTTCCGAAGTTGCCGGTATGATTCCGTACGAAATCCTCTGCAATATTAAACGTGCGAAGTTTACTTATATCGAGTAAGCAGTAAAAGATCGGGCCGTCTGAAATGTGTTTTCAGACGGCCTTTTTGTTATCTGCAATTAAAACGATTCGTCAGCGCGTAAATAACGCCACTTGCCCGGCGGCAGTCGGCCGAGTTTTACTTTGCCCATGCGGATGCGTTTCAAACCGACGACGCGCAGGCCGACCAGTTCGCACATGCGGCGGATTTGGCGTTTTTTGCCTTGTTGCAAAATAAAGCGCAACTGGTCTTCGTTTTGCCATTCGACTTTGGCGGGGCGCAATTTTTCTCCGTCCAAACTCAAGCCATGGTTGAGCAGGGCGAGGCCTTTGTCGTCCAGTTTGCCACGGACGCGGACAAGGTATTCTTTTTCGCTGCTGCTGTTTTCGCCAATCAGCTGTTTGGCAATGCGGCCATCCTGAGTGAGTACCAATAATCCGACGGAGTCGATATCCAGGCGGCCGGCAGGGGCTAAGCCGAATTTGTGCTTTTCGCTGAAAGGGATACGGCTGTCGTCGCCTTCCCAATGGTTGTCGGCGGTAATGAGTTCGGCAGCGGACTTATAGCCTTTTTCTGCCTGCGCGCTGACGTAGCCGACGGGTTTGTTCAGAAGGATGGTTACGCGCGCTGCTTGTTTTTCATGGGCTTGTTTGTTGAGGTCGATACGGTCGCGCTCGGTGACTTTTTGACCGAGTACGGCGGTTTGGCCGTTGACTTTGACCCAGCCTTGCTCAATGTAGCTGTCTGCCTCGCGGCGCGAGCATAAGCCCAATTGTGCCATGCGTTTGGAGAGGCGCATGGTTTCGGAATCGTTGTTTTGCATGGTATGGCAATATAGAGAAATGGGAATGTCGGATTATAGCATTGACCGTTTGTTAGGCCGTCTGAAAACTGAAGATTTGGGTTTTCAGACGGCCTTTCATTTGCGATATGCTAAGAAATTTTTAGTTTTAAAGTAAAAACTAAAGGGTGTATTGTCTGTTTGTGTTAACCTTACGGACGAACTAATCATTTTGTTTTCAGTCGAATTTGGGTTGAAATGACATTTTACTCATAAAATCATGAAGACTATAATGATTGGTCTTTCTGAAGCGCATTAAGGCAGTTTGTCGCTAAAGCAAGCCTTTGTGCATCACGTTTTAAGGATAAATTAATGAAATCGCTCAAATCATTTTTGATCTGGGGTATCGTGGTTTTGGTAGGCTTGGCCTCCTTTACTACTTTAGCTCTCAGCCGTGGCGAGCAGGTCAGTGCGATTTGGATGGTTACGGCCGCCATTTCGGTATACTGCATTGCCTACCGTTTTTACAGTCTTTACATTGCCAACCGTGTGATGCAGCTTGATCCTAACCGTCTGACTCCGGCAGAACGCCACAATGACGGCTTGGACTATGTTCCCACACATAAAGGCGTACTGTTCGGCCACCACTTTGCCGCTATTGCCGGCGCAGGCCCTTTGGTTGGTCCTGTATTGGCAGCGCAAATGGGTTATCTGCCCGGTACTTTGTGGATTATCTTCGGCGTGGTATTTGCCGGTGCCGTACAGGATATGATGGTCTTGTTCGTCTCCATGCGCCGTGACGGTAAGTCTTTGGGCGATATCGTGAAACAAGAACTCGGTACCGTCCCAGGCGTGATTGCATCCATCGGTATTTTGATGATTATGGTCATCATTATGGCGGTGTTGGCGCTGATCGTTGTGAAAGCATTGGTTCACAGCCCTTGGGGTACGTTCACCATCGCAGCGACTATGCCGATTGCCCTGTTTATGGGTATCTACACCCGTTATATCCGTCCGGGCAAAATTGGTGAGATTTCCATCGTTGGTTTTATTTTGCTGATGTTGGCTGTGATTTATGGTGAAGATGTTGCCAATAGCTCCTTTGGTCACTGGTTTGACCTTGACGGCATTCAGCTGACTTGGGCGATTATGATTTACGGTTTCGTGGCTTCCGTATTGCCGGTTTGGCTCTTGCTGACTCCGCGCGACTATCTGTCTACCTTCCTGAAAATCGGTACGATTGCAGCTTTGGCGTTGGGTATCGTTATTGTTAACCCGACTCTGCAAATGCCTGCAGTTACCCACTTTATCGATGGTTCAGGCCCGGTATTCTCCGGTGCACTGTTCCCATTCTTGTTCATTACCATTGCTTGTGGTGCGGTTTCAGGCTTCCATGCGCTGATTTCTTCAGGTACCACGCCAAAAATGGTGGAAAACGAAACCCACGTTCGCATGATTGGTTACGGCGGCATGATTATGGAAAGCTTTGTGGCCATTATGGCTCTGGCTGCCGCCGCTTCGCTTGAACCAGGCGTGTACTTCGCGATGAACAGCCCGGCCGCGCTGATTGGTACAGATGCCAACACAGCTGCCGAAGTCATCACCACTAAACTGAACTTCCCTGTTGATGCCGCAACCCTGTTACACACTGCTAAAGAAGTGGGCGAAAACACCATTCTGTCTCGTGCAGGTGGCGCACCAACCCTTGCAGTCGGTATGGCACACATCATGAGCCGTCTGATTCCGGGCGAAGCCATGATGGCGTTCTGGTATCACTTTGCCTTGCTGTTTGAAGCCTTGTTTATCTTGACCGCGGTTGATGCCGGTACACGCGTTGCCCGTTTCATGATTCAAGACTTGGGCAGTATCTTCTACAAACCATTCGGTAACACGGACTCTATCCCTGCCAACTTGGTTGCAACATTCTTGGCTGTGGCATTGTGGGGTTACTTCCTCTATACCGGCGTAACCGACCCTCTGGGTGGTATCAACTCGCTCTGGCCGTTGTTCGGTATCGCCAACCAAATGCTTGCAGGCGTAGCGTTGATTATGTGTACCGTCGTATTGGTGAAAATGAAACGCGACCGCTATGTTTGGGTAACCTTGGTTCCTGCTGTCGGTGTATTGTTTGTGACCTGCTATGCCGGTTTGCAAAAACTGTTCCACAGCGACCCACGTGTCAGCTTCTTGGCTCACGCAGGCAAATACCGCGATGCCTTGGCTTCAGGTGAAGTTCTTGCTCCTGCAAAAGACATTGGCGAAATGTCACAAATCATCTTCAACGACCAAATCAATGCCGGTCTGACCGCTTTGTTCCTGGCAGTTGTCGTGATTGTCGCCGTGTACGGTTTCCGTACCGCCATGAAAGCCCGTAAAGTTGGCTGGCCAACTGCTAAAGAAATTCCAGCAGTGTACCGCGACGGTAAACAGCCGGAGGTTCAGAATGAAGCATAAGCTCGCATCTTGGTGGAAAACCATCAAGCTGACAGCAAACTTGATGGCCGGTGTCCCAGATTATGAAAACTACGTTGCCCGTCAACGCAGACATAATCCCGACGCACCGGTCATGACCGAGCTACAATTCCAAGACTACTGCCGAAAACGCCGTTGCGGCAGCAACGGTGGACGCTGTTGTTAATGAAGGCATAAAAAGGCCGTCTGAAAATATTTTCAGACGGCCTTTCATTATGGAATATCAATAAACATCAAAGATTTTGTCTTGTCATCAATATTTAATCGAACAACTTGCCACTATTTACTCTTCTTCGAGTAGTACCAGCGGACGCTGTATTTTTCTGAGTTCTTCCACCTCGTCTAACAACCGCATAATCAGCCCCAATGCGGGAATGCCGGCCTCAAAATCACGGCTTAAGCGTTGTGCGCGACGGATGCGGGCAAGATGAAAACCACTGAAGGTGCTTTTTTCAGGTGCACCATCGATGCTGATGATGTCTTCTGCTATAAGTTCCAACAGCCAATCGCGACGGCAGCGGCTGGCGGCAACGATTTCTTCAAAAGTAAGGGTAATATCGGAGGACTGAATCATAATTTATCCTTTCTCTTATGCTTGTTTTGCGGCAAAGTGTTCGGCCAATTTTTCCCATGCGGCACGGTCGGCTTCGCTCTCTACTGGCGGAACATTAATGCGGATATTAAGATAAAGGTCTCCGGCTTCTTTTGCAGGAATACCTTTGCCTTTAAGGCGGATGCTTTTACCGCTTTGGCTGTTGGCAGGCAGATTGACCTGTAAGCGGCCTGAAGCGGTAGGGACGATGATTTTGCCGCCCAATACGGCTTCCCAAGGTTTGACATCTATTGTTTGATATACGTCTTTCCTGTTTTTGACATATAAATCAGGTTGGTCGTGGAACTTGATTTTTAAGTACAAGTCACCGTTTTCCCCGCCGTTGTATCCCGGCAAACCTTGACCGGCCAAACGGATTTGTTGGCCTTCTGCAATGCCTTTGGGGATTTTGACGTTGAGGGTTTTATTTTGATAAACCGCACGTCCGTATTCGTCTAGAGTCGGCACATTCAAAGTCATGCTACGTTCTGCGCCAACATACGCTGCGTAAATATCAATACTCAATTCAGCATGTTGATCCTCGCCTTTTATTGGGCCGCGGGGTTGCTCGGAACGAGTGTGGGATTGGCGGAATGATGAAAACAGATCTTCAAAATTGAAGTCTCCCGCTCCGAATGGTTCGCCTTCATGACGTTCATAGTGGAAGCCGCCACCGTTAAATCCATTGCCAAACGGATTGCCACCTTGACCGAACGGATTGCCTCCGGCGCTGCGTCCGTAAGGATTAGCCAACATTTCATCGTATTCGGCCCGCTTTTCTTTATCGGAAAGCGTTTCGTAGGCACGGTTGATTTCTACTGTACGTTCGGCTGCGTCAGGTTCTTTGCTGACATCGGGGTGGTATTTGCGCACCAGTTTTCGGTAGGCTTTTTTGATTTCGGCCTCATCCGCATCTTTGGCAACGCCTAGTATTTCATAATAGTTTTTTTCTGCCATGTTATTCCTTTGACTGCTCATATACAAAATTCTTATAGTTTTAATAATTGAGGGTAGATATTCTAAAATCAAGGGCATTGGAAATAAAATTCTCTATTTCTGACAATGATTAATGGGTAATTTATTTCTTTGTTTTTAGAGAAATAGAAAATATAAAGGCCGTCTGAAATACGGTTTTTCAGACGGCCTTTATCAAATTGGGGTTTTATTTGTCTTGAGCGTTTTTTGTTCGCTAACAATCCATTGGGCAATATCTGAACCCAAGACTTTAGAAGTGCGATTTAAGACTGCACAAGAGCTTTTATAAACACCGAGCATGCCACCGGAAGAATTGCGGGTGAAGGTTTTTTTATTGACTTCTTCGCCATCAACATACAAAGTGGCAACGGCTGTAATACTTTTGGCGTGGCCGACAAAGGCTACGCCTGCGCTCATGGCGGAAGTAATGGAGATATCTGCGTATGTGCCTTGTTTTTTACCGTCACGGACAATAGTTACATCACTTTTGGCTGCAGTTTCTTGCAAAGATTTGGACATGACGTTGCCAATTTGTAAACACTCGGAAACGATACGGGTATCGATTTCTTCTGCATGACGGTAAGGGATGCTTTCATCAATATGGACATCTGCGCTGGCAAATGCAGAAGCAAACAAGAATGCGGTTGCAAGGATGCGGTTAGGAGACATAGTAGAGCACCTAAAATAGAATGTTAAAAAGAGTCGCCATTGTATAACGGCGTTTTCACTCAATCAACATAAGTTCAGTAGGTAAATGCTTTGTTGAAATGGGTGTGTATGATAAGACAAATCAAAAGGCCGTCTGAAATACTGCTATTTCAGACGGCCTTTTGATTGGAGCATTAATTCGTTCTGGTCAAATAAGGCAGGGGATCGACTGCTTTGCCGTTTAGACGAACTTCAAAATGCAGCTTGACGCTGTCTGTATCGCTGCTGCCCATGGTGGCAATAACTTGGCCGGCTTGGACTTTTTGATCTTTTTGTACTAAAAGCGTGTCGTTGTGGGCATAGGCGGTAATGGTGTAGTCATTGTGGCTGATCAAAATCAGCTTACCGTAGCCGCGGACTTCTTCGCCAACGTAGATGACGGTACCGGCTGCGGCGGAGCGGATTTGTTGGCCTTGTGTGCCTGCAATATCTATGCCTTTACTGGTTGTGCCGTTATAGCGTTGGATAATGGAGGATGAGGCGTTATCGGTCGGCCATTGCAAGCTTAACCGGTTGATCGGGGTAACGGCGGTTGCTTGGCGTTGCTGCGTAGCAGTGTTGCGTGGGGCAACATGACGGCGGACGCGCAATACTTGGCCGACTTCGATTTGTGAGGCGTTGGGAAGGTTATTCCATGCAACCAGTGTATTGACGTTTTGTCCGTAGCGTTTGGCGATTTGGGTCAGGGTATCGCCGGGGCGGACTTTGTAGTAGCCGTCGGGTACGGCGCGGTTGGAAGAAGTGTTGTTGCCGGCGCAGGCTGCTAAGACGGCAATGGTGCTGATGAGGGCCAGACGTTTTAAGGCCGTCTGAAAGGTGGAAATAAAATTTGTATTCATGGGTTGTTTCGAAATGTATCGTTATGCTGTGTATGATAGATAGGAAGAGTGAAAAAAGGTTCACTCAAAAGGCATGGGATAAAATGCGGAAAGGCAATATAGTACCATTGAGAATTTGTGGGTATGGCAGAATCTTTTTATATCTTTTTGATGCAAAGGGACTTTTTTGAAAAGGTAAAAGAACGTGAAAGTTCTTTCAGACGGCATTGAATAAGGCAATAAAAATCCCCTGCTGAGATAGACGGGCAGGGGATTTTTGTCTCATCGAACTTATTTGTTCAATTCGTTAGCCAGATACAGCCAGGTTTCAATGACGGTATCAGGGTTGAGCGATACGCTCTCGATACCTTCTTCAACCAGCCATTTGGCAAAGTCCGGATGGTCTGATGGGCCTTGACCGCAAATACCGACGTATTTGTTTTGTTTGCGGCAAGCAGAGATTGCCAAGTGCAACATCACTTTAACGGCAGGATTACGCTCGTCGAAGGAGTCGGATACCAAACCGCTGTCACGGTCGAGGCCGAGGGTCAGCTGGGTCATGTCGTTAGAGCCGATGGAGAAGCCGTCGAAGTATTGCAGGAATTGTTCTGCCAATACTGCGTTGCTTGGCAATTCGCACATCATGATCAGGCGCAGGCCGTTTTTGCCGCGTTCCAAACCGTTTTCTTTCAGGGCTTTGACAACAGCTTCGGCTTCACCCAAAGTGCGGACGAATGGAATCATGATTTCGACGTTGGTCAAACCCATTTCGTCACGGACGCGTTTCAAGGCTTTGCACTCGAGTGCGAAGCAGTCTTTGAAGTTATCGGCTACATAACGCGCTGCACCACGGAAGCCCAACATTGGGTTTTCTTCGTGCGGTTCGTAGATGCTGCCGCCCACCAAGTTGGCGTATTCGTTGGATTTGAAGTCAGACATACGGACGATGGTTTTGCGAGGGTAAACCGAAGCAGCCAAAGTTGCCACGCCTTCTGCGATTTTATCGACATAGAAGTCGACAGGAGAAGCGTAGCCGGCGATGCGGCGGGTAATTTCCGCTTTCAATTCGTCGTCTTGTTTGTCAAATTCCAACAAAGCTTTAGGGTGGATACCGATTTGACGGTTGATGATGAATTCCATACGTGCCAAGCCGATGCCTTCGCTAGGCAGGTTGGCGAAGCTGAATGCCAATTCAGGGTTACCAACGTTCATCATCACTTTGACAGGGGCTTTAGGCATATTGTCCAAAGCAACATCGGTAACTTGTACGTCCAGCAGGCCGGAGTAGATGAAGCCAGTATCGCCTTCGGCACAAGATACGGTAACTTCTTGGCCGTCTGAAAGCAGATCGGTAGCATCGCCACAACCTACAACAGCCGGAATACCCAATTCACGCGCGATAATCGCTGCGTGGCAGGTACGGCCGCCACGGTTGGTCACGATGGCGGAAGCACGTTTCATCACCGGTTCCCAATCCGGGTCGGTCATGTCGGTAACGAGTACGTCGCCTGCTTCAACGGAATCCATCTCGGAAGCATCTTTCACCAGGCGCACTTTGCCTTGGCCGACTTTTTGACCGATGGCACGGCCTTCGCACAAGACAACTTTTTCGCCGTTGATAGAGAAGCGACGCAGATTGCGGCTGCTGTCTTCTTGGGATTTCACGGTCTCAGGACGGGCTTGCAGGATGTAGAGTTTGCCGTCCAAACCGTCGCGGCCCCATTCGATGTCCATTGGGCGGCCGTAGTGTTTTTCGATGGTCAGCGCGTAATGAGCCAACTCGGTTACTTCGGCATCGGTAATGGAGAAGCGTTGACGGTCTTCTTCAGGTACATCAACGTTGGTCACAGATTTACCGGCTTCGGCTTTGTCGGTAAAGATCATTTTAATTTGTTTCGAACCCATGGTTTTGCGCAGGATAGCTGGTTTGCCTGCTTTCAAAGTAGGTTTGAATACATAGAATTCGTCAGGGTTTACCGCGCCTTGTACGACGTTTTCGCCCAGACCGTAAGAAGAGGTAACGAAAACGACTTGGTCGTAACCGGATTCGGTATCGATGGTGAACATCACACCGGAGGCACCACTGTCAGAGCGCACCATGCGTTGTACGCCGGCAGAAAGGGCAACGATGTCGTGTTCGAAGCCTTTGTGGACACGGTAAGAAATGGCACGGTCGTTGTACAGGGAAGCGAATACATGGCGCATTGCTTCTTTAACGTTATCCAAGCCGTTGATGTTCAGGAAGGTTTCTTGTTGGCCGGCGAAAGAAGCGTCCGGCAAGTCTTCTGCTGTTGCGGAAGAACGTACGGCAACGGAAATGTCCGCACCGCCGGCATCGGCAACCATTTTGTTCCAAGCTGTTTCGATTTCAGCATCCAGCTGCTCAGGGAACGGAGTATCCAAAATCCATTGACGGATTTCTTTACCCACGCGTGCCAATTCGGCAACGTCTTCAACATCCAGCTGTTTCAGGGCTTCGGAAATACGCTCGCTCAGACCATTGTGAGCCAGGAAAGCACGATAAGCTTCGGCTGTGGTTGCAAAACCGCCGGGAACGCGCACGCCTTTTTCAGTCAGTTGGCTGATCATTTCGCCCAAAGAGGCATTTTTACCGCCCACTCGCTCAACGTCAGTCATACGCAGGTTTTCAAACCAAATAACGTAGTTTTCGGCCATTTGTGTGTCCAATCCAATCCAAAAAATGTTAAAAAAGAAACAAATCCGCCTGCTTATTGTAGCCATTCGTTTGATGGCTGTCATGTGTTTTATCTTTTTAAAAATCACAAATTCGTCTGTGATATTGTGCTTTTCAGGCGTGTAGCCTTCTGAAATATGAATATCAGATTCATGTTTTTACGTGTTATCTTCTTGTTAAATATGGAAAACAAAATAAGTTAATAAATTTAAGAATCGAAATTTATTTTGCAAATGTGGAATATAATTCCAATAAATCTAAAAAAATAAAATTTTATTCCAATTTGAAATTTGTTCAAATTTGTTGTAATCCTGTGTAATCTACCGGGAATCGCTTTATTGCAAAGGCTGTAACTGCTATGATTGCCGTCTGAAACGTTACCCTCTGAAGGATTCATTATGACTGCTCCACGTCAAGTCTTCTATATTTCCGACCGCACCGGTCTGACCGCCGAAAATATCGGTGAAGCCCTGTTGAACCAATTCGGCAATGTCGAGTTCAAGCGCCATGTTCATCCATTTATCGATACGCCTGAAAAAGCGTTGGCCGTAGTGGATGAAGTCAATAAGACAGCCGAACAGTTTGGCGATCGTTCGATTGCTTTTGTCAGCGTGGTAAATCATGAAATCCGTGAAATCATCAAAAAATCCAATGCATTCCATATTGATTTCTTTGAAACGTTCTTGGGTTTGCTAGAAAAAGAATTGAATGTTGAAGCAACGATTGCCGAGCGAGGCCACCATGGTATCGGCAATACCAAGCGTTATGATGCGCGTATGGAAGCAGTGAACTTCTCGCTCAGCCATGACGACGGCGTCAGCGATAAAAACCTGCAGGAAGCGGATGTGATTTTGATGGGCGTGTCCCGTTCGGGCAAAACGCCGACCTGTCTCTATCTGGCTCTGCAATACGGTATCCGCGCCGCTAATTATCCATTGATTCCCGATGACTTGGAATCGACCGATTTGCCGCGTATGGTCAAACCTTATAAAGACAAGCTGTTCGGCTTGACTATTCAGCCCGAGCGTCTGCAGGCTATCCGTCAGGAACGCCGTCCTAATTCGACCTATGCCAAAATCGATACTTGCCGCAGCGAGATTGCCGATGCGCAAAATATGTTCAAACGCCATGGAGTGCCGTTTACCAATACAACGGATAAATCTGTGGAAGAACTCGCCGTTCATATCTTGCAGGCTTGTAAGCTGAAACGCCGTTTCTAAATGAAATGACAAAAGGCCGTCTGAAATTTCAGACGGCCTTTTTTTATTTGGTACATTAGGTTTTAGGCAGGGTAACACCGGTTTGTCCCATGTATTTGCCGTTGCGGTCTTTGTATGAAGTTTCGCAGACTTCATCGCTTTCAAAGAACAAGACTTGGGCCACGCCTTCGCCGGCATAAATTTTGGCAGGCAGGGGAGTGGTGTTGGAAAACTCAAGTGTAACGTAGCCTTCCCACTCAGGCTCGAACGGGGTAACGTTGACGATGATGCCGCAGCGAGCATAGGTGGATTTACCCAGGCAGACGGTCAGGACGTTGCGCGGGATGCGGAAATATTCGACTGTGCGCGCCAAAGCAAAGGAGTTGGGCGGAATGATGCAGCAGTCGTCTTCGACGGTGACGAAGTTTTTCGGGTCGAAGTTTTTCGGGTCGACGATGGTGCTGTTGATATTGGTGAAGATTTTGAATTCATTGGCACAACGGATATCGTAGCCGTAGCTGGACGTGCCGTAGGAGATGATGCGTTGGCCGTTGGCCTCTTTGATTTGGTTGGGCTCGAACGGCTCAATCATGCCGTGTTCTTCGGCCATGCGGCGTATCCATTTGTCGGATTTAATGCTCATGGTGGTTGTCCTGGGGTGAGGGTTGTTTGGAAATTCTTTAAAATCAACACAACAGCCTTTAGGCAGGCTTGTCAATTGATGTTTCAGACGGCCTTAAATATGGATAAGGCCGTCTGAAAGGCTGTTTATTTGGTTTTGGAAGCAGATTTCTTAGGCAGTTTGACTTCTTTAATCATACCGTCTTCGCATTTCATGATGAAGACGGGTGTGCCGTTTAGAGAGGCGGTAAAGTTTCCGTGCGCCTTGCCTTTTTTGAACATGCCTTCCAGTGTCATATTGCGTAATTTGGCGCTGTTAGAGGAGAAAGGTTCGATAAAGGTTTCGCTGTTGCCGGAAACGGTATATACGCCTTTGCCGTCAAATTTGCCGTTTTTAAAGGCGCCGACATAGCTGCGGCCGTCTTGGCATTTCCATGTGCCTTTGCCGGATGGTTTGCCGTCTTTGCCGACATCACCATCGTAAACGCAACCTTTTTCCTGATAAGGATTGATGGTTTCGGCAATGGCAGGCGTACCCAGCATGAAGGCGATAGGGAGTAGGGCGAGGTATTTCATCATTATTATTCCTTTTGGTAGGCAGTTTCAGACGGCCTGATATTGGGATTCAAAAGTCAGCAGGGTTTCAGCAATACGGCGTGGCAAGATGGCTAAAGCGTGTTCGCGCATGGATGCAGGGATACCGTAGTAGGCTTCGGCAATGCTGCCGGTAATGGCTGCCAAGGTATCGCTGTCTCCGCCCAGGGAAACCGCCAGTCGGATGGCGTGTTCAAAATCATCGCTTTCAAGAAAGGCGGTAACTGCTTGAGGTACGGTTTCCTGACAGCTTTCGTTGAAATGATAATGCGGGCGGATTTGGTCGCAACTTTGGCTCAAGTCGTAGCTAAATTGCCGTGTAATGTTTTCTTTGATTTGCGCTTTGCCTATACCGGTACGCGCCCAAAAGATGGCGGCGGCTACGGCTTGTGCACCTTTAATGCCTTCCGGGTGGTTGTGCGTTACGATGGCGGATTGTTCGGCAAAATGCAGGGTTTCTTCCAATGAGGCAAATGCCCAACCAACGGCAGAAACACGCATGGCCGAGCCGTTGCCCCAGCTATTATAAGATTCTGGATCTTTCCATTCTATCCATTGTGAGAAGCGGCCGCCATATGCGCCTTTAGGACAGGGATATGTCCTACACCAGCCTTGCAAAATAGAGGCCAAATTATCGTTACAACCTTGTAAAACCCAATCGGCAATGGCAACAGTGCAAATCGTGTCGTCGGTAAAGTCGCTGTCGGGGCTGAAAATGTCAAAATCGGTATGACGATAGTTGTCAAACTCGAATCTTGATCCGGCAATATCGCCAATGACTGCGCCCAACATCATGACATCCTTTCTGATACTTCATTTATATTTCAGACGGCCTTTGATATTTCCCAATCAAAAGGCCGTCTGAAAAATTATTCTTGCCAGCCGCCCAAATAAGAAACCAGTTCTTCCAACATGGTGCTGATGGCTTCGGTCATCAGGATTTGCGAGGCAAAGGCAAGGCTGGCGGCATCGTCGCCATTGCTTTCGGCTTCTTCTTGCAAAACGTCTAAATACTGGATGCGTTTGAGGGTAAAGTCTTGGGTAAGGATAAACGCAATCTGTTCGCGCCATACCAAGCCCAGCTGGGTAACGGTTTTGCCGTTTTTGACGTGCTGTACCACTTCATCGGCGGTCAGGTCTTGTTTGGAAACTTTGACGACCGGAACAACATCGCCTACGCCTTTGAGTTCGCAATCGCTGTCCAATTCAAAACCACCTTCGCAGTGGCCTTGCAGCAGCCAGCTGGTCATCAGGGAGGAGGGCGATTGTTTGGTGTTGGGCAGGGCTGCTTCAAGACCGCCCAAGGCTTCGCGCAGTTTGGTCAGGATATTTTCCGCTTTGGCAGATGCGGCATTGTTGACCAAAAGATATCCGTGGCGCGTGTCGAAAATCGCCTGTGTGCGGCTGCTGCGCGTAAAGGCACGGGGCAGCAGGTCGTCAGTAATCTGTTCTTTCAGCTCTTGTTTTTCCTTACGGCCGACATTGCGCGCTTCGTTGTTTTGGATTTCCAAAACCTTTTCATCCAAAATATCGCGGATCACGCCGGCAGGCAGGACTTTTTCTTCTTTTTTCAGAGCAACGCGCCAAGTGTAATCGGCAGGGAAAACCAGCTCGGGCGAAAAGGAAACAGGCGTGGCAAAGCCTTCGCTAAACCAGTCCAAACCCTGACAATGGGCAAATTCGGATTGCGCCAATTTGTCAGAAAGGACTTCCAATTCGGGCAACTTGTCTTTGTTGAGCGGATAAAAACTGATTTGCTTAAACCACATGGCGAGTTTTCCTTTTATTAAAACCGGCATTATACAGGGAAAATAACATACGGAAATCGGCAGCATCTTTAAAAATGCAGTAAAGGCGTTGACAGAAGAAAAGGCTTTCTGTATAGTTCGCGCTTCGGTTACGCGCCCATCGTCTAGAGGCCTAGGACACTGCCCTTTCACGGCGGCAACCGGGGTTCGAATCCCCGTGGGCGTGCCAGAATTCTTAAAAAAACGCTCCTGCTTTTTGCAGGGGCGTTTTTTGTTTTCAGACGGCCTGTCGCTGTGAAAATATCTTTAAATTGGTTTACAATAATGCCATTCTGAATCTTAACGAGAGAAAACAATGTTAGACATCCAATTGCTCCGCAGCAATACCGCCGCAGTTGCCGAACGTTTGGCCGCCCGCGGTTACGAGTTTGATATCGCGCGTTTTAATGCTTTGGAAGAGCAACGCAAAGCCGTTCAAGTGAAAACAGAAGAGTTGCAGGCTTCACGCAACAGTATTTCCAAACAAATCGGCGCGTTGAAAGGCCAAGGCAAACACGAAGAGGCTCAAGCTGCAATGGATCAGGTTGCTCAAATCAAAGTGGATTTGGAGCAGGCTGCCGCTGATTTGGATGCTGTTCAGAAAGAATTGGATGCTTGGCTGCTAACCATTCCGAACCTGCCGCACGAAAGCGTACCTGCCGGTAAAGATGAAACTGAAAACGTTGAAGTCCGCAAAGTCGGCACGCCGCGCGAATTTGATTTTGAAATCAAAGACCATGTTGATTTGGGCGAGCCTTTGGGCTTGGATTTTGAAGGCGGTGCGAAGCTGTCAGGCGCACGCTTTACCGTGATGAAAGGCCAAATTGCCCGCCTGCATCGCGCTTTGGCTCAGTTCATGCTGGATACGCACACGCTGAAACACGGTTACACCGAACATTACACGCCCTACATCGTGGACGACACCACCCTGCAAGGCACAGGCCAACTGCCTAAATTTGCAGAAGACTTGTTCCACGTTACCCGTGGCGGCGACGAGAGTAAGAAAACGCAATATCTGATTCCGACCGCAGAAGTGACGCTGACCAATACTGTTGCTGACAGCATCGTGGCTGGCAGTGATTTGCCGTTGAAATTGACTGCGCATTCCCCATGTTTCCGTTCCGAAGCGGGCGCATACGGCAAAGACGTGCGCGGTTTGATTCGCCAGCACCAATTCGACAAAGTGGAAATGGTGCAAATCGTTCATCCGGAAAAATCATATGAAGCGCTGGAAGAAATGGTCGGACACGCTGAAAATATTTTGAAAGCGTTGGAACTGCCATACCGCGTGATCATTTTGTGTACCGGCGACATGGGTTTCGGCGCAACCAAAACCTACGACTTGGAAGTTTGGGTTCCTGCGCAAAATACCTACCGCGAAATTTCCAGCTGCTCCAACTGCGAAGATTTCCAAGCTCGCCGCATGAAAGCGCGTTTCAAAGATGAAAACGGTAAAAACCGTTTGGTGCATACTTTGAACGGCTCTGGCTTGGCAGTCGGCCGTACTTTGGTGGCGGTTTTGGAAAATCATCAAAATGCCGACGGCAGCATTAATGTTCCTGCTGCGTTGCAACCGTATATGGGCGGCGTGACCAAACTGGAAGTAAAATAATCGCTGTTTAAAAGAAAATGCCGTCTGAAACTTGGGTTCAGACGGCATTTTATATGATTGAACAATTATTTGTTGTGTTGACGGAAATATTCCCATTCTTCGACAACGGTACCGTCAGATAAGTGGCACACGCCGTATTCTCCACCGTCTTTGTCTTTTTTGATTTCGGATTTGCCGCCTTGTTTGAGGCAGAATTCGGAAGCCGGATTGGCCATGCCGATAGGAGATTCTTGTTTTTCAGAAGCGGAGCAGGCGGCCAAAGCAGTTGCGGCAGCGAGACTGAGGATAACGGGTTTGATCATGGCGTGTCTTTCATTTGAAGGATAAAAACAAGCGGATTATAGGGGGCGCTTGCGTTTAATTGAGTTAACCAGATTAAAGGCCGTCTGAAAAATTTTCAGACGGCCTTTAGTTTAAGAAGTCAAACCGGATTATTTGGCTGCTTCGGCTTTTTCGCCTTCTTTAGCAAAGTATTTGGCGTAAATTTTGTCGTATTCGCCACTTTCGCGTACTTTTTTCAGCGCATCGTTCAACATTTTGATGGTTGCTTCGTCGCCTTTGCGTGCAGCGATGCCGTAGTTTTCGATAGTGAAGTCAGGCAGGGAGATGAAATCCAAGCCTTTGGTCGGGTTGTTTTTCACATAGTTGGCAATGACTGCGCTGTCGCTGACGACGGAATCCAGACCGCCGTTTTCCAATTCTTTGATAATCAGAGGAACGCTTTCAAAGCGGGCGATTTTCGGATTGTCGTTGCCCAAGAGTTTGGAAACGGAGAAGTCGCCGGTGTAGCCAGTTACCACGCCGACTTTGGCCATGTTTTTCAGGTCTTCGGAAGAGGCTACTTTTTTGCCTTTTGGAACGAGGACAACTTGGGTGATTTCAAAGTATGGATCGCTGAAGAGCATGCTTTGTTTGCGGTCGTCAGTGATGGTTACGCCGGACATAACGATGTCCACGTCGCCGTTGTTCAGAGAAGGGAAGAGGCTTTCCCATGGCTGGTGTTTGAATTCGACTTTGAAGTTGCCGGCTTTAGCCATGGCGTTCATCAAGTCAACGTCAAAACCTTCCACTTTGCCGGCAGAATCCAAAGATTCAAATGGGGCAAACTCGGCGTTAGAGCCGACACGGTACACTTTATCGGCAGGAGCAGAGGCATTGTTGCTTTGACCGCCGCAGGCAGTCAGGGCAAGGGCGGAACAAGCGAGGGCAGTGGCCAGCCATTTTTTCATGTTCATGATATGTGCTTTCTTAATAAAATGTTAACGGATAAAATCTTAGTTTAGCATAATTTTGTGAACAAACTAGCTGAAATTAGTGGTCTTTTTCTCGGAAAAATGCGTAGGTTACGTCATGGAAGAGGTCGGTGTGCGGACTGTCTTCATAGCTTAATTCCGCCAACGCGTCTTCAAAGGCAAGCTGGATGGATTCTACGGCATCGTTGGCCATGTCGGAGGGCAGGGAGCGGATAAGGCCTTTGAGTGCGGTAGCGAGGACGTGGTTTTGCATACGCAAAGTGTCGTTTGCCTCTTCCAGATATTCGAGGCGTTGTTCGATGCTGCTCATGATGTATCCTTGGGTATTAAATAAAATAGTGATTATATAGCGAATTAATATTAAAATGTGACGCTTGCGCCGGCTTGCCGGATATGTCCAACCATCGGCCGTATTTCAAGTGATTTTAGGCTTGAATGCGGTTCACAATAAAAATGAAAAAACGAGATTATTATGGAAAACAACCGTCTTGACCCCACAGCCCTCGAGGAAGAAGACCTGAATTGGGAAAAACGCCTGGAAAGATTGCGTCAGGCACGACAATTTAATACTGCGCCGACTCATGCACCATTGGTCAAAAAATCGGACGAAGCTGTCGAAGCTGCGCCCAAAACCGCGTCTAAAAAAGAATATAAGTTGGATGCGGACAATCGTGAAAAAGTATTGGAAGAATATTTGTACCGTTGGCAGCTGGAACACAATACTGCCCTTGCTGACGAGGGCGAAGCAGTGGAAACCGATGCGATGGTGGTTTTGCAGGACAACTGGTTGAGCGCGCAATCGGCATTGCAGGCTGCGGCTTCAGAGCGTCATATCGAATCAACCCGCACCGTTAGACTGAATCCGAAATCAGGTGCCGTAGATTTTGATGTGCCTGAAGTGGAAGAAACTGAAAAACCGGAAAATGATGATACGGAAGCGGCTGAAGAGGCGGTTTCAGACGGCCTTGAACAAGAACCGGCCATCAATGTCCATATCAATGTATTGAACCCTCAAGCAATTGGCCGTCGGCAAGTATTCTGCGTTTCTGAAAAAGATTTGACCGAGCGTCTGATTAAGCGTTTGCGTCCTCATGTGGCCGATGCAGTCAACGGCATGATTCGGATTGCCGTGCAAAAACAAATGGCCTTGTTCACTTACCAGTTGCAGCAAATGCTGAACGAGCAGGCGCCGGGCTTGGTAGAGGATGTGTTGGAACACAACGTCAAACGCATTTTGGACGATATGAAGACTGAAATGAAATACCGCCGTTGAGTATCCAGGCCGTCTGAAAAGTTTCGGACGGCCTTCGGCGTAAATTTCCCTTAAAATTTTACGAAGCGTGTATAATAGCGGCTCACGTTTTCGTGATAAATATCCTTTCTAAATAGTTGATATGCCCGATGCAGAATCGGGCATTTTTTTTGAGATTGTTATGAATAAAAATAAAATCATTGTATTGCTGATTGCTTTGGTTGCCGTATTTGCCTATAACAAAATGCAAAACAAGCAGCCGGTACAATCGCAGAATCAGCAGAAAGTAGAAGCCGTTCAAAAACAAAATAATGTGGGCAAAAAGAATGCCGATACGGCTCAGCAGCAAATCGGTTCGGGCAAGGAATCAGCCGAAGCGGTTTTGAAACAGGCGTTTGAAAACGAGCAAAGCGATATTCAGGTTGAGGGCGAGGGCACGGTATGGAAAACCCTGCCGGATGACAACAAAGGCACGCGCCATCAACGCTTTATTTTGAAACTTTCCAGCGGTCAAACGCTTTTGGTGGCGCATAATATCGATTTGGCTGACAAAATCAAAGGCTTGAAAAAAGGTGATAAAGTAGCGTTTTACGGCGAATATGAATGGTCGGAGCAAGGCGGCGTTATCCATTGGACGCATCATGATCCGGCAGGCCGTCATGAAGACGGTTGGCTGAAGCACGGCGGACAGGTTTACCAATAACCGTTCAGACGGCCTCCTGCTTGAAAGATGACAGGAATAAGCGCAAAATGTTAACAAATTAAACAGGCGTATTGTTTACTGCGCCCATCGAAACATACGGTAGATTGAAAAAAATGAGCAAAAAACTTCATCCTCAAACGCTTGCCATCCGCAGTGGCAAAGAGCAAACCGAATATTATGAACACAATCAGGCTCTGTTTTTGACCAGCAGCTTCATGTGGGAAAACGCCCAACATGCGGCTGATTTGTTTTCTAAAAAAATCAAAGGTTTTACTTATACCCGTACGGCCAATCCGACTACTGCAGCCTTTGAAAAACGCATTGCCGCATTGGAGGGTGCAGAGCGCGCAGTGGCCACTTCGACCGGTATGTCCGCGATTCAAGCAGCGTTTTTTACCTTCTTGCAAGCCGGTGATCATGTTATTTCCAGCCGCAGCCTGTTTGGTACAACTGTCGGTTTCATCAATAACATCGTTACCAAGTTCGGCATCGAAGTCAGCCATGTATCGCCGGTTGATGTAGATGAATGGAAAGCTGCCATCAAGCCCAATACCAAACTGTTTTTCTTGGAAACTCCGTCCAATCCATTGGGCGAAGTTGCCGATTTGGAAGTGCTGGCTGAACTGGCGCACAGCATCGGCGCGCTTTTGGTGGTGGACAATAGCCTCTTATCGCCCGTCGGTTCTCAGCCTTTGAAACACGGTGCGGATATTTCCGTTTCTTCCGCAACCAAAGCCATCGACGGCCACGGCCGCGTGATGGGCGGCGTATTGGCCGGTTCGGAAGAGCTGATGACGCAAGTTGCCATATATTGCAACTCTTGCGGTTTGGCAATGTCTCCGTTTAACGCATGGCAATTGTTGAGCGGCGTGGAAACCCTATCGCTGCGTATGGAAAAACAATTCGACAACGCCCTGAAAATCGCCCAATGGCTGCAACAACAGCCGCAAGTCCAAGCCGTGTACTACACCGGTTTGCCCGACCATCCGCAAGCTGAACTGATTCGCAAGCAACAAAACGGCGGCGGCATCGTCATCGGCTTTGAAGTCGCCGACCAAGAAGCTGCATGGAAAGTTGTGGACGGTGTGGCGCTTTTCTCCCGTACTGCCAACCTCGGCGACGTGCGCTCAACCATCACCCATCCGTGGACAACCACGCACGGCCGGATGCAGCCTGAAGAAAAACTCGCCGCCAATATTCGCCCGGGCTTGATCCGCCTCTCTGTCGGCTTGGAATACGTTGACGATTTGATTGATGATTTGCAACAAGCATTGAACAAATAATCTAAAAACAAATTTCAGACGGCCTTAAATTTTAATAGGCCGTCTGAAAGCAATTAAACACACATCTTAAGAATAAAAGGAAAAAATAATGTCTGAAGCAGAATTCGCCTCGTGGGCAATGAAAATCCTCCTCACCGGCCTGATTATCTTTTTGGGCTTTATCGTTTGGAACTTGGGTAAAGAATCCAAGGCCGGCAAATTCGGCATTGCCATGCTCTTCTTAGTTTTAGGCTTGGGTGTGTTTGGATTCGTATTTAAAGAATTGCTGATTAGCTTTTTGGTATTGCCAAAGTAAGCAGAAAGTTTATAGATAGAACAAGGCCGTCTGAAAAAATGTTCAGACGGCCTTTTGATTTGATGTTTTAAATTACGCCTAAGTCTTGCAAGCCACGCAGTACTCCGTCTTCATCGACACTTGGGCAGACGAATTGTGCGGCAGCTTTGGCTGCTTCTTCGCCATTGCCCATGGCAACGCCAAATCCGACGGTTGACAGCATTTCCAAGTCGTTGAAGCTGTCGCCGAATGCCATTACTTTGCTCATATCAATGCCCAGTTTTTCCACTGCGTGGGCGATGCCGCGTGCTTTTGAACCTTCTTTGCGCAGCAGGTCCACAGCATATTCATGCCAGCGGACGGATTTGAAGCCTTGTTGCTGGGTTAGTGGGTGCAGGATTTTTTCTTCTTCCTTATCCACAAAGACCAACATTTGATAAACAGGTTGTTTGCGGAAATATTCTTTGTCAGTCAGGAAGTTGGGCAGGATATGCGATAAACCTTCGACAACGCGCGGCGAATGTGAGGAAGCGGCAATTTCTTGGTTGTTGACAAAGGCGTAGTCTATTTTGTGTTGTTCAAGCAGGTTGATGGCGGTTTCGATGTCGGCAATGTCCAAGGGGTAGCTTTGCAGGGGTTCGCCGTGAAAGGAAATATATTGACCGTTGATAGTAACGAGCATGTCGATACCGCATTCTTGAATCAAGGCTTTGATTTTGGTGGGAAAGGCGGCTTCAGGACGGCCGGTAGCAATGGCAGTCAAAATGCCTTTGGCTTTCAATGCGCGCATAGCTTGGGCAACCGAAGGGCGCAGGGTATCCGTGTATTTGCGGTAGAGGGTGTCGTCGATGTCAAAAAAGATGATTTCAGGGTTGTTCATGGTTTACTCGTCGGGCTGGGTATACACAGCTTTCATTGAAAATTGTGTGAACAGCTTGTGTATAAATTGGTTTAGTATTTGATTGCTATTATAAAAATAAGTTCTGATTAAAATTTAGGCAGTTTTTGTTTTGAGAATAAAGCGGAAAGTTATTCACAATAGGCCGTCTGAAGATTTGGTTTTCAGACGGCCTTGTTTTAAGCAATCAAACGGATATTTTCTTTGTCTTGCCTGAATTTGTTTTTAATCACGATAGGCAGGCTGCTGTCGAAATACCAGCTTCCATCAGGCAAAGCCAACGCGCCGCCGGCGCAGAGCAGGGTAATGCTGTTTCCGGTCAGGGGATCGGTTTCGGTAATCTCAATTTCGTGCGCTTTGCCCCAATCGGTTACGGGGAGTAGGGCGGCAAGCTCGGTAATGCGTTGGTTTTGATGTTTGATGCCGTTTGGCTGGCGGCAGTCGCCGTTGCATTTGCCGACGGCCTCGACTGGGCAGGGTTCGCCCTTTGCGTAGCTGGTCGGCAAAATGTTGAGCGAATCTGGGCAGAGTCTGTGTTCTTGCGACCATTGCGTCAAAGCGCGTTTGGCTGCTTTTTTGTGGGCAAACAAACCGTAAGGGCGCCAGTTTCTGGTGCCGCTGTTTAACAAGACAATGCGTGCTTGAAGGCTGCCGTGTTCGTCAGCAATAAAGCGGACGGTAGAAAACGATGTGGACTTTTCAGACGGCATCAGTTGGTATTCCTGCATGGTCTGGGCTTTGAGCCATAATGTATGGAGCTGCCCGACTGCCGGAATAAAACGGATGGAGGTTGCGGCTTTGATATGCGGCGGCAGTTTTTTGCTGTGCAACAGGGTGGCGGTTTCGCTGTATGCACGTTCATGTGCTTCAATGGCTTGGGCTTTGCCGAAATGGTCAAGCCAAACCAATACGCCGTAACTGTCAGGCAGGGCATAGAGCTGTTGGGCAAGCGCATCAGGCAGCCAAGTGGGCAACATTTTCGGATTCATCAATACACGGACGTGTTCGTCCCATTGTTGATGATTTTTTTCTGTCAGACTTAATTCGAGATAATCACACAATGCGACAACATCGGTCATGGCGCGGTGGCGGTTGGCCGTCTGAATGCCGGTGCGTTCGATAATGCTGTCGAGGCTGTGTTTGTAAAACTCAGGATACAGGCGGCGAGACAGTTGAACCGTACAGAGCGAGGGTGCGGCAAAGTCAGTATGGATACGGGCAAACTCGTGGCGCAGGAAGGTGTAGTCAAAGCGGCTGTTGTGTGCAACAACCACTGCACCTTGCAATAGCGGCAACAAATCGGCTGCAATATCGGCAAAGACAGGCGCGTTTTTCACCGTTTCATCATGAATTCCGGTCAGCCTGGCAACAAATTCGGGAATGCTGCGGCAAGGATTGACCAATTGCTCGTAATGTGTGGCGCGTCCTTGCTCAAAACGAACAAGGGCAACTTCCGTTATCCTGTCTTGATAGAAATTTCCACCGGTCGTCTCCAAATCCACCACGACCACAGGCCGTCCCAAACGGGAAAATGCTTCGGATAAGAGCGGCCAGCGTGCGAAATCTGACATTTTATTCTCTGTAAATTCAATAGCAAATGCGCATTTTACACGCTGTCTGCAAGTTTTCCAAATAAAACGCTTGACAGTAAATAGCCCTCTCTTTATAATTCAAATCTTTCTTGATGCACCCGTAGCTCAGTTGGATAGAGTATCTGGCTACGAACCAGAGGGTCGGGCGTTCGAATCGCTCCGGGTGCGCCACAGAAAATCTCCGCGCCCATCGTCTAGCGGTTAGGACATCGCCCTTTCACGGCGGTAACCGGGGTTCGATTCCCCGTGGGCGTGCCAGTTTATAAAAAAGCGCAATCTGTTTCAGATTGCGCTTTTTTGCGTCTATCGGTTTTGAAATGATTTGAACCTATCTTTTATCTGCTAATGCTGGTTGGCATTTGTCATAATCTGCTAAAAGCATTTATTATTACATATCTAATAATCATAATTTAAGGGAAAACGTTCATGGCGTGGCGGTTTGTGTTGCCTGCTTGGGTGGTGGGTGTAGTGCTTTCGTTTGCGTTGCCGTTTGTACCGCCATGGTGGGCTTGGTTGTCTGTAATCATTGGCGCGCTTGCGTTGTGTCGAAGATTTGCTGTAGCTTGGTTGGTGCTGGCCGTCTGTGTGGGCATGGCGTTTGGCGTGTGGAGAACCCAACTGGCTTTGTCTAAGCAATGGCCTGTGGATAAAGCAGCAGCTCAAGTTTTAACGGTTGAAGTGGCGGATATGCCGCGTGATGATGGACGGCGTGTGCAGTTTGCGGCAAGGGCTTGGGATGAACAGGGGCAGGCTTTTGATTTGATGTTGTCGGATTATCAGCGGCGTGATTGGGCGGTGGGCAGTCGGTGGTCTGTATCGGCGCGGGTGAAGCCGGTGATTGGTGAAGTGAATGTGCGCGGTTTGAACCGTGAAACATGGGCTTTGGCCAATGGTATCGATGGCATGGGTACTTTGGGGCGTGACAGGAAACCCGTGCGGCAAGGTGGCGGTTTCGGTTTGGCTAATATGCGTGATGCGGTAAGCCGGAGTTGGCAGAGAACGGCGAACAAGTATCCTGAGTTTTCAGACGGCATAGGGCTGATGCGTGCTTTGAGTATTGGCGAGCAGTCGGCATTGCGGCCGCCTTTGTGGCAGGCATTCCGTCCTTTGGGACTGACGCACTTGGTCAGTATTTCGGGCTTGCATGTGACGATGGTGGCGGTATTGTTTGCCTGGCTGATCAAGCGAATTTTCCGTTATTTGCCGTGGATTCCGGCGAAACCGCGTGTGTGGATATTGGCCGGCGGTGTTGCCGGTGCTTTGTTTTATGCGCTTTTGGCCGGTTTTTCCGTGCCGACGCAACGCAGTGTGTTGATGTTGGCTGCGTTTGCGTGGGCATGGTGGCGTGGCAGTGGCGGCTCGGGCTGGACGGCGTGGTGGCAGGCTTTGGCCGTTGTTTTGCTGTTGGATCCGTTGGCTGTATTGGGCGTGGGAACGTGGTTGTCTTTCGGTTTGGTTGCTGCTTTGATTTGGGCTTCATCAGGCCGTCTGAAAGAGTCGGGTTGGCGTTTGGCTGTACGGGGGCAATGGGCGGCGACGGTATTGTCGGTGGTATTACTGGGCTATTTGTTTGCTTCGTTACCTTTGCTCAGTCCGTTGGTTAATGCGCTGGCTATTCCTTGGTTTTCTTGGGTGTTGACGCCGTTGGCTTTGCTGGGTTCGGTTTTTCCGTTTGAACTTGTCCAGTTGGTAGCGGCATTTTGGGCGGAATATACTTTACGTGGTTTGGTATGGCTGGCTACGGTATCGCCTGAATTTGCCGTCGCAGCGGCGCCCGTGCCTTTGCTGGTGTTGGCGATGATGGCGGCTTTGCTGTTATTGCTGCCTAAAGGAATGGGCTTAAAACCTTGGGCATGTCTGGTTTTATTGGGCTTTGTGTTTTACCGTCCTGCCAAGCTGGAGGAGGGGGTGGCAAGGGTTACGGTGATGGATGCAGGGCAAGGTTTATCGGTGTTGATACAAACGCGTAACCGCAATCTTTTGTTTGATACGGGAACGGAGCAAGTGGCGCAAACAGGTATTGTGCCGAGTTTGAATGCTATGGGTGTGCGCCGTTTGGACAGCCTGATTTTGTCGCACCATGACATTGACCATGACGGCGGTTTTCAAAGTGTAGCGGCTGTCGGTACCGATAAATTGCTTGCCGGACAACCTGAGTTTTATCCGAATGCAGAGTTTTGCCAAGAAGACAAATGGCAATGGGACGGCGTAGATTTCGAGTTGCTCCGGCCGTCTGAAAATTCCGGCAAGGAAGATAACGACCAAAGCTGCGTATTGCGTGTTGTGGCAAACGGCAAAGCCTTGTTGATAACCGGTGATTTGGGCGTAAAGGGCGAGGCCGGTTTGATTGAGAAATACGACAATGCGCTGTATAGCCAAGTGTTGGTATTGGGACATCACGGCAGCAGCACGGCTTCGTCGGGCAGCTTTTTGCATACGGTTTCGCCGCAATATGCCGTGGCATCCAGCGGCTATGCCAATGCCTACAAACATCCGACCGTTGCCGTACAAAATCGTGTCCGCGCACACGGCATTACTTTGTTGAGAACGGATTTGTCAGGCGCGTTGGTGTTTGCTTTGGGACAGGGCGATATATTTCAAGGCCGTCTGAAAAAGGATAAGTTTTATTGGCAGAAGAAACCGTTTGAGTAAAAAGGATAAAAGGCCGTCTGAAAGTCTTTTTCAGACGGCCTTGATATTTTTGTTTGATGGGCATTATCCAAATTTTGTGTGAATCCAATTGTGGATAGTTTGGTTTAATTATTGATAATAAAGAATAAACTAAATTTGATTAAATAATAGGCAAATAGAAAAGAGAAAAATAATTACAAAGTTATTAGTAATTATCGGTATGATATTCTGTATATCAAGCAGAGCCTAAAGCAGCACAGAGTTCGTGCGTTTCTACAACGAAGATGCTGCGCAGCTGACGGCCGCCAATATTATCGGCTGATGGTTGTTTTGAAGTTTAAGGCCGTCTGAACTTGATATTTCATGTTCAGACGGCCTTAAACTTTGTGTTTGTTAACTATATAATATCCGACCCATTTGTTTAAAAAGGCCATCGCCATGAACACCATACGCACCAAAATTTGCGGTATTACCCAACCTGAAGACGCACTGGCTGCGGCCGAATTGGGTGCGGATGCCATCGGGCTGGTGTTTTACGCCAAGAGTAAACGGGCTGTGAGTATTGAGCAGGCGCAGGCGGTTGTGAGAAATTTGCCGCCGTTTGTATCGGTGGTGGCCTTGTTTGTGAATGAAAACGAGCAAACCATCCGTGAGATTTTGCGTCAGGTGCCGATAGATGTGATTCAGTTTCACGGCGATGAGGACGATGATTTTTGCCGTCGGTTTGACCGCCCGTATTTGAAGGCCGTGCGCGTACAGTCCGCTGCCGATATTCAGACGGCCTGTGCCAAATTTCCGAATGCCCGCGCTTTGCTGTTTGATGCCTATCATCCGACCGAGTACGGCGGTACGGGACAAAGTTTCGACTGGACCATGTTGCACGGCAATATCGGCAAACCATGGATACTTGCCGGCGGATTGACTGCGGAAAACGTTGCCGAAGCGGTGAAAATCAGTGGCGCGGCGGCGGTGGATGTGTCCGGCGGCGTTGAAATCTCCGGCGGGGTTAAGAGCAGGGAGAAAATGGCGGCGTTTATTCAGGCGGTAAAGGCCGTCTGAAAATTTGTTTGAATGAAAAGCAACCGGAATACAGCTATGCAAGAGCCAATCGTTGAGTCCCATCCCTTCGCAGCCTTGTTGCCGCCGCAGGCAACGGTCATGATGATGGGGACGTTTCCGCCTAAAGAAGAAAAACACGCAATGCAGTTTCATTATCCGAATTTTCAAAACGATATGTGGCGCGTGTATGGGCTGGTGTTTTTCGGCGATGCGGCGCATTTTCAAAAGCCGGGAGAAAAGGCGTTTGATGCCGATAAAATCAAAGCGTTTTTAAGTGAGAAGGGGATTGCATCCTGTCCGACTGTATTGAAGGCGATACGCGAACATGGCAATGCTTCGGATAAGTTTTTAAAAGTGATAGAAACCGTCGATTTGGTGGCAGTATTGGCGCAAATGCCTGAGTGCTGCCATCTTTGTACCACCGGTGGCAAGGCAACCGAAGTTTTGTTGAAGATTCAAGGAAACGGCATGAAAATGCCGAAGACAGGTGAAACAGTACCGTTCCCTTATGCAGGACGTGATTTGACCCTAACGCGCCTGCCTTCGACTTCGCGTGCCTATCCTTTAAGTTTGGCAAAAAAAGCGGCGGCATATCGGGCTTTTTTTGAAACGGCTGGATTGACTGTTTTTCAGGAGTAGAGCGATGGACCGTTATGAAATCTCTTTAATGACGTTTATGGCTTTGTGGTGGCTTTTTAATGTCGTCTCAGTGTGGCTGAAGGCCAAACAATGGCATATCAAGGTATTGTTGGGCGGAACGCTTTTGTATGTGATACAAATATCTGCAGTCATTATGTCTGTTAACGGCCTTAATTGGATATTTTTGAACATAAGCACTATAAATACCAATGAGTTGATTATTGCTTTGCTTGTGCTTAACTTTCTGGGTTGTTGGTTGCTGGCACTGTGGCTGGGGATGTTGGCATTGAAACTATGCCTGAGAAACAAAAACGAAGAAAAATATATCGCGCCGCCGTTGGGTACGGCATTGATTGCAACATCGAGCTGTACGCTGTTGTTCCTATTTTGTCTGCTGATATTATTATTCAATTAGTTGCCGACAAGATGAATAGAAAACGGCTATAATTGCTGACAATTTTACTTTCAGACGGCCTTGTACTGAATCAGGCCGTCTGAAACCATAAAACGAACAAGGAAAAATCCCATGAAAAATTATCACGCTCCCGACGAGAACGGCTTTTTCGGCGAACACGGCGGCCTGTACGTTTCCGAAACCCTGATTCCGGCTTTGCAAGAATTGGCAGAAGCCTATAAAGCAGCGAAAGAAGATCCTTCATTTTGGGAAGAGTTCCGCCATGATTTGAAACACTATGTCGGCCGTCCCAGCCCTGTTTACCATGCCGCGCGATTGTCCGAGCATTTGGGCGGCGCGCAAATCTGGCTGAAGCGTGAAGATTTGAACCACACCGGCGCGCACAAAGTCAACAACACCATCGGTCAGGCATTGCTCGCCCGCCGCATGGGCAAAAAACGCGTGATTGCCGAGACCGGCGCGGGGCAGCACGGCGTGGCTTCTGCTACCGTTGCAGCACGTTTCGGCATGACTTGCGACGTGTACATGGGTGCGGACGATATCCAACGTCAAATGCCGAACGTGTTTCGCATGAAATTATTGGGTGCGAACGTGGTCAGCGTTGACAGCGGCAGCCGCACTTTGAAAGACGCGATGAACGAAGCCATGCGCGAATGGGTGGCGCGTGTGGATGATACGTTCTACATCATCGGTACTGCCGCCGGCCCTGCGCCGTATCCTGAAATGGTACGCGATTTCCAATGCGTGATCGGCAATGAAGCCAAAGAACAAATGTTGGAAGCCATCGGTCGCCAACCTGACGTTGCCGTTGCCTGTGTAGGCGGCGGCTCGAACGCCATCGGTTTGTTCTACCCTTATATCGAAGAAGAAAACGTGCGCCTCATCGGCGTGGAAGCCGGCGGTTTGGGCGTGGATACCCCCGACCACGCCGCACCGATTACCAGCAAAGCCCCCATCGGCATATTGCACGGCTTCCGCAGCTACCTGATGCAGGACGAAAACGGTCAAGTTTTGGGGACGCACTCCGTTTCCGCAGGCTTGGACTACCCAGGCATCGGCCCGGAACACAGCCATTTGAACGACATCAACCGCGTCGAATACACCGTTGCCAAAGACGACGAAGCACTCGAAGCCTTTGACTTGCTCTGCCGTTTCGAGGGCATTATTCCTGCGCTGGAATCCAGCCATGCCGTTGCTTGGGCGGTGAAAAACGCGCCGAAAATGAGCAAAGACCAAGTGATTTTGGTCAACCTCTCTGGTCGTGGCGATAAAGACATCAATACCGTGGCAAAACTCAAAGGCATTGAGTTGTAAGCCTTATTGATTGAGTAGCAAAGGCCGTCTGAAAAAGCTGGATTTCAGTCTTTCAGACGGCCTTTGTTTCCGTAATGATTCAGCGTAGTATTTTATCCGCGCAAACTCTATCAAGTATCGGCGGCTAAGGGAATTTATCCTTCCAAACTGAGCTTGTACGCTTTCTAAACCGATTATTCAAGTTATCCATCACCATGAAACATTTAGCAATCCATCTAAAACTATTGGGCATGGCGGCGTTTTGGGGCGCATCTTGGCCGATGGGGCGGATGCTGGGACAAGCACTGCCGCCTTTAACGGGCGGTATGCTGCGCTTTTTGACGGCGGCAATCTTGCTTTTGGGCTGGCTGTTTGCACGGTATCGGTTGCGTACTTTGGCGGTTTTGTCACGCAAACAATGGCTTGGGTTGGCACTGGCGGCGGCATTCGGCGTTTTTGGTTTTACCGTATTGTCTATGCTGGGTTTGCAACGGATTCCTGCTTCAAGGGCGACGGTGTTGGTCACGTTTAATCCTGTGTTGACAATGTTTTTTGCGGCTTTGCTATTTGGAGAGAAACTCAACGGCAAGATTGTGTCGGGTATGTTGTTGGCAGTGGCAGGCTCGATATGGGCGGTCACGCATGGCGAGATTGCGGCGTTTTTGTCGGGCGGTGGCATAGGGTGGGGCGAAGTGCTGGTATTTTGTAGCCTTTGCTGCTTGGTTACTTATACGATGATAGGCAGGGCGGTGTTGCAGGGGATTGATGCGCTGACGGTCACCGTGGCCACTGCTTGGCTGGGTGCAATGATGTTGTTGCCGCCTGCGTTGATTTCAGACGGCCTGCCGTTTGGTATGCTTGCCGAAATGGACGGCAGGGGCTGGTTTGCTTTGATTGGCCTGTCTGTCGGCGCAACGGTTTTGAGCTATGCGTGGTATTTTGAAGGCGTGAAGACTTTGGGCGCAGGCAGCGCGGCGGCGTACATCACTTTGGTGCCGGTATTCGGTATTTTGTGTTCCGCTTGGTTTTTGGGCGAGGCATTGCATGTTTCCTTGGTTGCCGGCTGTTTGGCGGCGGTGGGCGGATTGGCGTTGATGCAGTACGGAAGACGTGCCGTCTGAAATAGAAAATATGTTATATAATAATGAAACTAATCAAACCATTGTTTTCAACATGTCTGAACCTTCCTCCCTGCTCGATTTTGACCGCGCCCATTTGCTTCATCCCTATACATCCATGACCGACCCGTTGCCTGTTTATCCGGTGCGCCGTGCGGAGGGCGTGCATATTGAATTGGCGGACGGCACGCGGCTGATTGACGGGATGTCGTCTTGGTGGTGTGCGATACACGGCTACAATCATCCTTTTTTAAATCAGGCGGTTGAGGCGCAGATTAAGCAAATGTCTCATGTGATGTTCGGCGGTTTGACGCATGAACCTGCGGTGGAATTGGGCAAGTTGTTGGTCGGGATTTTGCCTCAGGGTCTGGACCGTATTTTTTATGCGGATTCGGGGTCGGTTTCGGTGGAAGTCGCGCTGAAAATGGCGGTGCAATACCAGCAGGCGCGGGGTTTGACGGCGAAGCAGAATATTGCGACGGTGCGGCGCGGGTATCATGGCGATACTTGGAACGCGATGTCCGTCTGCGATCCGGAAACGGGAATGCACCATATTTTCGGCAGCGCTCTGCCGCAGCGTTATTTTGTCGATAATCCGAAAAGCCGCTTCGACGATGAATGGGACGAGGCGGATTTGCAGCCTGTCCGCGCCTTGTTTGAAGCGCATCATGCGGATATCGCCGCCTTTATTTTAGAACCGGTCGTGCAGGGCGCGGGCGGCATGTATTTTTATCATCCGCAGTATCTTCGCAGATTGCGCGATTTGTGCGACGAATTTGATATCGTGTTGATTTTTGACGAAATTGCCACCGGATTCGGGCGCACGGGCAAGATGTTTGCCTGCGAACACGCGAATGTCGTGCCGGATATTATGTGTATCGGTAAGGGCTTGAGCGGCGGCTATATGACGTTGGCGGCGGCAATCACTTCGCAAAAAGTCACCGAAACGATTTCGCGCGGCGAAGCGGGCGTTTTTATGCACGGCCCAACGTTTATGGCGAACCCGCTGGCGTGTGCCGTTGCCTGCGCTTCGGTCAAGCTGCTTTTGTCCCAAGACTGGCAGGCAAATATCCGCCGCATCGAAAGCATCCTGAAAGGTCGTCTGAAAACCGCATGGGACATTCGCGGCGTGAAAGACGTGCGCGTTTTGGGTGCCATCGGGGTGATCGAGTTGGAAAAAGGCGTGGACATGGCGCGTTTTCAAGCGGACTGCGTGGCGCAGGGCATTTGGGTGCGCCCGTTCGGCAGGCTGGTATATCTGATGCCACCTTACATCATTTCAGACGGCCTTTTGACCGAAATTGCCGATAAAACCGTGCAAATTTTGAGGGAACACAGCAAATGAAAGGCGTTTACTTCGTCAGCGGCATTGATACGGACATCGGCAAAACTGTCGCCACCGGCGTGTTGGCAAAACAATTATTGCAGCAGGGCAAAAGCGTGATCACGCAAAAGCCTGTGCAAACCGGTTGCCAAGACATCGCTGAAGACATCGCCGTCCACCGTAAAATTATGGGCATACCCATGCAGGAAGCCGACAAACAAGGGCTGACCATGCCCGAAATCTTCAGCTATCCGGCTTCTCCCCATCTCGCCGCCCGTCTTGACGGCAGGGCTTTGGACTTAGAGAAAATCTGTACTGCCACTCAAGAATTGGCGGCGCAATACGAAATCGTCTTGGTCGAAGGCGCGGGCGGATTGATGGTTCCGCTGACGGAAAATTTATTAACCATTGATTATATCCGTCAGCAAGGTTATCCCGTCATCCTCGTTACCAGCGGACGGCTAGGCAGTATCAACCACACTCTGCTCAGCTTCGCCGCGCTCAAACAATACGGCATTCAGTTGCGCAGCCTGATTTTCAACCATATTCACGACAGCAAAGATGAAACTGTTTCTGGCGATACTTTGGAATATCTTAAAGGCCGTCTGAAAGATGAGTTTCCCGAAACCAAATGGCAGGAGTTGGCCAAGACAGAGGTGTCTGATGAAGCTTGATATACCGCGTGGCACGCTTTGTTCACATGCCGAAGCTTCAAGTCTTTTGTCGTCTAAGGTCGGACATCTGCTGACCGTTTCTTCGCTAACCGCTGCTTTGCGTGCTTCCGGCAAGGGTTTTTCAGTTGAGCCAGTGTATTTGGGTTTGACGAAGGGTGCGGAAAACGGAGACGAAATCTTTGTGCGCGATGTTTTGCTCAAACTGGACGACGAAACAGTGATACAAGCCAGAAGCGCGTGCCGACCGGACAGCAGTCTATGGACAGAATTATTGGATTGCGGAACGCAGCCTTTGGGTGAGAGACTGTTTGACGGTACATTGCCGTTGAAACGTTCGAATTTTGAGTTTCTTCGTTTTGAAGATTCCGACCATCCATCTTTCAGACGGCCTGTTACCGCGCGCCGTTCGTATTTCGATTGGAACGGCGAAACATTGGAATTAACAGAATATTTCTTATTGAAATTAATAGATTTATACCGCTAAGGCCGTCTGAAAATAAAACCGATTACCGATGTTTGTCATAATTCTATTATAATACAATAAACTAAATTGTTAAGATCTGTTTAATTTCAGACGGCAATAAATTATAATAAGAGTTAAGGCTCTAAAAAAGCCTTTCCTTCCGAATCGATATATAAACAACGACACATTACATCAATGAACATAAGGCGCTTTTTCTTACAAATTCTACCGCGTTACGCTGTCGGACGGATGGTGATATACGCTAAGCTGATGCGCGTCGACAAACCCATTGGTACACTGCTTTTGCTGTGGCCGACTTATTGGGCATTGTGGATTGCGTCTAAAGGCGTTCCCGACGCGGATATTTTTATTGCCTTTACCGCAGGCACATTTTTGATGCGCAGCGCAGGTTGCGTCGTGAATGACTTTGCCGACCGCAATTTTGACGGTGCAGTAGAGCGCACCAAAAACCGCCCGTTTGCCAAAGGCTTGGTTTCCAAAACCGAAGCACTACTTTTGACCGTCATGCTGTGTCTTATGGCGGCTTTATGCTTGGTGCCGCTCAACCGTTTTACTTGGCTGATGAGCCTTCCGGCCTTGTTCCTTGCCATCACATATCCCTTTACCAAACGCTTTTTCCCGTTGCCGCAGTTTTATTTAGGACTGGCATTTTCGTTCGGCATTCCCATGGCCTTTGCCGCCGTGCAAGGCCGAGTGCCTCCCGAAGCGTGGCTGATGTTTACCGCCAATGCCTTATGGACGTTGGCTTACGACACAATTTATGCCATGGCGGACAAAGAAGACGATTTGAAAATCGGCATTAAAACTTCGGCAATCACATTTGGCCATCACGACATTACTGCCTCTATGCTTTGCCATTTTTGGTTTACGGTATTGATGGCGGTGTTGGGTATTAAAATCGGTGCAACTTGGCCGTATTGGTTGATATTGCCGATAACTGTTTATTGGCAGTATCAGCAATATGTTGTCATCCGTACGCGCAATCGCCAGTTGTGCTTCCAAACGTTTTTGGCCAACAACCGCATCGGTTTGGCGTGGTTTTGCGGATTGGTCTGCCATTATTTTTGGTCGTTTTTGGTTTCCAAACTGTTTTAAAAAAACTAGGCTGAGGCCGTCTGAAAAGAAAGGGAAGAGGGGTATGCCGGGCATACCCCTTTTCATTTGAATCATAGTTTGGCTATTGATAGCATTTTCACTTTAAATTCAATATAAGCAAGCAGTTGGATTATTTTTAGCTCGTTAAAAAATATCAAAAACAACATGGAAAATGTTAGCAGGGCGAGTGTAAATTACGCCTTCAGGATTGAGATTTGCACCGACAATCGGTACAATCCCATTGTTTTGCGACATTTAAAAGAGATACACATGAGCCTGATTGGCGAAATTTTACCTTTGTCCCATATCGTTTTGGATTTGGAAGTCAGCAGCAAAAAACGTCTGTTTGAAGAGGCCGCACAGCTGCTGGAGAATGAAGCAGAATTACCGAATACCAACGTGTTCGACTGCCTGTTTGCCCGTGAAAAGCTTGGTTCGACCGGTTTGGGGCAGGGGGTGGCGATTCCTCACGGCCGTCACGCATGCGTGAAAAAAGCCACCGGTGTGTTTATCCGCACCAAAGAGCCGGTTGCCTTTGATGCGCCCGACGGCAAACCCGTTTCCCTGATTTTCATCCTGCTTGTGCCTGAAAACGCTACCGGCGAACATTTGGAAGTCTTGTCCAAACTGGCCGGCAGATTCTCTCAAAAAGCCATCCGCGAAGCGTTGATGGTCGCTACTTCTGCCGAAGAAGTACGCACACTCCTGAGCGAAGAGTAATTCATGCCCAGCATATCCGTCCGCCGCCTGTTTTCCGATAATCAGCACAAACTCGAACTCGCTTGGGCTGCCGGTAATTCCGGCGCGGACAACCGTATCGGTGTCGAAGCCGATAAACCCGTCTTGGCCTTGGTCGGCCACTTAAACTTTATCCATCCCAACCAAATTCAAGTTGTCGGTGTAGCTGAAGCCGAATATTTGCGCCGCTTGGAAACGGGCGAACTCAACTACGATTTCGGCGAACTTTTCGACATTCCCATGTCTTTGGTCATCGTCGCCAACGGCTTGCCTGTTTCGCCCAAATTGCGCGATTATTGCCATACCAACAGTATTCCCTTGCTGACTTCCAAACAGGAAAGCCCGCACCTGATGGACGTTTTGCGGATTTATCTGCAACGTACATTGGCTACTTCCACCATCAAGCACGGCGTATTTTTGGATGTATTTGAAGTGGGCGTACTCATTACCGGACAATCCGGCTTGGGTAAGAGCGAATTGGCATTGGAGCTGATTTCGCGCGGTCACAGCCTGATTGCCGATGACGCGGTCGAACTTTTCCGTACCGGCCCGGAAATGCTGGAAGGCCGTTGCCCGCCTATGCTGCGTGATTTCCTCGAAGTACGCGGTTTGGGCATACTCAATATCCGCCATATTTTTGGCGAAACCTCCATCCGTCCGAAAAAAATCCTCCAGCTGATTATCAATTTGGTTCCGGCCGACGACGGATACATGAAACAACTCGATCGATTGAGCATCCGTACCGAAACTGAATCTATCCTCAACGTCAGCATCCGTTCCGTTACCCTACCTGTTGCAATCGGTCGAAACTTAGCAGTATTGGTTGAAGCTGCAGTGCGCAATTACATCCTTCAATTGCGCGGTAAAGACAGCACCAAAGAATTCCTCGAACGCCATCAAACACAACTCAAAGAAAACGAACAAAACCATGAAAATCGTCCTGATTAGCGGCTTATCCGGCTCAGGAAAATCCGTAGCCCTCAAGCAGCTTGAAGATTTGGGCTATTACTGTGTCGATAACCTTCCTTTGGAAATGCTTCCGTCGTTGGTCTCGCTCCATATCGAACGTGCCGATGAAACCAAACTCGGTGTCAGCGTTGATATCCGTTCCGGTATCAATATCCAAGAAGCACAAGAGCAAATCCAATATTTGCGTAATGAAGGACATCAAGTCGAAGTCCTGTTTGTTGAGGCGGAAGAGGGCGTTTTGGTTCGCCGCTTCTCAGAAACCCGTCGCGGACACCCTTTGTCCGGTCAAAACCTGACTTTGGTGGAAAGCCTGCAAAAAGAACGCGAATGGCTCTTCCCGCTTAGAGACATCGCATATTGTATCGATACGTCCAAAATGAACGCACAGCAGTTGCGTTATGCCGTTCAACAATGGCTCAATATTGAACGTGTCGGTTTGCTGGTCATTCTTGAATCCTTTGGTTTCAAATACGGCGTTCCCAACAATGCCGACTTTATGTTTGACATGCGCAGCCTGCCCAATCCGTATTACGATCCGGAATTACGCCCCTTTACCGGCATGGACAAGCCCATTCAAGATTATTTGGGGCAGCAGCCGTTGGCTCAAGAAATGGTTGATGACATCGACCATTTTATTAGCCGCTGGTTGCCGCGCCTGCAACAAGAGAGCCGCAGTTATGTGACGATTGCCATTGGTTGTACCGGCGGGCAGCACCGCTCCGTTTATGTTGTGGAAAAACTGGCCGAGCGACTCAAAGGCCGTTACGAACTCCTTGTCCGTCACCGTCAGGCTCAAAGCTTGGCAGGACGCTAACTTGCCGTTTCAGACGGCCTTAAAGGAAGAAACCATGAAAAAAATCAGTCTGACCGCATTATCCCTGCTTATCTTGACCGCCTGTGCAACAGAACCCGTCACTGCTTACCGTTGGCACCGTACCGGCGCAAGCGAAGCTGAAGTTTCCCGCCAAATCAATACCTGCAAATCACAAGTTCAAAATGGAACCAAACGTGGCGCTTCATCCAAAACGTTTGAGCAATGTATGGATGAAGCAGGTTATTACAGTTACGAGCATGGTAACCTCTAAATCCTGATTGACCGATTATCCAAATACCGAGGCCGTCTGAAAAACAATGATTTTTCAGACGGCCTTAGATACGAATAGAAAGAATAAAAAGACATGGCTATCCAATGGTTTCCCGGCCACATGAACAAGGCAAAAAAAGCCATTGCCGAACGCATTAAAAGCGTTGATATGGTAATTGAAATGTTGGACGCGCGTATGCCTGCTTCCAGCGAAAACCCTTTGCTTGCCCAGTTGTCCAAAGGTAAGCCCAAACTCAAAATCTTAAACAAGCAAGACCTTGCCGATCCCGAGCGCACTAAAGTTTGGCTCGAACACTATAACAGCCGCCAAGATACCCGCGCGATTGCGCTTGATTCTTCCGAAACCGGCGCGCATGGCAAAATTACCCAAGCCTGCCGCGCCATGATTCCGCATCGCCAAGGTATCGAGAAGCCGCTGCGTGTCCTGATTTGCGGTATTCCCAACGTCGGCAAATCCACCTTGATTAACGGCATGATCGGTAAAAAATCTGCCAAAACCGGTAATGAACCCGGTATTACCAAAGCCGAACAGCGCCTTTTCCTTGCTGACGATTTCTGGCTTTACGATACCCCGGGTATGTTGTGGCCAAAAATTATCGTTGAAGAAGGCGGCTACAACCTTGCGGCCGGCGGTGCAGTCGGACGCAACGCGTTGGATGAAGAGGAAGTGGCACTTGAGCTTTTGGATTACCTCCGCCGCCATTATCTGGTTCTGTTGCAAGAGCGCTATCAAGCCGACAAAGATCCAAGCAGTCATTGGGATGATACTTCTTGGCTGGAGTGGATTGCAAAGAAACGCGGTGCGGTTTTGAGCGGCGGACGGATCAACTACCAAAAGGCCGCCGAAAATATCCTGACTGATTTCCGCGAAGGCAAAATTGGCAGAATCACGTTGGAAACGCCAAACCAATGGGAAACTTGGCTGAAAAAAGCCAGACAAAAAGAGGCCGAACTTAAAGCCATTCGCGAAGCCAGAAAGGCGGAAAGAAAAGGGCAGCAGCCTTCAGCCGATTAATATAAAAGGCCGTCTGAAATCTATTTTCAGACGGCCTTTTGTTGGAATAGACAATTTAGAGGGCGGTACGGCTGAAGCTGTCCAAGGCTTTATCGGTTTGGATTTGGTTGAACTGCATGGTGGTTTTGTCGCCTTGCTTTTCGTCCAATTCGATTTTACGCACCAGTGTATCGCCGTTGATTTCGATACGGTTGAAGATTTGACGGGTAATGGCGGTTTTCGGAGTTAAGGTCAACGTCCATTTTTTCTCATTGCCGTTTAATTTCAAATCAAATTGTTTTTCCAAGCCTTGGGTATTACCGCCCAAAAGGTCGAGGAAGAGTTTGATTTGGCGGCTTTGGCCGTTGAGCTTGCTGGCGTTTGGGTTGACCCATTGGCTGCCGTTCCATTGCATGATGCCGTCTGAACGCACGCGCAGGGTGGTTTCAAATGGTTTTTGCATTTTCCAGAGCAGGCCTTTTTGTGGGACAAGGGTAAAACTGCCGCTGATAGTCATGGGTTTGCTGAGGGATTTGAGCTGGCGTTGTTGGACAAAATTGCCTTGCACGTTTTGCGGTTTTTGCAGGGTTTGTGCCAATTCGGCAGGGGAAAATGCCCACAAAGCCGGAGCGCTGATGAGGAGAGTAAGAGAAAGAATGGTTTTTTTCATTGTGTTTCCATAAGGTTTGAGGCCGTCTGAAAGTTCAGACGGCCTTTTATTGCTTTAATTATAAGGCTGACAAGGCCTGATTAAAGGTTGCGCTTGGACGCATCGCTTGCGCGGCTTTTTCAGGGTTGGCTGCGTAGTAGCCGCCGATGTCGACCGCTTTGCCTTGTACGGCAGAGAGTTCTTCAACGATTTTGGCTTCGTTGGCAGTCAAAGCGGCTGCCAATGGCGCAAATGCGGCTTTCAGTTCGGCATCTTTGTCTTGCGCTGCCAATTCTTGCGCCCAGTAGAGGGTGAGGTAGAAATGGCTGCCGCGGTTGTCGAGTTCGCCCGCTTTGCGTTTAGGCGATTTGTCGTTCAACAGCAGTTTTTCGGTGGCTGCATCCAAAGTGTCAGCGAGGACTTGGGCTTTGGCGTTGCCGGTTTTTTGCGCCAGATGTTCAAACGATACGGCAAGCGCGAGGAACTCGCCCAAAGAGTCCCAACGTAAGTGGTTTTCTTCGAGGAATTGTTGAACGTGTTTCGGTGCAGAACCGCCCGCGCCGGTTTCAAACATACCGCCGCCATTCATCAATGGAACGATAGACAGCATTTTCGCGCTGGTACCCAGTTCCAAAATTGGGAACAAGTCGGTCAGGTAGTCGCGCAGGACGTTACCGGTTACGGAGATAGTATCTTCACCGTTTTTCAGACGGCCCAAGCTGAATTTAGCGGCTTCTTCAGGAGCGAGGACGCGGATGTCGAGGCCGTTGGTATCCAGTTCGGCAAGGTAAGCTTTAACCTTGGCGAGCAGGCTCTTGTCGTGCGGACGGTTTTCGTCGAGCCAGAATACGGCTGGTGTATTGCTCAGACGGGCGCGGTTGACGGCGAGTTGTACCCAGTCTTTAACCGGAGCGTCTTTGGTTTGGCACATACGCCAGATGTCGCCGGCTTCAACGTCGTGTTGCATCAGGACATTACCTGCTGCATCAACGACTTGAACTTGGCCGTCGGCTTCGATTTCAAAAGTTTTGTTGTGCGAACCGTATTCTTCGGCTGCTTGCGCCATCAGGCCGACGTTAGGAACCGTACCCATGGTTGTCGGATCGAATGCGCCGTGTTCGCGGCAGAAATCGATGGTTGCTTGGTAAACACCGGCGTAGCTGCTGTCAGGAATGACGGCTTTGGTGTCTTGCGCTTTGCCGTTTTTATCCCACATGCGGCCGGAATTACGAATCATCGCAGGCATAGAAGCATCGACGATGACATCGCTAGGAACGTGCAGGTTGGTGATGCCTTTGTCGGAATCAACCATGGCCAAATCAGGGTTGGCGGCGTAAACGGCGGCGATTTCAGCTTCAACGGCTGCGCGGGTGTCCTCATCCAGTTTGTCCAAATTGGCAAGCAGGTTGCCGAAGCCGTTGTTGACGTTGACACCTGCGGCAGCCAATTTGTCG